>DKZT01000063.1:23463-41165 GCA_002493755.1 Ruminococcaceae bacterium UBA7067
AACGAGGTCGTAGGGAACGGTCTTGACCGTTCCGGGATAGATGCAGCTACTGCAATGCTCTACAAAATCAGAATAGAGCATTGCATTTATCGGCTCAAGAAGGAACACTTATGAGTATTTCCTAAACCTCGTTTTAGGTGACAGTAGTTGTCACACATTTCATAATTCAAAGAGCCGCTTGCGGCGACAACCATCTCTCCACTCTCCACTCTTCACTCTGCGGTAAAGCCGCAACTCCAAACTAAATTAAGGTTTAGCTTACTAAAGTGGATAACCACATAAATAAAGCGAGAGGATGAGGAAAATGAAGAAATACGACGCACAGCTCTTTGAGCTTGTCGAAAAAAAGGAGCTTGCAAAAGGAATTTTCGATTTCCGGATTAAAAATGCAGAGCTGTCAAAAATAACAAAGCCGGGGCAGTTTGTGCATATTGCAGTGCCGGGAAAAACTCTGCGCCGCCCTATTTCGGTTTGTGATGTTTCAGACGATTGCATAAGAATCGTTTTCAGACTGAAAGGGGAGGGGACTGAAATTCTGTCGCAGGCGAAGGTTGGCGATATGCTTGATGTTATAGCTCCGCTCGGTAACGGCTTTAACATTGAAAAGGGCAAAACCTACGCCTTTATAGGCGGAGGAATAGGTACACCGCCGATGCTTTACAGCGCAAAGCAGGCAGATAAGTCATACGCTATACTCGGCTTTGCGAATAAGGACGCAGTAATACTGTGCGACGATTTCAAGTCGGCAGGCTGTGAAACCATCGTTACAACCGATGACGGCAGCTATGGTATTCACGGCTTTGTAACGGACGCTTTAAAGGAAATTATAGATAAGGTTGACGAGGTTTGCGCCTGCGGCCCTACTCCGATGCTCAAGGCTGTGGCGGCTTTGTGCAGGGAAAACGGCAAGCCGTGTCAGGTGTCGCTTGAGGAAAGAATGGGATGCGGAATCGGAGCCTGCCTTGTGTGCGCCTGCAAAACGAAGAACGGCAGCGGGGAAGAGGAATACACCCACGTTTGCAGGAAAGGCCCTGTTTTCAACGCAGAGGAGGTAGTTTGGAATGGCTGATTTATCTGTTAATATCTGCGGAGTTAAGCTCAATAATCCGCTTATAGCCGCATCGGGAACCTTTGGCTTCGGCCGCGAATACAGCGAGTTTTATCCGCTTGAGGCTCTCGGAGGAATTTCGTGCAAGGGAATCACGCTTGCGCCGAGGCTCGGCAATCCGCCGCCGAGAATTGCGGAGTGCAGCTCGGGCATTTTAAACTCTGTCGGACTTCAGAATCCGGGAGTAGACCATTTTATTGAAGAGGATCTGCCGTGGCTTTCGCAGCAGAACACGGCGGTGATTGCAAATATTGCAGGAAACACCGTTGAGGATTACTGCCAAATGGCTGAGAAGCTCTCGGACAGCGCAGTTGATATGATAGAGCTTAACATTTCCTGCCCGAATGTAAAGCACGGCGGAGTAGCCTTCGGCACGTCCTGTCAGTCTGTCGGGAATATTACAAGGGAAGTAAAGGCTCACTGCAAAAAGCCGCTTATCGTAAAGCTTTCGCCGAATGTCGCCGATATTGCCGAGATTGCGAAAAGCGCAGAAGCCGAGGGCGCAGACGCAGTATCGCTGATAAACACGCTCACGGGAATGAGAATTGACATTGACACCGCAAGACCGATACTTAAGAATAACACGGGCGGAATGAGCGGTGCGGCTGTATTCCCCGTTGCGGTCAGAATGGTATGGCAGGTAAAAAATGCGGTGAAAATACCCGTTATCGGAATGGGCGGCATATCAACCTGGCAGGACGCTGTTGAAATGCTCATAGCCGGAGCGGACGCACTGCAAATAGGAACAGTATTTTTCAACGACCCGTACGCGCCGATAAAAATTTGCAAGGGTCTTAACGATTACCTTGACAAAAAGGGTATGAAAAGCGTTACGGAGCTTACCGCAACGATTAAGCCTTGGTGATTTATTTGAGTTTTGAGTTTTGAGTTAATAACAGAAAACGTAAATCTCCAAACTCTAATCTGAATTTCAGGCGATAATGCCGTCTTGAAACAGGACGGATAACTATATACGTAAAATAAAGTTTGAGGTGGTAAAATTGGAAATTTTTGAACAAATCGTCGGGGTGATTGACGATTTTATGTGGGGCTGGCCGATGATAATTCTTCTGCTGGGCACGCATATTTTTATGACAATCAGAACGGGCGTTATTCAGCGAAAGCTGCCAAAGGCAATTAAGCTTTCCGTTACAAAGGACCCTGATTCCTCCGGCGATGTCAGTCAGTTTCAGGCGCTGACAACTGCTCTTGCGTCTACAATAGGAACAGGTAACATTATCGGCGTGGGTACGGCGATAGCACTTGGCGGCTACGGAGCCGTGTTCTGGTGCTGGATAACAGGCGTGCTGGGCATAGCGACAAAATACGCGGAGTCCTTTATAGGCGTTAAGTACAGAGTAAAAACAAAGGACGGCTCTATGGTCGGCGGCGCAATGTATGCACTCGAAAGAGGCTTGCATATGAAGTGGCTGGGCATTATATTTGCGGTGCTTGCCGCTCTGGCTGCCTTTGGTATAGGTAACGGAGTTCAGATAAATGCTATATCCGGTATACTTTCCGAGACCTTTGACCCGAACAATGCTCTTAATTTTAACGTATTCGGACTTACTCTTCCGGTTATTCCGCTTTTGTGCGGCTTGGGCGCCGCCTTGCTGACGGGTATAGTTCTGTTCGGCGGCGTTAAGTCAATATCAAGAGTATGTGAAAAGCTCGTTCCGATTATGGCAATTTTATATGTGGGCGGCTGTGTTTACATACTCTGCTATAACTGGCAGTATCTCGGTCAGGCTGTGCAGGCGATTCTGAGCGAGGCGTTTTCAATCAAGGCTGTTACAGGCGGCTTTATGGGCACAGCCCTTATGATGGGATGCAGATACGGTATCGCGAGAGGCTTGTTCTCTAATGAATCGGGTATGGGTTCAGCTCCTATTGTTGCGGCTGCCGCAAAAACCCGAAACCCTGTAAGGCAGGCTCTTGTATCTTCAACCGGTACATTCTGGGACACGGTTGTTGTATGCCTTATGACAGGTCTTGTAATCGTAAGCAGCTGCATTGCCAACCCTTCTATTGATACCTTCCAGATTGACGGAGAAAAGCTTACGCACGCCGCGTTTGGTCAGATTCCGTATATCGGAGTTATCATAATAGTTGTCGGCATTGTTACGTTTGCGTATTCAACGATTCTCGGCTGGTCATATTATGCTGAGCGTTGTATCGTTTATCTGTTCGGCTTAAAGGCTCTCCCTGTTTACAGAGTTGTGTGGCTTGTTGTTCTCGCCGTTGCTCCGCTTCTCGCGGTTAATGTTGTATGGAATATCGCCGATATTCTCAATGCCTGTATGGCGCTGCCGAATATATTTGCGGTCTGGATGCTGTCGGGCGATATGCGGAAGGACACGAAGTATTACCTCGACCATATTGACGAATACGACGATACGCCGATACCTGTGGTTGAAAAATAAAATACAAAAATAAAAGGGACAGTCAGCCGACTGTCCCATTTTTGTGTACAGATATGTACTATTACTCCTGAGCAGGAGCGCCTACCGGGCATGTGTCTGCGCATGAGCCGCACTCTGTGCAAGCGTCAGCGTCGATAACATACTTGCCGTCGCCCTCTGAAATAGCACCAACAGGGCACTCAGCCTCGCATGCGCCGCAAGCAATACAATCATCACTAATAATATATGCCATTGTGAATAGCACCTCCTTATCTTACTATATTAATTGTATCATTCTTTTTTGAAAATGCAACAGTTTTTCTGTAAAAATCAAAAATTCCCTGACTTAAATTGTTTAATTTAAGTAAAATATTACTTATTTCAGACTATGAACATAGCGAACCAGCGGCACAATAAACCTTTTATCTGAAATATCATATGAGCGGCTTACCATTTCCGCCATTTTCTTTTCGCTCTCGGTAGCGTCCTTTTTCTTTTTCAGCATACTTGAAAACAGCTTCATCATCGCTCTTGACGACAGATTCATTTTCTCGTAATTCAAGCCGCCCTGAAAATAAAAGCCCTTGACAATACTGTTCTTCGGTATGTTCTGCTCCATTGTCTTTTCAACATCGGGTGAGTTCATCGGCGAAGCGCCAACGGCAAAGACAATGTAATTCTTGTTGGCATCTTTTTTAAGCTCATCAAAAACCCGGTTGAGCTTTTTTATTCTTCCTGCGTGACACCAGCTGCCGAAGATTATCGTGTCAAACTCGCTCAAGGCTATTTCGTTTATCCTCTGAAGGCTTATGCTGTCGCACTGAAGCTCCTGCGCTATCCACTGCGCATATTGCTTTGTAAAGCCTGTTTGTGAATTGTAGATTACTATTGTTTTCATTTGATTGTCCTTTCGGTTAAGCGGTATAAATTCTGCGTTATAGTTGATACGGCAAATCAAACCTGAAATTAATTATAGCTAAGAAATGACTGATAATCAAGCTATCGATTAAATTTATAACAGTTTTACCCAAAATCGTGACGAAAACCGCCATCAGAACCTAACTCTTCAAGTTGTAGAATAATCATTTCAATTTTCATAAAGCAATCTTTGTCATTGAGTGAATCATTCTGCACTATCTCTTTGATTTTATTCAGCGTGTTATAGCACTTCATTTCAATTATCTCTGACAAATCAATGTGCAGGTCAGGAATAATTATTTTGGTATTTTCATCCTCCAATAACTTAAACAGAATTTCTTTGTATAAATCGATATTATCACCTCAAAATACATTTTAACCTGTTTCAGGTTAAAATGCAATACCCTGAATCAGGTTATTGTAATATAGCTTTGGTGATTAAGGTGTATAAAAGAATCAAAGATTTGCGGGAGGACAGGGACTTAACGCAAAAAGAAATCGCAGGTATGCTCGGAATGTCACAGACAGGCTACTCAAAGTATGAAACGGGGGAAAACGATGTACCCACTCATATCCTTCTAAAGCTTGCTGACTACTATGATACCTCGGTTGATTATATCCTCGGAAGAACCAATGACAAAACACCCTATAAGCGTACAAAAACAAATGATTAAGCCTGCATATGCAAGCTAACGCAAAGAGCCTGCCGGAAACCCCGACAGGCTCTTTGCGTTATGTGTATTTATTGGAGATGGCTAGTTGTTTCAAAGGTGAAGTCGTTATCCTTGCAGTCGCAGATAACGCTGTCACCACCCTTGATTTTCTCTTCAAGAATCTGCTGTGACAGCGAATCCTCAATATGCTGGCGGATTGCACGGCGAAGAGGTCTTGCGCCGTATACAGGGTCATAGCCTGCCTTTGCAACGGCTTTGACTGCTTCCTGAGTGAAGCTTATATCTATTTCAAGCGTCTTAAGGCGCGATTTAAGGTTATCAAGCATATTGCCTGCTATCTGTTCAATTTCGCTCTCATTAAGCTTGTTAAACACGATAATATCGTCAACACGGTTTAAAAACTCAGGGCGGAAAACCTTTTTAAGCTCGCTCATCACAAGCTCCTTGACATCAGAGTGTTCCTTTTCGGCTTTATTTTCGCCGTTCTTATCCTCGAACGCAAAGCCGAGCCTGCCGTTTTCTGCATCGGTAATAAGCCTTGCGCCGACATTTGAGGTCATAATTATAACCGTGTTTTTAAAGTCGACAAGTCTGCCCTGTGAGTCGGTAAGTCTGCCGTCCTCAAGTATCTGAAGCAGCATATTGAACACATCGGGATGAGCCTTTTCAATCTCATCGAACAGCACAACAGAATACGGATGACTTCTTACCTTGTCGGTGAGCTGACCGCCCTCGTCATAGCCGACATATCCCGGAGGAGAGCCGACAAGCTTTGACACCGTGTGCTTTTCCATATACTCGGACATATCAAGCCTTATCATTGCGTTTTCATCGCCGAACACAGCCTCGGCAAGCGCCTTGCACAGCTCTGTTTTGCCGACACCCGTAGGTCCTAAAAAGATGAACGAGCCTTGCGGCCTTTTCGGGTCCTTAAGTCCTACTCTGCCTCGGCGGATTGCCCTTGCAACACTGTCAACAGCCTCGTTTTGTCCGACAACTCTCTTGTGGAGTATCTCCTCCATATTGAGCAGCTTCTGACTTTCCTCCTGCGTGAGCTTTGAAACAGGGATTCCCGTCCACTGCGATACGATGTTTGCGATGTCCTCCTCGGTGACTGTTCCCGAGGAATTGTCGGTGTCCTGCTTCCATTCGTCCTTCGCCTTTTCAAGCTGTGACTTTGCCTCGTTCTGCTCGTCACGCAGCTTTGCAGCCTGCTCGAATTTCTGTGCGTTAATTGCGGCTGATTTCTCCTGCTCAAGTCTGTTGATTCTGTCCTCAAGCTCTTTTAAGCTTGTCGGCTGAGTGTGCGCTCTCAGGCGAACCTTTGATGCAGCCTCGTCTATTAAGTCGATAGCCTTATCGGGCAGGAAGCGGTCTGTAATATATCTTGACGACAAATCGACTGCGGCTTCGATTGCCTCGTCGGGGATTGATACCTTGTGGTGCGCTTCGTAGCGGTCACGCAGACCCTTTAAAATCTGTACGGTCTCCTCCGTTGTCGGCTCGCCGACCGTAACGGGCTGAAAACGTCTTTCAAGCGCCGCGTCCTTCTCAATGTGCTTTCTGTATTCGTTTATTGTCGTTGCGCCGATAACCTGCAAATCGCCCCTTGCAAGCGCAGGCTTCAGAATATTCGCCGCATCTGCGCTGCCCTCGGCACTGCCTGCGCCGATAATGGTGTGAAGCTCATCAATGAAGAGAATGATGTTGCCGTCATTCTTGACCTCGTCCATTGCCGCCTTTATGCGTTCTTCAAAGTCGCCTCTGTATTTCGAGCCTGCGACCATACCTGTTAAATCAAGCGCAAACACTCTTTTATTTTTGAGCAAATCCGGCACATCGCCGTTTGCAATTCTCAGTGCAAGTCCCTCAGCAACGGCTGTCTTGCCGACGCCAGGCTCACCGATAAGGCAAGGGTTGTTCTTGGTTCTTCGTGATAAAATCTGAATAACACGGTTAATCTCGTCCTCTCTGCCGATTACCGGGTCAATGCCGCCCTTCTTTGCCTTTTCGGTCAGATCCTCGCCGAATTTTTCAAGCGTTTTTGTGCCGCTCTTGCCGCCCTTTGCGCCGCCTTCGTAGCCTGAATAGCCGCTCTGCTCGCCGTTGTCGCTCGATGAACTTAGCTGACCTGCAATGCCCTGAAGAATTTCGTTCGGTCTTGCACCGCAGCCGTATATAAAGTGTACGGCGTAGCTGTCATCCTCAGAAAGCAGTGCGACAAGCAAATGCTCACTGCCGACATAGTTGTGACCGTAGCGCGCGGCTACCGTGATAGCACCCTGAACAACTCTTTTTGTTCTCGGCGTGAAATCAGACGGAGAAAGCACCGTGTTTGCGCCCGAGCCGATCTGAGCCTTTATCTGGCTTTCAATATTCTGCGCTGTAACTCCTGCCGATTCAAGGGCGGTTGCGGCAACGCTGTTTTCAGTGCCTAAAAGTCCGAGAAGAATATGCTCGGTTCCTATATATGTGTGTCCGAGCTGCTGAGCCTTTTCAATGGCAAGGTTCAGCGCGTCATTTGCCTTTTGAGTAAAACCTCTGAAATTATACATAAAACATACCTCCCTGTAATATATGAAGTCACTGTGTTAATTAAATTCCGCTGAACTCCTTATTGAGTATTTCAGCTCTCTTGATATCCCTTTGCTGCGGTGTAAGCTCCTTGCCCTCGGCAGTCATCAGCGTTGCAG
The DNA here is from genome assembly GCA_002493755.1 of Ruminococcaceae bacterium UBA7067. Taxonomy (GTDB): domain Bacteria; phylum Bacillota; class Clostridia; order Oscillospirales; family Acutalibacteraceae; genus UBA7067. The sequence goes on from DKZT01000063.1 coordinate 31,259, forward strand.
GCTGAATCTGCTCGTTCAGACGGTTAAGCTTTGCGTAATCCGCATTTGCAATCAAGCCTGTGAACATTCCTGCCCTGACATTTGAAATCAGCTTCATAGCCTCGTCATTTGACATAAGCCTTGCGCTCTTAAGCAGAGCAAGACTGCGTGAGATTACGTCCTGCGTTTCAATCGACTTTGCCGTTTCCTTAAGAGCTTTTTCCTCCTGATCGATAAGCTGTGAGGCTATATTCTTAAGATTTTCAATGGCGTTATGCTCGGAAAGTCCGAGTGTTATCTGGTTTGAAAGCTGATACAGCGAGCCTTTTGCATCACTGCCCTCGCCAAAGGTTCCTCTTAGCTCCATACCAAGCTTTGTCAGGTTGCCCGATATGCGGTTGATTGAGCGATTCTTCTCGGTTGCAGGTATGTGGAGCATCAGTGAAGCTCTCATACCTGTGCCGAGGTTTGTCGGACACTGCGTAAGATAGCCGAGCTTGTTGTTAAAGGCGAAGCCCAAGGCGTTGTCAAGCAGTGTGTCAAGGTTGTTCGCGGTATCGTAGCACTCGTTAAGGCTTAAGCCGCTGCCGAGAACCTGGATTCTGATATGATCCTCCTCGTTAATCATAATGCTTATTGACTCGTCCTTTGAAAGCATCAGATATCTGCCCTTGCGGTCTGAGGCAAATTCAGGACTTATCAGGTGCTTTTCAACAAGTGATACAGCCTGAATGCGGCTTATGTCCTCCATAGGGATAAAGCTGAAGCTGTTTGCCAGCGTGCTGTTGCTTTCCTCAAGCGCACGCTTTACCTTTTCGGCAATCTCCTTTTTCTGCTCAAGAGAAGCCTTATTCGGGAACGGATAATTTTTAAGGTTTCTTGCAAGACGGATTCGTGAGCTTACAACCACGCCGCCCTGTTCACCTGCTTTTTCATACCATTTTTCAGACATTCTGATTACCTCCCTTAAGTGAATTTATCCTGTCGCGAAGCTGAGCCGCCTTTTCAAATTCCTGTCTTGATACTGCCTCGTTTAACTGCTCCTGCAATGACTCAAGCTCGTTTACTATTGCAAGCTGCTTTCCTGCGCTTGCAGGAAACTTGCCATTGTGCTGAGTGTTGCCGTGAATTTTCCTTATTGACGGCAGCAGCTCGTCATAGAACGTGTCGTAGCAGTCGGGACAGCCGACTATACCTCTCTTTGCGATTTCTGAAAACGAAGAGCCGCAGCTCTTGCAGCGTGTTGCACTTGTTTTTGACGGCAAACCGCCGCCGAAGAAGCTGCCGAGCAAGCTGTTCCATTCGTTCTCAAAGCCGGAGAATAAATTTGTGTAGCCCATTTTCTTTGCACATTCGTGACACAGATCGTATTCTTCAATCTGACCGTTTACAATTCTTTTTACATGAGTTGTAGCCTCATTTTTTTTACATGATTGACACAGCATAATTATTCCTCCCATTTATTCGTTTTATTATTCTGTCTTCTAAATCTGGGTTAAAAGCATATTCTTTACTATGGCGGCTCTTATTGTATTTGCCGCCGCCTTTGGCAAGCCGACAAAATTTCTTTCCGCCGCCGCCGCATTGATAAGAGCGGCGCACTGCTCGCTTATCGCTCCGGCACTGCTGAGATTCTCCGCCATCAGCCTCGCGTCATTGTAATCAAGCTCCTTGCCGATTGAATTAACTATGTGCATCAGCGCTGAATTTTTGTCGGTGTGGATTCTTGTTATTCTTATGAATCCGCCGCCGCCTCGCCTGCTCTCGACTATATAACCCTGCTCGGGTGTGAATCGGGAGGTCAGAACATAGTTAATCTGACTCGGTACACAGCCGATTGAATCTGCAAGCTCGTTTCGCCTTATCTCGGCGTTGCCGTTGCTCTGATCAAGCATATCTAAAATATAGCTTGCAACCAAGTCAGAAATTCTCATAATCTCACCTCTCATTTTAGTAGTATTATTATGTAAAAGCCGTCGATAATTGATACCTGTTTTATACCACTTGGTATTTGTCTTTGACTTTCTTTGACCTTGTGACATTATTATACGCAAGTGGTCAGAGATAGTCAAACTCGGTTTTTGACTGTTTTTTAAGCATTTTAAGGTGTTATCTCTTGTATTCTCTTATATGCTCTTGTTTTCTATAAATTTTGACTTTTTTGACTTTTATTTTTTATGAAACGCTCAACAGAGCAATATAAAATTCTCCGCCGTAAGCTGTCCTGCAATTTCATCTCTTTTCATAAAAAAACAAGCGACAGCAGATTCGCCATCGCTTGTTAGTATTATTTCTTCCGCTTTATTCAAACAGTGAGCCGAGCCACGAGCCGATAGAGCCAAGGATAATATCGGCGGCGCTTGTTGTTTTAAGCGTTACTCCGTCAGCTGTCGGCTTGACCTTTGTAATCTCCAGGGATATGTTCTGATTGAACGCTTCAAAGCTGTAAGAGGTCTTTATATAAAGCTTATTTCCGTCTCGCTCCAAAAAGTCAGCGTTATTTGCCATACCGCCGTCCTTGAATATGTAGTCGAGAAGCATTCCGGGAGGGACAGGCAGTGCGCCGATTTTTGCCGATTTCAGAGTAAGTTCAATGCTGTCGCCGATAACGGCAGGCGTAAGCTCAAACTCTCCCGATACCTCAAGGTTCTGAGAGCCGAATTGAACCTGTGAGTAAAGCTCGCTTAATTTGTCGCTGTGAACAAATACGGCGGCATTTTTTATCGGCAGCTTTTCCTCGCCGTTCTGCTCACTTTTATTGTTTGCTTTCTCCAGCATATAGGCGATAAAGGAATTTAAATCATCGTTTGATATTTCAGCTTCTTTATCGTATATAGCCGACTTAACAAGAGTAGTTACCATATCGTAGCTCGGCTGAGCTGTGAATTTGCCGCTGTTTGGTGTTTGCAGAGCAAGAATTATAACCGCAGCGGCGGCTGTTACGAGAAGTAAAAGCAGAGAAATTATTACAATCATAGTATTGCGTATACCGTGACCATTCTTTTTTTGTTTTTGTGCATCTATTGTGCCGTAGTTATCGCCGTAGCTTTCAACAGAGAGATTTTCATAGGGCATTTGTTATCCTCCTCACTTAAGTGTGGCAATGGTCACTCCGCTTTCGCCCTCGCCGAAAACGCCGAGACGGAAGCTCTTGATTGCCTTGCAGGATTTCAGGAAGCTCTGCACCTCTCGTCTTAGCACTCCCGTTCCTTTGCCGTGAATTATAGTAATCTGATTAATGCCCGACAGCACGGCTGAGTCGATTGCTCCTTCCAAATCCATAATAGCCTCGGTTGCCGTCATTCCTCTTAAGTCAATCTCTGTAACAGCCTTAATATCGGTCTGCTTTGTTACGGTGCGAGTACCGCCGTGTGATTTCGGCTTTTGCGGCTTCGGAGCGTCCAACAATCGCAGGTTGCTTATGTCGGCTCTCGTCTTTATAATTCCTGCCTGAACAAGAACGGTTTTGCCGTCGGGATTTATTTCAAGTACGGTAGCCTTTTTGTCTATGTCGAACAGCACAACTGTGTCGCCGACCTTGAGCTTTCTCGGCAGCTTATAATCGCCCGAATTTGCCTTTTCAATCGGGTCGGCTGTGTTCTCAATGTTTTTAATCTCCTGCCTTAGCCTTGCCTTGTCCTCGGCTGAGAGCTTTTGCTCCTTCTGCACCTTTTCAACGCTCTCCATAACATCGAGGGCGGCGGCTCTTGTTTTTGATACGATTCTTGCCGCCTCTTCCTTTGCCCGCTGAATTTCAGCCTCGTTCTGTTGTTTTACTCTCTGTATCTTTTCTTCGGCTTCTTCGAGTGCCTTTTTCGCCGAAAGCGTTTTTTTCTCGGCTTCCTTAAGCTGTATTTCAAGCGCCTGCCGCTTTTTCTCAAGGTTTCGCACTACGCTTTCAAACTTTCTGTCCTCACGGGAAACAAGCTTTTTTGAGCGCGCGATAATATCCTCGTCAATGCCGAGCTTCTGCGATATTGCAAAGGCGTTTGAACGTCCCGGAACGCCGATTGACAGCTTGTAGGTCGGGCGGAGCGTTGCAACGTCAAACTCACAGCAGGCGTTTTCAACTCCGGCTGTGTTGAGCGCATAAGCCTTTAATTCTGCATAGTGTGTGGTAGCCGCCGTTATAGTGCCGAGTGAGCTTAAGCGTTCAAGAATAGCCGTTGCGAGAGCAGCGCCCTCAACGGGGTCTGTTCCTGCGCCAAGCTCGTCTATCAGCGCAAGGCTCCTGTTGTCGGTGATTTTAAGTATGCTTGAAATATTAGTCATATGCGCCGAGAAGGTGGAAAGGCTCTGTTCAATGCTCTGCTCGTCGCCTATATCTGCAAGCACATTGTCAAAGACGGAAATTCTGCTGTTGTCGCTTGCAGGTATCATCATACCGCACATAGCCATAAGCGTTAAAAGTCCTATCGTTTTTAGCGTTACAGTCTTGCCGCCGGTGTTCGGTCCTGTGATAACAAGCGTTGAGAAGTCGCTTCCAAGCCTTACGTCAACAGGCACAACCTTGTTTTTGTCGATAAGCGGATGCCGTGCCTTTTTCAGCTCGATTATACCGTCATCATTCATAACGGGCATTGAAGCTTTCATTTTATAAGCCAGCGAAGCCTTTGCAAAGATTAAGTCAAGCTGAGTAAGACATTCGTAATTGTCGGAAATCTGTCTTGCAAAGCCGCCGACGTTTGCCGACAGCTCAAATAAGATCCTCTCAATCTCGGCTTCTTCCTTTGACTGCAAAACCTTAATATCGTTGTTTGCCTCGACAACGCCCATCGGTTCAACGAAGATTGTCGAGCCGCTTGCTGAGGTGTCGTGAACGAGTCCGCTTATACTTCCACGAAACTCAGCCTTGACAGGCACAACATACCGTCCGTCACGCATTGTTACAATCGAATCCTGTAAATACTTTTTGTATGTAGCCGAGTGAATTATTTTATTAAGCGCGTCCCTTGCTTTTTGTGAAGAGCTTTTTATTTTTCTGCGGATTTCGGATAGGGCAGGGGAAGCCTTGTCCGACATTTCATCCTCGGAAATTATAGCTCCCGTTATCGCGTCCTCAAGATATTTGTTAGGGACAAGCGACTGAAAGCGGCTGTCAAGCACACTCTGCACAGAAGCGCATTTTTCTCTCCACTGTCTTACTCCTCTGACAATACGCAAAACTTCGGCTATGCGTAAAAGCTCGCTCATTGAAAGCATACCGCCTGCCGCCGCTCTTGCCAGACAGCCGGAAATGTTCTTTATACTGCCAAAGGACGGCGCACCGAAGCGGCCGCTGAGAATGTAAGCGTCCTCGGTTTCCTTTAAATTTGCAAGAACCTTCTGTAAATCGTTTTTTGGCCGCAGTGCCAGCGCAAGCTCCTTTGATTCTTCAAAAGAGGCTTCACTTGCCAGCATATTTAAAATTTTATCAAGCTCAAGTGTTTTCAGGTGTCTGTTCATTTTTATCTCCGTTATTTTATTACTTTGTAAAAGTCAAGCGTTTTAAAGTTTCTTTCCGTAAGCGACAGCAAATATTCCTCGGCGGCTCTTTCAAAAAGCCCTAGCCCGTCCTCCGAAAGTGAAAATGAAAAGAGCTTTTCAAGCGGCGCATATATTGAGTGCCGCATTGCCGCCGTCACGCCAAGTCCTGTTCTGAGTGAGTATTCCTTTTTCGTATCAAGGCAGCCTCCGCACAGGAGTATTCCGCTTCTCGGGAAGAAGTGCATATTTTCATTCTCATATTTTTTGCACTCGTTACAGCACACAAGGTCGGGCATATAGCCGCATATGCTTGCCAGCCGCAGCTCGGCTGCCGCCTTGATAAGCGGAGTCGGACGGGAGGAGCGCGACAGAACATAAAGCGTGTTCAGTATCAGCCGCAGTCCCTCTTCACAGGGCATATCCTCGGGGAAAAAGTGCATTGAAAGCTCACAGAAATATTCGGCAAGCGCCATTTTTACAACGTCAAGCCTGAGAGGAGCGAACATTTCAAGGCTTTGTGCGTCGTCAATTATGTATGACTCCCGACCCTTGAAAATATTCAGTCGGGAGTAGCACAGCAGCCTTGTGGCGGCGCCCTTGCCGCTCTTTATGCTGCCTGCGTTTTTAACAAATGCCCTGATAACACCGCTGCATCTTGTAAGCACCGTGACAAGACGGCTGTTTTCACCAATATTCTGTTCCCTGATAATCAGACCGTCTGTGCTCAGATTCATATGCGTCCTCCAAAGGCTCGGAATCATCAAAATACTGCTTTGAATTTTTCATTGAGGAGTAGGCAAGATAATCAAGCACGCTGCCTGTTTTTAAAAACTCGTTCCAAGCGTCATATTCATCCATTATAAAACCCCCATAATGATACGCTATCGGAGAATGACTTAGACGAAAGTCGAGGTCATTCTCTAATATCATTATACGCGCACCCGAAAAAAATAACGGTGGTAAATTGTAGAATAAATCGGATGAATTTTGAGTTTTCAGTTTTGAGTTTTGAGTTTTCAGTATTGAGTTATTAATAAAAAACTTAAATCTTATAACTCTAAACTCTAAACTCTAAACTCAAAACTAAATGGGATAACCATAAAATGAAAAATTCAAATGTGCAAATTTTGCTGTTTGCTGTTATTCTATTATTATACAAAATTGCGTCGGATTTGTAAACTGCCGATAAACAGTATAAAAACGGAGCCTGATTTCTCAGACTCCGCTGTAAAATTACTTTATAAAATCCTCGGTCAATAAACCGTGCTTTTCGTAGCGTGAAACCGTCCTGATTTTGTTGTTGTCATCAACAAACACCACATACGGCTTGTGCTCCTTTGCTTCCTCAGGCTCCATCTGGGCATAGCACATAATTATTATGCGGTCGCCTACCGATACCTGCCTTGCGGCGGCGCCGTTTAAGCATATCATTCCCGAGCCTGCCTCTCCTGCTATTGTATATGTTTCAAACCTGTTGCCGTTGTCGATATCGACAATCTGCACCATTTCATATTCAAGTATTCCCGCCGCCTCTAAAAGCTCTGTGTCGATAGTAATACTGCCGACATAATTAAGGTCAGCCTGCCTGATAACGGCACGGTGAATCTTGCCCTTGAGCATTGTTAGCTTCATAATACCGCCCCAATCATTCTATAATGAAGTTGTCAATCAATCTTGTTTTTCCGATATAAACGGCTATTGCCACAAGCACTGATTTGCCTATTTTGTCAACAGGAGTAATCGTACCGAAGTCAACAACATCAACATAGTCGATTTTTGCAAGCGGCTCTGTGCTTATGCTGTCTGAAATAGCCTTAATTACTGCTTTGGAATCGGTTTCGCCGTTTTTGATAAGCTCATATCCCAGCTTCAGGCTCTTGCTCAAGATGAGCGCCGCCTTACGCTCTTCGGAGCTTAAGTAGGTGTTCCTTGAGCTTTTCGCAAGTCCGTCAGCTTCGCGGATAATCGGGCAGCCTATAACCTCAACGTCAACATTCAAATCGGCAACCATTCTTTTTATAACAGCAAGCTGCTGTGCGTCCTTCTGACCGAAATACGCTCTGTCAGGCTTTACTATGTTGAAGAGCTTCAGAACAACGGTCTGAACACCCCTGAAGTGGGTCGGTCTTGTCCTGCCGCAAAGCTCTGTTGTTAGTCCGTTCATATCTACATATGAGCAGAAGCCGTCGGTATACATTTCGCTCGGCTCGGGGTGGAACAGCAAATCCACGCCGACCTCCTCGCACAGCTTCGCGTCTTTTTCCAAATCTCTTGGGTAGCTCTCTAAATCCTCGGTCGGGGCAAACTGCATTGGGTTAACAAAAATGCTGACTACAACCTTGTCGTTGTTTGCTCTTGCCGCTTCTATAAGGCTTCTGTGACCCTCGTGCAGGTATCCCATTGTCGGAACAAAGCCGATAGTCAGCCCCTCTTTTTTCCATTTGTTTACCTGTTCTCTTATATCCTTAACTGTGTATTTTATATCCATTATCAACCCTCCGTTTTTATCAGTAAAGCTTTTTTATTATCTCTTCGTCTATTTTAAACGTGTGCTCCTCAGACGGGAAAGCACCCGACTTAACCTCGTCAATATATGCCCTGAATGCGTTTTTCATCATATCGCCTATCTGTGCATACTGCTTGACAAACTTCGGCTTGAAGTCTGAGAACATTGAGAGCATATCCTGATACACAAGCACCTGGCCGTCACAGCCGTTTCCTGCACCTATGCCGATAGTCGGTATGCTGATTGAATCGGAAATTTTCTTTGCAAGGGATGCAGGAACACACTCAAGCACAACAGCAAATGCGCCTGCTTCTTCGACAGCTCTCGCTTCGTCAAGGAGCTTTTGTGCGGCTTGCTCACCCTTTCCCTGAACCTTGAAGCCGCCAAACGCATTTATCGACTGCGGAGTAAGTCCGATGTGGGCGCATACGGGAATTGAAGCCTTGACGATAGCTTTTATATGCTCGCATACCTCAAGACCGCCCTCAAGCTTAACCGCCTGAGCGCGCCCCTCTTTTACAAGTCTGCCTGCGTTTACTACTGCGTCATAAACAGAGGTCTGATATGACATAAACGGCATATCGGTGATTATAAGTGCGTTTTTTGCGCCTCTGGCTACAGCCGCACTGTGATGAATCATATCCTCCATAGTAACGCTGAGCGTATCCTCGTAGCCGAGCATTACCATACCGAGTGAGTCGCCGACAAGAATGGAATTCACTCCCGATTCGTCAATAAGCTTCGCAGTTGAATAATCATAGGCAGTGAGCATAGTGAGCTTTTCGCCCTTTGCCTTTGCTTCTTTAAAAGTAACCGATGTATTTTTCATTTCTTATCCTCCGTTAATTCGAGATTTAAAAGCCTCTTGATTTCGCTGTAATCGCTGTCCTTATTTTTGACCTCGGACAGGCTCAGTATTCTCTGCGCCAATGCCCGATAAATCAGCTTGTCGTTTCCGTCAAGGCAATTCAGGTGCTTTTCTACTGTTGCATAATCTCCGCGTTCAATCGGTCCAGTAAGAGCCTTTACACAGCCGCACTCAAGCACGTTACGGACATTGCCCATAACAAGGCTGCTTGTTGCGCTGACGGCTTCTTCTCTTGAAAAGCCGCACTTCTGCAAAAGAGAATAGCCCAAATCAAGGAGCGCAACCATATGATTGCTGAGTATGCTTGCAGCCGTGTGGTAGAGTGCCTTGCTTTGCTTGTCAATATGGCAAACGGTGCAGCCGAGCGGCTGGAGCAGACACTCAACTGCCGATACGGCGGAGTTGTCGCCCTCAACAGTGAAAAAAGCATTTTCAAGGGCTTTGTAGGATGAATACCTGTCGTTGAACGCCAGCATAGGGTGAACGGAGCAAACGCTCGCCGAAAGCTCGGCTGCTCCCGAAAACACATCAGATGATAATGAACCACTAAAATGGCAAATTATTTTTTTGCTTACAGACATTCCTTTAATGCAATCCCAGACAGTTTCTATTGCGCCGTCAGGCACAGTAATAAACAGGGTATCGCTTAAGGCTACCAGCTTTGCTAAATTGCAGAAGCTGTCCGTTTTGGTAAAGTCTGCCGCCGCAGCGGCATTTTCAAAGCTTGTATCGTAATAACCCACGATACGGATATTGTGCTCGGCAAGAAAACGTCCGATAGAAAATCCGACCCTGCCTGCACCTATTATTCCTATATTCATGCTATCACCTCATTAAAATTATTTGTGATAACATATCATCTGATGCAGCTTCAGCTATGAATACCGCTCAAGGTAGAATATATCACATTTCGTTAAATAATTCAATGGATATTATTGAATAATCAGAGATGAGTTTTATAAGAGTGAAGAGTGGAGATGGATTTCGCAACGAGTTTGTGAGTTCGTATGGAACGGTCTTGATTGTTCCGGGTCGCTCTTATGAATGTGTGACAGAATCTTGGCGCCCTTTGAAGGGAGCTGTCAGCG
>DKZT01000042.1 GCA_002493755.1 Ruminococcaceae bacterium UBA7067
ATGCGCGAATTTTATGTGTACGGCTTTAAAAGTCGCGAAGAATACAATAAAAAAAGCTCGCGTTCTTATGACGATGAGCGCCGCAGAATGGAAAGCTGGCTTGGAGATCATATGAGCTTTGTGCGCACTCCCGAGGGCAAAAATGTTTTCATTTCCATTGACAGCCGCGTTTCCCGTCACAATCCTTTCTATAAGGCTTTCAAGGCGAAGAGCTTTACTGATGGTGATATTACTCTCCATTTTATACTGTTTGATATTCTTTATTTGCCCGAGATAGTACTTTCTTTGCCTGAGATACTCGCACAGATTGACGAATATCTGTGTGGCTTTGAAAACCCAATGATGTTTGACGAATCTACCGTCAGGAAAAAGCTTAAAGAATACATAGAGCAAGGCGTTATTACTGCCCAAAAGCTCGGCAGAAAAAAGCTGTATCGCAGAGCTGATGTTACAGAGCTGCCCGACATAACAGATATACTGTGCTTTTATTCAGAAGTCGCTCCTTTAGGCGTGATAGGTTCTTTTCTGCTTGATAAGCAGGATAATAAGAGAGACAATTTCAGTTTTAAGCATCATTACATAACCTCGGCAATAGACAGCGATGTTACGGCAATGCTTTTTACAGCAATGCGCAGAAAGTGCGTGATTAAGGTTTCGAATTTAAGCCGCCGTGCCGATGAACCGAGAAAAAACCGAATAATACCCCTGCGCATTTTCATAAGTGTTCAAAACGGGAGACAGCACCTGCTTGCATATCAGCCTGATTTTAATTCAATAAAAGCCTTTCGTATAGACTATTTGTCCGATGTTAAACTCTGCGAGCCGACCCCGCGTTTTGATGAGCTCAGAGCAGAGCTTGATAAAATGCAGTCGAAAATGTGGGGCGTTACCACTAAGAAGAACCGACGCAGCGAAGAGTATATTGAACATATTGATTTTACCGTTAAGTTAGGGGACAACGAGGAGCATATCGTGCGCCGTCTGGAGCGTGAAAAGCGTGTAGGTCAGGTTGAAAAGATAGATGACAACACCTACCGTTTCACCGCCGATGTCTACGATACAAGCGAAATGATACCGTGGATAAGGACGTTTATTTGCAGGATAACGCAGCTGCATTCCTCTAACAGCGCAGTTGAAAAACAGTTTAAGCAGGATATCAGAGAAATGTACCGAATGTATGGAATAGGGGAGGCGGAGCAATGATTTTCAACGAGATATATTCCGTCTACTATAATGCCGTTGCTAAAATAATCGCTCAGATAATCAGCGGTAAAACAGAGGGAAAGGACTTGAATAAAATTGTTTGCAATACCGCTTTTAGTGAAAGTACTCTGACGATTCTGCCGAAGCTTAAGAGCGAAAAGTGGCAGCTTTTAAGACGTAATATGACTACCCCTATAAAGCATAAGCCATCAATGCCGCTGACGAATATACAAAAGCAGTGGCTCAAGGCAATTTCTCTTGATCCACGCATACAGTTATTCGGTGTAGAAATAAGCGGACTTGATGATGTTGAGCCTTTATTCACCTCTGCTGATTATCTTATTTACGACAAATACAGTGACGGTGACCCTTATGAGGATGAGGGTTATATCGAAAGATTTAAGACAATTCTCTCTGCGTTAAAGGAAAAGCAACCGCTAAAAATCAAAGCCGTCAATCGCAAGGGTAAATTGATTTCAATGACCGTAGTGCCGATAAGGCTTGAGTATTCCGAAAAGGATGACAAGTTCAGACTTATAAGCAACAGATCTCGTCATAGCAGTACTGTCAACCTTGCACGGATAGTGTCTTGCGAAAAATGTTCAACCGTGCATTCAGGTATTCGCCGATCTGAAGAACCTGTCAAAAGACTGGTCACTCTGAGAATAAAAGATGAACGCAATGCGCTTGAGCGATGTATGCTGCATTTTGCACATTTTGAAAAGCAGGCAGAACGAATTGACAAAAGCCACTATCTTCTCCGTATAAAGTACAACGAGGACGACGAAACCGAAATGGTAATCCGCATTCTGAGCTTCGGTCCTTTGATAGAAGTGATAGAACCAAGCGGTTTCCGAAAGCTGATTATTGAACGACTACAAAGACAAAAAAGCTGTGGACTTTTTTAAGTTCGCAGCTTTTTTTCCGTGTTTAATCTGACTGCTATTGGTAAAATATGCTTGCAAGGAAGCTTCTAGTGTGTGTTTGAGAATTATCTTTCACTGCGGTGCATAAGGCTATGCCAACGTGTATGCCGTAAGTTTGCTTGCTCTGTGGCAATCGAATGAGTTGACAGACTCTGACCGACGGAGTTTCACTCCCCGTAATGACTTTCAAGTCAGTTAATCGTGGGTTCGAATCCCACCGTATGCTTAAAAGCATATGCCAGCGGTTTGGTAAATGCCGGAAACGGCTAAGAAAAGTGTGGCGATAGCTACTCGGAATTATTTTTTACGCAATTACTCGGCTGAAAGTAGAAAAGAGGTTTTCTCTACTGCCAAAGCAGTGCATCATCGGCCTTGCCCGAAAACAGATACCGTGTTTCAAGCTTGCAGGTCAAAAGGTTATCTTTCCGCTTGTATGTGCAGACACTAAAGTATTCGGCCGCCCTTGCTGTATGAGTGATTGCAAGTGTATTTTAACCTTAAGGAGGGTTTACATAGTATGAAAAAGATCATAATTAACGAGAATCAAAGAGGCTTCCTTTTTAAAAACGGAAAGTATGTGAAAATGCTTACAGCAGGAAAGTATTTTACTTTCGGCGGCAAGAATATCGAGGTATCTGAACTGGATCAGGCTGTTATGTCCAAAATATGTGCATTGGATATTATCCTTAATGACAAAGCGGTTGCGAATGCCGTTTCCGTTATTGAGGTAGCCGACGAGGAGCTTGCACTCCATTTTGTGAACGGAAAGTTCAATTCTGTACTCCGGCACGGCAAGCACGCCTTTTGGTCTGTTGTTGATAAACACGAGTATAAAATCGTGGATATCTCTTCTCCTGAAGTTGCAGGAGATGTACCGGAGTATATCTTCTCAAAAATCCCTGCCTTTTATTATACCAAGGTTGAGGTTTTGGAATATCAAAAGGCAAGGCTCTACTTCGATCAGAAACTTATCAGAATTCTGGATGCCGGTACATATTATTTCTGGAAAAACGGTGTCAGAATTGATGTGGGCTTTATTGATACAAGACTGACTCAGATGGATATCACAGGTCAAGAAATTCTGACACGAGATAAGGTTTCTCTTCGCATTAACTTCGTTTGCAACTACCGTGTAACCGATTATGTGAGGATTTTGACCGAGATAGATGACTTTGCAGAACAACTGCATGTAGCAGCTCAGCTGGCTCTTCGTGAGTATGTCGGCAAATATAAGTTGGACGAAATCCTTGAAAATAAGGATCAGATGTCCGAGTTTATATTTTCAAAGCTGAAAGCAAAAGAGAAAGAGCTGTTTGTTGAAATTACGGACGCCGGTGTAAAGGATATTATTCTTCCCGGTGAAATCCGTGAGATAATGAACACAGTACTTGTTGCCGAAAAGCGTGCTCAGGCAAATGTTATTACTCGCCGCGAGGAGGTCGCTTCAACCAGATCCTTGCTTAATACAGCAAAATTAATGGATGAGAACAAAACACTTTACAAGCTTAAGGAACTTGAGTATGTAGAGCGTATCTGTGAAAACGTAGGAAACATAAATTTAAACGGTAACGGTGACCTTCTGACGCAGCTTACGGGTATTCTCAGAGACAACAAAAGCTGAAAGTAAAAATCGGGAGAAACAGTCAAGTATTCTTTCCGATTTTTCCCGATTTTCAAGAAAGGATAATTGTTATGATTGAAATCATTGGAAAGCACAACACAGCCATTTGCTATACAAACGAGCTTGAGCCAACAGCATACACACAGATTGAGACAGTATGCAACGAGGAGGCTTTTAAGGCTTCTAAAATACGTATTATGCCCGATGTGCACGCAGGTAAGGGTTGTACAATAGGCACAACAATGACCGTTACAGATAAGGTCGTTCCGAATATGGTAGGAGTGGATATCGGTTGCGGTATGTATACCGTAAGCCTTGGGAAGGTCGATATCGACTTTGAGAAGTTTGATGAGGCGGCACACTTTATTCCTTGCGGCAGAAATGTGTGGGAGGGCAGACAGGAAAGGTTCAATTTAACCGTTCTTCGCTGTTATCGCAACCTCAAAGACACAAGAAGACTTGAAAGAAGCCTTGGTACACTCGGCGGCGGAAACCACTTTATTGAGATTGATGCGGATTCTGAAGGTAATAAGTATCTCATCATTCACTCAGGCAGCCGTAATCTCGGAACGCAGGTTGCTGAGCTTTATCAGGGTATTGCCGTTGATTTAAACCTCGGCAAAGAAGAATATTTCAAAAAGAGAGATGAAATTATTCGTACATACAAAGAGGAAGGCAGGAGAAGTGAAATTCAGGCAACACTCAAAAAAATGGCAAAAGAGTGGGAGGATAAGGAGCCTACAATGCCTTCTGAGCTTTGCTATCTTTATGGCTCTTTTATGGATGATTATTTACACGATATAAACATATGCCAGCAGTTTGCAATGCGTAACCGCGAGAAAATGGCGGAAATTTTGCTCGAAAAGACAGGACTTGCAGGAAATGAGTCATTTCAGACTATTCACAATTATATTGATGTGGAAGAGATGATTCTGCGCAAAGGCTCTGTTTCTGCAAAGCAGGGAGAAAAGCTGCTTATTCCTATAAATATGCGTGACGGAAGTCTTATTTGCATAGGCAAAGGTAATGAGGATTGGAACTGTTCTGCACCTCACGGAGCAGGCCGCTTAATGTCCCGTTCCGCGGCATTTGAAAAGCTTACTATGGAAGAATACAGGGCGCAAATGGCTGGTGTTTACACTACCTGCGTAAATTCCGCCACCCTTGACGAATCGCCTATGGCATATAAGAATATGGACGAAATAGTTGAGAATATTAAGCCCACCGCTCAAATCATCGCACATATTAAGCCTATATATAATTTTAAGGCGGCAGATTGATTCGCCGCATTGTTATTATTTATATATAAAACTCCTTGAAGAATAAAACCTTCAAGGAGTCCTTGGCGGAGATGGTGGGATTCGAACCCACGTGCCGGCTCATCACCGACAAAACGATTTCGAGTCTTTTAGTCAGCGTGTCAACTTCCGGTCGTTTCGTGTCAATTTCAGGTCGTCTCGTCTGAGCCTAAAGCCGCATAAAATAAGGCTTTTTCGCTCTTAAAGCCTTATCACAACTGCATTTTTTCAAAGTGGGTTCAAATCGGCATTTTTGCCGATTTCGGAGAGAAATCTGGGGAGACAGGAGAGAAATCACGAGAGAAGGCAATACAAAATTACATACACCGCAGAATAGGACTTCAAACCGACGAAATCTATTTTTGAGGTGTATCAGATGAAGAATTTACCGATTGATTGGGACAGCGTGCCCGATGTGATGAATAAGGATCAGTTTTATCGGCTTTGCCATATTAGCAAATCAACTGCGCTACACTTGCTTAAAAGCGGCAAGGTACCCTGCGAGTGGACGGGCAAGAAAACACGGTGCTATAAAATCAAGAAGGAGGATGTCCGAGCGTACCTTGAGGAGCGAGCCGTTTACCCTGAGCTATATTCCGCACCGAGGGGATGGTACGGCGGTCATTATGTGGCGAAGCTCTCCAAGGAACTGCCCGAGGATGTCCTCCGGCAAATGCACGATTATTACGCCAAACTGCTCAGCAAATATAAGGATGTCGTGACCGTGCAGGAGATAGTCGCCCTGACCGGCTACGCCAAAACTACAATCAATAGTTGGTGCAACCGTGGAGAACTTAAATCGTTCCGCAAAGGACAACTCTTTTACATACCGAAAATCTTTCTCATCGACTTTTTCTGTTCGCTGACCTTCCGTTCCGTTACCCGCAAAAGCCTGTGGCATATCCAAACGCTGAACGATTTTCAAAGGAAGGTGAAACAGAAGAAGTGAAAGTAACCGCCTCTGCATTTTCGTAGAGGCGGCTGCTTATCAATTAGTCATCATCTTCGTCATCCGACCAACCGGATATGATATGTAATTCACCCGAATCCATATCCATTGCCATATTATCTCCCATACGCATCAGCAAATCGCCGTCAGAGTCAATTGCCATATTGTCTGAGATTGTATGAGCAAAATCTCCGTCATCGTAGTCAAAAAAGTGTTTTCCCATAAATCAAACTCCTTACTCAATTCTAGTGATTTCGTGTTCTCTTGTTCCGTATATCCGTCTAACTTGATACAGGGATTCGTCAATCCAAAATGTGATTCTATCCGCAGCTTCTTCATTCGTTGCAATATTGGTGCAGAGTAAATTGCTTTTTTCGTTTGTTCCTCCGCAGGCTGACGGCAATATATGATGAATATTCCACCCACAATATATTTTCTGCCCATGATAGTTTACAGAAAAGTTATTTTTACCATAGCCATCTTTACACATTAAATTCCCGTGAAAATCCTCTGCATACTGTTTGTTGCCGTAGCACTCTTCCCAAAATCGCAGAGCGTTATATTTATTGATTTTCATTACCTTCACCTCCAATCCGGACAAAAAGTAAAACCATACACATTATGCGTGTATGGTCTCAATCTGTCCGAATTGGTACTTTACACGCATAACAACCAAGACGGTCACCTAAATGACTATCTAAGAAGTATGGTGTAAAGCTTTGATACAGCAACTGGGCCCACCTCAAAGGAGAGGAGAATCTCCCGGAGCCTATCTTGTGGGTTCTCAACGGCGTAACGAGAATTTTAATCGACGTTGATAGTATCTTGGAATTACATATTTTAAGCTTGTAGAAGTTTTGAGTCCTTTGTCCTTTTCGGATTTCTCGTCGCTCCGTCATACAAATTACTTCAAATTTAACATAACCTACATCATAAATTATATCTTGGAAAGTAAATAATGTCAATTAGAAAATCTGCGATTTGAAAATTCGCATACTCGCACCTGCTTTTCGATTTTGCTAAACTGTAATCGAAAGGCAGGTGCATTATTTATGTCACGGTTTATAGAAGAATTTTACTACGGAAATATTGATCCGCAGGCACGCAGTACAAAAGAAAATAAGGCGGTGCAGAAGCAAATGGAAATCCTGATGAAGAACGAAGATTTGCTAACCAACGCCCTGACCGACAAGCCGAAGAAATGGTTTCTCGACTATGTGAACGCTTGGGGTGTAGTCAACGGCGAATCCAATCTCGACAGCTTCATTATGGGTTTCCGCCTCGGAGCGAACTTCGCCTACGAAGCATTTATCTCAACCGAAACACCGTTTCAAGATTTGCTAAAAGAGTAATTCTATTCCGAAAAAACGCCTCATTTTCAATGTTCGTCGTAAAAAGTGGCATGAACAGTGGAATATTCGTTGTATTTTTTGTAATTGAGCTTTTTGGGCAATTAATTTAAGCACAAAGGAGGTTTTACTATATGAAATCAATATTTGAACAAATCGGCGGCACATACACAATGCAAGGTGATTACCGCTTGCCTAATCTTACTTTACCCGCCGAAGAACGCCATATCGGCGTATGGGGACAGCGTCGGCTCCGATATTTGAAGCAACACCGCAAAGTCCTTTATTACAATTTGCTTACTTCCGGCAAGCTCCATTCCCACCTCGCTGATACTGAAGAACAGGCACAGGAGCTTTTTTCTCGGCTGGTAAAAGAATACGCCGAAAAGGAAGGTGTCACGGAACAACTCAAAGCCACCGACCAAATGAAGTGGGTGCGGAAGATGAATAACATGCGTAGTGTTGCTACAGAAATAGTTCTTAAAGAAATTATCTATATATAAAAATTACAGGCACGTTTTTGTGCCTGTAATTTTTATGCGTCAATCGCTACTCAATAAAAGTTTGTTTATGTATTCCGAATCCAAATTATCTATGAGTATTGATTTAATCCAATCTATTTGTGAGTCTTGTAATTGGTCTGACAATTCGTTTTTTACTTCTTGAGCCACTATGAGTATACGGTTTAATGGAATTGCTAATACGGCATATTCAGGAAGAAAACAATACTTGTCCTTCTCATCAACAAAGTATGTAAGTGTTTTTTTGATTCCGAATTTAGTTATATCCTCTATTATGTCATCCCAAATATCGATTGTTTCAGGATCGTGAAATACACCATCTTTGTAATTAACAATTTCTCTGCAATTTTTTAGCCAAAAATAAGCATTCATATTTTCTAATGTATTACTACAGAAGAAATCGGTTCGCTGAAACAAATCAACATAAGTGTGTATAGTTCCGCCGTGGTCTGTCATTTCTTTTGGTTTATCATACTGTTCTCCGAGAGCAATTTTGAATTTATACAAATGTTTGTTTGCTCTTACTAAAACAATATTTCTACAAAGAAGAGACGATCGCAAACCAAAATAAACTGAATAATAAAGTTTTATAGTTGCCCAAGTATAATTTTTACGAGAAAACGCATCTAACCCTTCAGAAAAAGATAACAATGATTTGTAATAAAAACTAAGAATATCGTCTTTTCGTGCATTAGAATACAAAGCAATATCTGAAGGATCTACTGTTGTTTTGTTGATGGTTTTTCCGGAATTGAAATCATGAAATGGAATTCCACTTGCTCCGGTAAATCTATTTCTGAAGATCTCTTGGCATTTTGTTGTATTAAAAGTCATAATCAGATTCACCCGGAGTCTCGGAAATGAACGCTTCCTTTAAATTATCGATAACACGTTTTCTCGCAGTTCGACCATCCGTTGTTTCAATGTTTTTAGGGGTGATTAACTCAATATCTGAAAAATTAAACATTTTCACAATCACTTCTTGTTTGAAGCTTCTTTGAGCAACACATTTAGGCAAAACATTTTCCATAAAGAATTCAATTGCTCCAATAAATCCTGCTGCCTTATAAAAAATATTAGAAGAAATTGTACTCCATTTCGACACTTTATCTGCATGATATTTCAATGCATTAAAGTAGTTTTGAAGTACTGTTGCTTGTAAATTCAAACTGGTAACATTCTTTTCTTCAAGTTTACCATCGTGATCAACATATGATTTTAAGGCATTAACAACAGTCGATAAATCCAACTTGCCTTTTCCTCTGGGCGTACCCGGGTATTTGATAACGTTGTAAAACGGAGAGTTTACATCTTCGTTTAAAATGCGAGCAATATCTTCTGCTCTATTTATAGCGTAGTTGCGATCCTCATCTGTAACACCATACAAGTCATATATCAAACTTTTAGGCACTGGCTTTTGCTCAGAGTTTATATTCAGGAAAATCTTGGCTGCATCTTTTGTTTCCAAATTAATAGCAAGTGAGACAATAATTGTTTTATTCGCTAAATCAGGATCTTCTGTCATGGCGGCCTTAATGCCCTCTAAACGATGTTGTCCGTCAATCAACTGTGCTGCTCCGTAAAGTATCGGCAATTCTATTTCTGTTTCAGTTATAATAGGCAAACTCTTAGTGTATGTCCAGTTAATAACAAAAGTGTTCACAAACAAATTATCATCGAGAACATAATTTTTTATGGACATAATTCGCTGACGATTTAAAACACGTTGGACAGCACCTTCTTCAGTATCTTTTCCTCGTACAGCCACATAACTGATATTTGCCAAATCTTTCACACTCATTATAAGAGTATAGATGGTTATTCCATTTATCTCTGTGGAAATATATTTGTACTTTTTGTTTTCACCCATAACCTGACCTCGCCTATATTTCAGCAAAAAGACTTCAGTTCCATCTTTTTGCTCGGAGATAAAAGCTTTTTTATCGGAAGCAAAACTAATGGTTTTGTCCTCGCAGTACCGCATTATTTGAATCCGCAAAGCATCAAGCGGCTTTTTGGCACCAAATTCATAATAATTATTCTCTATAATTTTATCATAAATTTGCTGAAGAGTTAGTCCTTCATCTTCGTTTTCTAAAACCTTTATTACAGCATCCGTTATTGTCATTATTATCTCCTACAATAATAAATAAGGTTA
>DKZT01000014.1 GCA_002493755.1 Ruminococcaceae bacterium UBA7067
GTAGAGCGATCTACGGACCTTTTTCTATTTGCAGCAGGTTTTTTAGGCTCAATGTCAATAGTTAGTTAGCAACCCTCAAATAATACTCACAATGCAGGGTAGCTCTTAATAATTTATTTGATTGCAGTAGTTGGATCAGCATTAAACGCACAGCTTTCAATATTCAGGAGAGAGTCCCTGAGCGACCTTAAATTAACAACGGGAGAAGTCTTACTCAGGCTTCTCCCGTTGTGTTTACTGATGTTTGCCGGTTTAGCTGCTTAGTCATAATAATGCTAATGATTGTTGACAGCTCCTTTGGTTTTTATATCAGGCTCTTTTTCCTCTCTTTTTTGTCGATACAAACTGAACGATAATTCCGATTATCGACAGAACTGCGCCGACAAGCATTATCGGCCACGAAAGACCGAGGAATTTTGTCGTTGCTGCGGCAGCAGGTAAACCCGGAATAGCAGCAGTTGCCGGAAAAAGCGAGAAGAGCGACCTTGCAAAGCTGAAGCTTCCGCTTATTGCCGTTGTAACAATAATGAACGGACGAAGAAAGATGACTGCAACGATTCCGGCTATTATTCCAACCACGATTGATATAATGAGCGTTACAACGGGGATACCGACAAAGCCTGACAGCGCCGAATTTGCAAACCCGAATGCTGAAAAACCACACAGCAAAAAAACGCCCGCCTTGTATATGAAAAATGCGATTGCGCCTAATATAACCGCAAGAACGAGTCCTGCGATAAAGCCTGCTCCGCTGTTACCCCAGATTGTGTTGCCGATTATGTACCCTGCTATAAAGCCAACTGCGGCTCCGATAATAGTAGACCACAGTTTTGTGAGCTTGTAGCCGAGGAAGATACTCAGCGCAGAGAAAATCATAGCTACTACAACAAATATAGTGGACTGCTCTTGTGACTGCGGCTGAAAAGCAGAAAAATAGTCTGTTAAATTCTGAATCATATAAAACCTCCTGAATAATGCTTTTTAATAAGCATTAAGTATATTCTAACAACTATTGCCAAGTTGTCAATATTTGGCGAAAAATAAAACCGTGCCTGTGAGCGTCTGTCGCTGTAAGCACGATTTTGTTTTTTTCTGTTCTGTAATTTTATTTTTGAGCGTTTCCGAAGCCGTTTACAATTTCTGAGAGGGTATTGCTTTCCTCTCCTTCGTATATGGCGAGAGTGAATTTTCCCTCGCTGTGCGCAAAGGTGAATGGAATAAAATTAACTCCGCTTCTGCTCTCTTTGATTTCCATTATCGTGTTTGGGTTGAGAGAATTTTTCTTATCGTTCAGAATACCGTAGCAGCCGTAGTGCGTGCCGCTGAAATAAAAATCAAGCTCGCCGGTTCCCTCGGCTTTTTCAAGCAGCTTGTAATTTATGTCAAGCGCCTTGCTGCTCTTGGGCTTGAACACAAGATCCTGGTAATCCTCGTTTCTTACCTCCTGCTCCGGCGCTGCATCGGATTCGGCAGCCGTAAGCTCAAGCTTTTCAGACTCCCAGGCTATCTCCACGTCGTCTGTGGCTACCGAGGAATACGCAGTGTACTCGTTCACAGCCTGTATAGATGAGTTTTTAAAGCTTGAAACAAACTTGCTGTTGAGCACGTATGAGTCGTTGCCGCCGCTGCGGAAACGAGCCTCGCTTTTATAGTTTAAATATGTAAGCGTTATATTTCCGAATTTTGCGTTTTCCGGCAGGAATATTGATGTGTCGATCGCCGAGAAATCCGCAGTATCTGCAATATATGAGCAGGTGACATTCACCGAGTAGTTGCCGCTTGTCAGTATATCTTCGGCGGTTTTATCTGCGATGCTCAGGTAACCCTCATACTCCTTGCCATTTATATCGTCGGGAACAGTGTTTGCGAAAATCTCAGCAGAAATATCCGCCGGAGTGCTTCCCGGCAGAGCCGCCGCCGCACGCTGTTCGATTATGTCCTTAACGCTCTCGGAATTGTAGTTGTCAAGGCACTGCTTGGAGTCGGTGTTTACCAGTATATAAAAGTTCTTGTCATTGGCTGTTGCCGACGCTCTGACATAGCTGCTCGCCTTTTTGCTGCCGAGTGCGCTTTCCTTCGGCGTGTAGGTGATACAGCTCAGGCTGTTCACTGTGCCGTTCTGATAATTAGACTTAAGGTATTCCTCGGCTATCGTTTTGGAAACGCTTTCGTTTTCCTTTGCGATTTTCTGCTGTTCGTTGCTCAGGCAGGAGCAGCCTGCAAGCATTGTAGCAGTTAATATCAAAGCTAAAGAGGTTAATATAAATCTCTTTTTCATATAACATCCTCCGCTGCGGTAATAGTAGGGGGAATTGCGGCCGAAATACGGCATATAGATACAAGGTAATTATACACTTGCGCTATGTAAAAATCAAATAAAATTTTGTAACCGTTTTTGCGGCAAAGCCGCAAAGTGAAGAGTTGAGAGTGGAGAGTGAAGAGTGGAGATGAATTTTGAAACGAGGTCGTAGAGAACTGGCTTGCCTGTTCCGGTTCGAGCCGATGAATTTTATACTCTTATATAATTTTGTTTAACATAGCGGTAACTACGACTATTCCGGAACGGTCATGACCGTTCCCTACGAGTATTTTCGAGCTACAAATCTTGAAATTGATAATTATTGACTGAAAATGAGCAAAAATGAAAAAATATTTCAATAATCTGAAAGAAAATGATTGACAATGCGCGAAATTGGTGATATTATTTAATCACAGGAAGAAATTGCACGAAAACATTAAATAATAATCAGGAAAGACTAACTATAAAAAGTCA
>DKZT01000048.1:0-528 GCA_002493755.1 Ruminococcaceae bacterium UBA7067
GTATCATAATAACTGCTTATTGTCAATATTTACTGCTTATAATGAATTTAATTTTTAGTTCAAAAAGCATACAATAAATATCATATACTTTTTGGAGTATCGTTTATGAACAAGACAATTAACTATGAAGCATTGGGAATGCGAATAAGGGAAAAAAGAATCGAAAAGAATTATACACAGGAAAAGCTCGGCGAAATGTGTGATTTATCGGCGGCGCATATCGGTCATATTGAAAGAGGCACCAGAATTCTGTCGGTTGAGGTGCTTTTTAAAATCGCCCAGACTCTTGATGTCAGCGTTGACTATCTGCTTTTCGATTCTGTTGAAGATGACAACATTCTTGAAACTGTTGCAGCAGTGCTAAAGAGCAGTGATAAAGATAAGGTAAGAATATTTCTCAACACTGTTCGCATTCTTGCAGAAAATATTGATCGTTTGTAGTATCATTCAGCAATTTTTTACTAATTCCTGATATAAAGTAGATTTATATTTGCGAAAATTAGACCGCAAAGATTTTCTACTTTTTAT
>DKZT01000048.1:780-4132 GCA_002493755.1 Ruminococcaceae bacterium UBA7067
CAAAGATTTTCTACTTTTTATTAGATATTAGTATTAAAAGCCACCGAGCTTGATTTAATTATAATCAAACCCGGTGGCTTTATCCTGTGCTGTCAGCACAATTTCTATGATTTTTTCTGTAAATTTTATCTTTAAATTTCCTTATTGCTTTTGGCTGTTCTGATCTGATTTGTTTAAGACTGTTTTTTAGTTCCGAAACATTCTGATATCGGTTATCCGGTATTGTCTGGGTACATTTCAGTATCACCCTTTTGAGTTTTCCGCAATAAAGCTCCCTTTCCGGCGGCTCACCTGTCAGCATAACATTCATAAGCACACCGAGCGAGTAAATATCTGTCCTTTCGTCTGTCTGACCTGTACCGTATTGTTCAGGAGCTGCGTAACCGGTAGTTCCGAGCATTACAGTATCCCGACTCTGAGATAGCTTATAAATTCTTGCAGCATCAAAATCTATCAGCTTTACATCACCGTTGTTATCAATCATCACATTTTCAGGCTTAATATCCTTATGAATTATATTATTTGAATGCAGAAAGCTTAACGCATCACAAAGCGCAGAAACAACACGCTTTACACCAAGAGGAGAAAAAAGACCGTCCTGCAAATATTCAAAAACTGTCATTCCATCAATAAACTCTTCAAGGATAACGACCTCGCCTTTATCGGCGACAGCGTCATATATATTTGCGATATTCGGGTGTGAAAGCTTCTTTAGGCTGATATATGCCTCGCCGTCTCCCTTTATTACTCTCTTAACTATCCTTGTTTCAAGTTCTTTATGACGGTAAACAAAAAGCTTTGTTTTATCAGTATTCTTAAGCACATTTACCAGACTATACTGTTCTTTTAAAACATCATCAATAAAATTTTCAAACATAATAATGCACCGAATTTATATGGAAATTTATGTTATTAATTCATACTCAATTTCAGCTTACTATTGAAAAACAGCCAATATAGTGATAAACTTTTTATATAAATCACATTAAAAAGGAACCGCAAGATGAAGATTAAAACTACCACTGTATTATTAAAAGAGCTTTCATCGATTGCAAGCTTTGATGAGTTTGTGAATAAAAATAAGGATTTTATGCTCAGTAAGTCAATAGCAGAGCATTTAAACGATTTGCTGAAGGAAAAGGGCTTAGCCAAAGCTGAAGTTATAAAAAAATCAGAACTTAATGAGAATTACGCTTATCAGCTTTTTTCAGGCTTAAAAAAATCGCCGACAAGGGATAAGCTTATTTGCATCGCCATAGGTATGCAGCTTACCGCCGATGAAACAAACGGACTATTAAAGCTTGCAGGAATGCTGCCTCTCTACCCAAAGAACATAAGAGACAGCCTGATTTTATTCGGAATAAATAAAGGTTACAGCGTATGCAGAATAAACGAAATGCTATTCGACAAAAACGAGAACACCCTCGGCTAAGCAGAAATCAGATAATCAATATATAAGGATTCTTCCCCTTATCAAGCGCGCTTAAATATGCAAGCATTTCATTCTCCGAAACTGCAACACAGCCTGCTGTCGGCGCATATCCAATGTGGAAAAAAATCGCAGAGCCTTTACCGGGGATAACAGGGTTCATATTGTAGTTTATTACAAAGCCGTATTTATAGCTTGTGTAGTAGCTTATCATATGCTCGGCGCTTGTCCAGTCCATATTTTCAGTACCCTCTACCCTTTGGTTATAGTAGGCAGAGGCAGGGTCGTCAACCCAATATGTGTCGCTTGTAATCTGAAAGGAATTAAGACCCGTCTGCGGCATACTATCAATATAGAACATATCGCCGATTGAAAACAGCCCGTAAGGAGTTTTGTAATCTCCCTCCATCGACTTTGAATCAACTCCGTTACTGCCGACATAGCCGTATGAAGTGAGAGCTAAATCTGACCATTTTCCGCTGTTGTCACGGCTATACATATTTATTTCGGCAGAATTGCCATAAGACTGAACAACTATGAGCTGCTCCGCTGCAATATCGTTTATACTGTAACCTGCGCTTTGCAAAGCAGACACCATTTTCTCGGGAGCTGTCGGCTGAGGAGGGTTTGTAGTTTCAGCAGAAGATGTCGTTGCAGACGTTTCAGCTGTCGGCGTTTCGGTTGCAGTCTCAGCTTCGGTGTTCTCACCGGTATTTTGAGTACCTGTCTTTTTCGGCGCACTTGCATCTGTATTTTCAGTCGGGTCTGTTGTTGTCTGTGAAATAATATTAACCGCAGGAACACTGTCCTTATTGCCCGATGAAAGATTAAACGTTATCAAAAATACTGCAAGCTCGGCTAATACAAAAACCACTGCAATAAGCACTATTGTAATTATTTTTTTACTGTTTTTCTTCTTATTCATAAGTCACCGTTACGAAATCTCAATTATCGGGTTTTTGCTCGCGTCAAGATACGATAAAAGCTTTATCATATCGCTTGAAGAAATATCAATACAGCCAAAGGTCGGCTTAAGTGTGCCGTTATATCCGCAGATAGTAATTACCGAGCCTCTGTCCGACACAGCAGAATTTGGCGTTTCACCGTCGCCGTTATGCTCAATAAAAATGTTGTAGCTGTAATTTCCGTTCACGGCAAACTGCTTGTATGTATTTTCATATTGTGTTCCTCTGTATTCGTTTGTCGTAACAAGGCAGTTGTAGTATTTTGACGAGGAATCGTCAACAAAAACAGAATTGCTTTTCACCTGTTTAAAGCGAAGATTTGTGTTCGGCTTACTTAAGCCGTAGCAAAAGCCTAAATCAAACGTACCCTCAGGCGTTATCTTTGCACCCTCGCCGTAGTTTGTTCCTACTCCGTTTTTGCCAACGGTAGCGTATGCTGACATCAGGCTCTTCCACTCTCCGTCCCTCCACTCATACAGAGTTAATGTTGCGCTTGTACCCGAGGACACAACCTCTACCTTTTGCGAATTATAGGGTGCGGTTGGCTTAGTCTTAGGCTCAGTCGGAGGCTCTGTGGGCGGTGCAGTGGGCGGCGCGGTTTCAGGCTCAGTCTGCGGCTGAGAAGACACCGTACCCGAACCTGAGCTGTTATGATTATTTGAAGCAGTCTGATATGACGAATTCTGACCTCCGTTGAAAGAAAAAGCGTTTTGTCCTCCACCTAAAACATTCGGAATAAGAAAAACTGCGGATATCACTATCGCTATTAATAGCACAGCCGCACCGACTGAAATTCCGATAATCAAGCCGGTATTGCTGTTTGACTTTTTCTTCTCGGCAATCGAAAACTGACCAGAATTCGGATACTGATTTTGCTGAAAGCCGTTATTCTGAGGATAATTTCCGTAGACATTGTTCTGATTATAGCCTGCGTTCTGATTATTACCTGTGCTCTGAT
>DKZT01000043.1 GCA_002493755.1 Ruminococcaceae bacterium UBA7067
TTTTATTTGCAGGACTCCTTATTTATTCAAATAATTTCATCATTGATTGAGGGTTCAAAATTTATCCCAAAATTTCATAATAAAACTTTATTTTGGAAAGAGGCTTGCCGAAGCAAGCCTCTAAATAATATATTGTTGTAGTTTGAATTATATATTTATAGCTCCGCAGGCATTCAGCTTGCCGTCAACAAACCATACATTCAGCGAAGCTTTGTCATCGCCGTCAACATACCAAATATAAAGCTCAGCCTGCTGGGTATCGTCATAGCGGTACTCTGACGCGTCTACACCGATGTGCTCCTTAACATCTTTATATGTCAGGTTTGCCTGTTCAGTGCCTTCAAAGTAGTTATAGCCGCCGAAGTAGGTCTGAGCAGTTTCTCTGAGTACTTCAGCACTTGCTCTTTCAGTACTCATAGGCTGCGCCTCTGTGGACTTCATATCAAGATTGTAGGCGTTGCTGCTTTCCGAGCTGCCGCCGCTTTCGCCATTGCCGCCGTTACCGCCGCATGCGGCGAATGAAAATACCATCACTATGCTTATCATTAAAATCAGAAACTTTTTCATTTGAATACCTCCGTTAAATAAAATATTTTAAATCTGATTTTGACCTTTCAGGTCGTTTCTGCGGTTATTCCTTGAGCGGGATTATGTTCTTAAACCCGAGTAATATACTTCTGCAATGACTCTCCGCTCCAAAACACCTCCTGTTATGTTATTTTGTCACTTTTATTATACAGGGAGCTTTTGGACTGCACATCACCCATATGGGTGATTTTTTAGAATTTTTCAATATAAAAATCCCCGACTTCACAAATAAAATCGGGGATTTATCACAAGTATTTTAGTTATTCATTATCCTCGGGAATGCTGGGAATAATGAATTTTTTGTTGGTAACAGCAATAGCAAGACGGGTTTTGTTGGCATAACCTGTTCTTTGCAGAATGTGCGATACGTGCGTTTTGACTGTGTTGACAGATATACACAGCTTCTCTGCAATCTCGCTGTATTCCAGTCCGTCGCACACAAGGCGAAGCACTTCTATTTCCTTTGCCGTAAACTCGGCACTGCTGGCTCGCCCTAATTGTACAACAGGTGACTTATCGGGGAAAATATGCTCTCCTGCCACTGTGCGGTCAATCACATCAATCAGTGATTCTCGGCTTACATCCTTGTACCAGAAGCTGTCCACTCCTGCGGCTTTGGCACGGTCAAGATAGCCTACCTCGACCATAGAGGTCACGATAATAATTTTTATGTTCGGAAACTGCTTTTTGATTTCTGCGGCGGCGTCAATTCCGTCCTTGCTGCCTGTTGTGCATACATCCATCAGAACAAGATCAATATGCTGTCGCTGACATTTTATAACGGCAAGCTCTGCACTGCTTATGCTTGCTGCAAGCTCATAGCTTCCGCTGTCGGAAAGCGTGCGTTCCATATTCTCACGCGGCATACGCTGATCCTCTACGATTAGCACCTGCTTCATTCTGTTCCCTCCTTTGATTTCGGTACGGTCACTGTCAGTGCAAAAAACGGATTTGACTGTATTTCCATAGTACCTCCCAGATTAGTAATATGGTTGTAAAGATTCAGCAGTCCGCCTTTGGGTGTTACTTTACTTTCGGGAGGTTTTCCGTTGTTTGTGATTCGTATTGAAAAGTAATGGTCATCTTTCTGTATATCAATCCTGAGAATTGTCGCATCGGCATGACGAACGCTGTTTGTAAGACACTCACGCATTGCTATTACAAACACTCTATACAGCTCCTGCTGCTCAGGCAATTCTCCGTTAAGCTCCACTTTTACACCGATGGTATCGGCGTCACGCATAAATTCTGCAAGCTCACCACGCTGAAGCGGATATTCATTATCATTTTTAATTGCGCTTACCGCTTTCTGAAACAGACTAACGGCGGCAACGGTTTCTTCCGTAGTCTGCTCCTGCTGCAAAATCTGACGCATTGCAATTATCCCTGCACTCATACGGTCATGCAGTCTTGTTTTAGCTGCCAGTAATTCCTTTTCCTTTGTCCTAGTTGAAACATTATCCGAAAGGACCTTTAAATCACGGGAAATTTTTTCGAGCTGTCTAGTCTGCTCCTTTAGTTTCAAGTTCTTTTCATAAAGCTCTGTCACATCGGAAAATATGACCTCTGTATAAACAACGCCGTCGGAAGCAGTTATCTCTGTCTGAGAATAACGCCACGCCTTCCCATTCGGGAAAAGATAAGTTTGTCTGACATCGGAGAGCCTGATAATACCGCTTTTTGTATCGCAGGCATCCAAAGCTTTCTGTAATTCGTTGAATGTCTGCATATCGCTTTGCGCCAGACTGCGGAACAGACGATGCATTTGAAGATTGCACAGCTTGACAGCACCTGACGGAGCAAAATAACAAATTGCGCTCGGCAGCGTATCTATTGCCTGCTTGACAGAACTGCGGCTGAGATTTTTGCCTCTTTGACGATATTCGACAACAGCTTCACAAATCAGCAGTACACCTGATACTCCGACAATGCACCACAGCAGCCACATAGGCAATGGCAGCAAGATTTCGTACGGCTGTTGTATATTAATTTTCCTAAACGCTTCTCCCGATATTGATAACAGTGTAAACAGAATCAGGAAAAGACCGACATTCAGATATCTGTTACATTTGCTTTGAAATCTGTAATGAGAAACAATTAAATAAAACAAGGTTACGATTAGCAAAAAGGTAAGACAAACCATAAACAAGGATTGCTCTGCTGACGATGCCTGATAAAAGGTAGTCACGACTGTTCACCTGCCTTTTTTGCTCGTAGCGTAAAACGCCATACGCCGTCCTCAAAAAGACTGCTTTCTGCAAGCTCGGAAAAATCAGCAAGCAGGCTTTCGCATTCCACTTCCAGATGAAAGATGACACAGTCCTTAAGGCTGCGGGCTTTCAGCCAGACAGAATGAAGATTATCTATGGCTGCTTCCGTCACTGCTTCAAAAAAGTCATACACACGAATGGCGTCCTTTGTATCAATTTTATTGTTACCCGGAATATCAACAGCGCACTCAACGCCCATAAGCTCGAGATTTGCAAAGGATTACTCAAGGCACAGCGACAGCTCTGCCGTATCAGTTGTTGCTGATTTTTCACCGATAAACATTAAGTTGCCCCTGCGTTTTATGTAAGCACCTATTACTGTGATTTCAGCAAGCAGGCTGCGGCGCTTTTTCTGATCAGTTTCCGTATTGTACTGAGTAAGCAAGCTATCAAGCAAATCAATTTGGTGTGCAGTCTGTTCCTGCAAAAGATCATACAGACGGTTCTTTTCCTGAAGGGTATTGATTTTCAACTTTGAGCGATAGTTTTCCTGCTCAAGAAGATTGCTTTCTGCAATCGTCTCTTTATTTTCCTCAAGTTCTTTCAGCAAAGCGGATATATCTGATATGTCCTCCAGCCAAAGAACGTGACCGCCTTCGATTGGATTGCTTTTAAGTACGGTATTTTTATCAAGGCTGACAGCTTCGTTTTCTGCCGAGCGCATAACATTCTCCGAAAGCTTTGGTGAATTGGCGGAAGTGTATCGGATATGATATTCGGTATCGGTAATCTGCGCTTTGAATGTTCCGGCTTCAAACAGTGAGTCATACCCTGTATTCGTCTGTATCAAACCGCATTGGATACAGCTTTCCAGTATTGCCGTAAACATAAGGCACTGAACCGCAGTAATATCTCCGCCGATAATGTGCATCCACTCGACACCGCTTGCATAGATTAAAGCATATACAATGCATATACACAGCAGACTAAGCGGCAGATATTTTTTCCTTTGAGACAATCGGCATTTGATTACCATAATAGTAAATGAAGCCAAAGCACATATGATTGCCCATACAATTACAAGAAAGTATCCGAGAACATAGTCGTTATTCTTGTCTGACCATACTTCTCCGGCAGGAAAAGCAAAAATAAGCTGATGGAAATCGTTTGTCACTACCAAAAGAACGCAAAGCACGGTAGGAATATATAAAAGCGATGTCCATTTTGGCAGGCGGTAATTTTCCGGCTTACCCAGTGACATTGAAACAAATACGGAAATAAGCGGAATGAAAAGCATCGGAAAATAGTACCAATACCATAGCTGTCTTGATAAAGCGGGATCGGATACAAAATAATATTTTATCGACCTTATGGCAAACCAAAAAACATTAAGTAAAGCTACAGCCACCAGATTACGGCGCACCTGTGCCTGAACAATCCGCTTACTGACGGAAATACCCCACCCGATATACAGACCGATATAGATAAAAGTGCGCAGCAGTCCGAGAGTTATAGGATAAATACCGTTATTTCCTAAAATGCGGAAAATGACGGCGCAAACAATCAATAACGCAACAGTGATTGCGGTATAATAACTACTTTTTTGGGGCTTTGTCATATATCTTGCCTCTCTTTGCTTCGGCTGAAAAAAGAAAATATCCGTTTGAGGATTTCCAAAAAATCAAGCACATTTATTTGCGTATAATTATATACATTAAATTGTATCATATGTTCAGGCAATTTTCCATATCCAAGTTTCAACAATGTTAACAACCTTTATCTTTTGGCAGCGCCCATCTAAATTCACCTTTTTCGAACAATAAAAAAGCCAACTGATTTCAAATGAAAGCAATTGACTTAAGTGGACTTTGCAAGGCGTGAAAAAGCCAGTGTTTAAGCCGTTTTCGGGCATTTTGAGTAATTTTGGCAAAAGAAAAAAGGTGGCTTGAAAACCACCTTTTTTGGTCGAGGTGACAGGACTTGAACCTGCGGCATCTTGGTCCCAAACCAAGCACTCTACCAAACTGAGTTACACCTCGGAATATTTATTTCAAATTCAAACAGCTTTAATATTATACCGCAATGCTCGTATTTTGTCAATATTTTTTGTCGGTTATTTATTCATTTGATGTAAAAGTTGCCGTCCTTACTTGATGCAATCTGGTGCGTTTAATTCTTTTGGAATAATACTCAAATGTTCGTGACAAACAGTGCTGCTTCGTGGTAAAATTATTTTATAAGCAGTAATGTTTATTACAAGTGAAAGGCTTATTAAATTTACTCCAACGCTGATATACTCGTGGAATTACATAAATTCAGAGCCGTATATGGAGTATTTCGATTTTGAGAATAAAACATACCGTATTGAAAACAAATGAAAGTAGGGTAACATAAAATGCCGTTTGACTACAAAAAGGAATACAAGGAATTTTATATGCCGAAGAAAACGCCGTCAATCGTGACGGTACCGAAGATGAATTATATCGCCGTTCGGGGCAAGGGCGACCCGAACGCCGAAAACAGCGAATACAAACGTTCCATTGAGCTGCTGTATGCGATTGCCTTTACAATCAAAATGAGCTATAAGAGCGATTATAAAATCGACGGCTATTTTCAGTATGTCGTTCCGCCGCTTGAGGGCTTCTGGTGGCAGGAGGGAGTAGAGGGACTTGACTATTCACGCAAAGAGGATTTTAATTTTATCTCGGTTATAAGACTGCCTGATTTTGTAACGATGAAGGACTTTATATGGGCGGTGGAGCAGGCAGAGAAAAAGAAGGGCAAGGACTTTTCAAATGTTGAATTTCTGAGCGTTGAAGAGGGACTGTGCGTTCAGTGTATGCATATAGGCTCTTATGATAACGAGCCTGAAACAATTACTCTTATGGACAATTTCGCCCGTGAAAACGGCTACGAAATTGATATATCCGATACACGGCATCACCACGAAATATATCTCAGCGACCCAAGGCGCTGTGATGAAAGCCGCCTGAAAACGGTCATAAGACACCCGATAAAGAAGATATAAGTAAAGCGGCACAGGAGAACAAGCTTCTGTGCCGCTTTACTTACAGCTCGGC
The DNA here is from genome assembly GCA_002493755.1 of Ruminococcaceae bacterium UBA7067. Classification (GTDB taxonomy): domain Bacteria; phylum Bacillota; class Clostridia; order Oscillospirales; family Acutalibacteraceae; genus UBA7067. The sequence continues at coordinate 5,879 of DKZT01000043.1, forward strand.
GATTTTCGTGTTAATCATAATTTGCACCAACCTTGAAATATTCATTTCTCAGCATTGAGAAATACAGCCTGTCAACATACCTGCCGTTAAAATAAAAATACTCGCGCAGAGTGCCCTCATATGTAAAGCCGCATTTTTCAATCACTCTCCTTGACGGTGCGTTGATTGACTTGGTTGAAATCTGTATCTTGTTAAGCCCTATTTTTTCAAAGCCGAAGCGTATAATCGCTCTTGCGGCTTCGGTTATGTATCCTCTGTTTTGAAAGTCAGTGCCTATGCAATACTCAATTTCTGCAAAGTGGTTGGTTGTGTCAACAAGATAGTATGCAATCTGTCCTATACAGCTTTTGCCGTTTTTTTCAATAACTGCCCAGCGGTAATAATCATTGCTTTTATATCCGTCAATGTATTTTTGTATCAGTCCATTTACCTCTTCAATAGTGCTGTAAACAGGTTCTGAATACATTTGCTGAACCTCAGCCTTGCTCGCCCAGTAATTGAGCATATCGTTTGCATCATCAAAGGAAAAATGCCTTAATAAAAGTCTGTCTGTTTCAATGGTTGTTGTGCCAATGCTGTTCATATTGACCTCCGTATTTATCAGAAAATTGACAAGCGCTTGTCTTGCTTTTGTTATATCACATATGCTATAATTTGTAAAACGAATATTATTGATTGCAATAATTCGAATTACTGATAATAAGAGGCGGATATGAATACTGAAAATCTAAAAACCTTTATTGCTTTGTCAAAGTATAAAAACTTTACAAAAACAGCCGAGATGTTGTTTGTGGCTCAGTCCACTGTTACAAACAGGATAGCGGAGCTTGAAAAAGAACTTGGCAGGCGGCTGTTTGAAAGAGAAAGAAAAAATTTGTGCCTGACTAATGAGGGAATATGCTTTCTTGATTATGCAAAAAGAATAGTCGAGCTTGAAACTCTGGCTGTTGAAAAAATAAATTCGGGAGACAGGTACAAAAGTAAAATCAATATTGGCTCGACGAATACAATATATGACTGCCATTTAAAATCAAGACTTAAGAGCTTTGCTCTTAGCAATCCCGATACAGCCTTGAAGATAACAATAGCTCACTCGAATTCACTTATAGAAATGATTAATGACGGTGCAGTGGATTTAGCTTTTACTTTCATTGAGTGTAATAAAAAGGATATTCAATGCCTGCCGTTTTGCAATGATGAAATGGCACTTGTTACCGATGCTCAAAACACAGAATTTTCCGACGGAATTAAACCGGAGAATTTGTCGGATATTAATTATCTGTATTGCAATTTCACTTTTCAGGGGATAGGCGAATATATACGGGAGTTGTTTCCGAAGCATCATCGCTTTTCAATTGAAATTGACCGCAGTGCCAATATTATTCCTTATCTTCATAATACAGACAGTTACAGCTTTTTGCCGAAAGAGCTTGTAAAAGCCGAAATTGAAAACGGCGCACTTGCTGAAATTCCTCTGATTGACTTTGAGATTCCGCAGGTCAGGAGCTTTGTTGTTTACAGTAAAAAATCAAAGCCGATTATCGAGCGTATTTGCAATCTTACATAAAGTAAATATTATTTATGTATAATATGGTAAGCTGAATGCTTGAGTTGTACAATTAATTATAAAATTCGAACGAATCACTTGCAAATTTTGTTAATATGTTGTAAAATAGCTTTATGGAAATTTGAGGGATCAAAATATTGACGCATCCCTATTTGGAGGCAGATTATATGGAGAATATGTATAAGATAAGAACGAAGAATAAAGACCTCTTTTTGCGCATAGCAAAGGGTCATTTCGCAACCTCACACAGCCACACGAATTACTATATTGACGTTACAACACAGAAAACAAGACTTTCAGAGGCAAAGGCTGTTGCAAAGGCGCTTGTGGCAAATTACCGTGCAAACACTATTATCGACACAATCTTCTGCGTTGACGGTACAGAGGTTATCGGAGCTTGCGTTGCCGAGGAGCTTACAAAAGCCGATTTTGTAAATATGAACGCTCACCAGACCATCTATGTAGTTTCACCCGAATATACCTCGGGAGGGCAGTTCATCTTCCGTGATAATCTCACTCCGATGATTGCGGGCAAGCACATTCTTGTTCTTGCCGCTTCGGTTACAACAGGAAAAACAGCTCTCGCGGCGATTGACGCTGTTAATTATTACGGCGGAATGGTTGTAGGAGTATCGGGAATTTTCGCAACCGTAACGGAATGCGGCGGCGTTCCCGTAAACTCAATTTTTGACCCCAACGACCTTGACGGCTTTGAAAGCTACAGTCCCCATAATTGCCCGATGTGCAAAAACGGCGAAAAAATTGAAGCTATTGTAAACAGCTACGGCTACTCAAAGCTGTAAAAACTAATACCCAAGAAATAATAAAACCGCATCCGTCAGGGTGCGGTTTTGTGCTTGAAGCGGTTGTTATATTTTTATCTTAGACAGCGTTTCGCCGACGCTGTCATAAATCACAAGGTTGGCTTTGCCGTCAAGCTGAGTTGCGCTTTTGTTTATCAGCACAAGGCTGTCGCCGCTGAAATATCTTGTAAGACCTGCGGCAGGGTAGACCGTCAGGCTTGTGCCTGCAACTATGAGTACATCTGCGTTTGCAATAGCGTTTATTGATGAGTTCACCGTTTTGTCGTCGAGCGGCTCTTCATACAGCACAACATCAGGCTTGATGATTCCGCCGCATTCGGTGCATTTCGGTACGCCGCTTGAATTTAAAATAAACTCTGTGTCAAAGGCTTTGCCGCATTTTTGGCAGTAGTTCCTGTGCACACTGCCGTGTAGCTCATAGACCTTTTTGCAGCCTGCCATCTGGTGTAAGCCGTCAATGTTCTGTGTAACAACTGCGCCAAGCTTTCCTGCCTTTTCAAGCTCCGCCAAGAACAGATGTGCCTTATTCGGCTTTGCATCAGGACACAGCATTTTGTCCCTGTAAAATTCATAGAATTCCTCGGTGTGCCGCACAAAAAATGTGTGGCTGAGAATAGTCTCAGGAGGAAAGCGGTACTTCTGATTGTAAAGTCCGTCTGCACTGCGGAAGTCGGGGATTCCCGATTCTGTGCTGACTCCTGCGCCGCCGAAGAAAACAAGTGAGCGGCAGCTGCCGATAATCTCCTGAAGCCTTTTTATTTCGTTTGTCATAATATCACCATTGAAATCAGATTTATTATCAGCGCCGCAGCACAGGCGAAAATCGCAACAGTCAGCAGGCTCTTTTCTTTAAATGCAAGTATGCAGGCGACCGCAAGCCCTGCCACAGACGCAATATAATTGCCTGTCGAAAAAAGAATGGCAGGAAAGGTCATTGCGCCAAGCACAGCATACGGCACATAATAGAGAAAGCTCTTTACAAAGGTGTTTGTGATTTTGCCCTTGAAAATTACAAACGGCAGAACCCTTATAAGATATGTAACGCCTGCCATAATGAAAAGATAGATGAAAAAATCCCTTGCAATCATTCCGCACCCTCCTTTACGGGGAAGAATATTGCGCCGACCAAAGCCGCAATAACCGTGCAGATAATAATGACAAAGCCGCTTGAAACGGTGTTCAGTATCGGCAGCCACTTGAACGCACAGCTTAACACAACGGCTATGACTACTACCTTAAGCACAGCGTGGTTTTTCTTTGCAGGCGGAATTATTATAGCTAAGAACATACCGTAAATTGCAATGCCCAGAGAGCTTCTGACAACCTCGGGGAGTATCTGCCCTGCGGCTGCGCCGATAAGTGTGCCGGAGGTCCAGCCGAGTATCGGCAGAAGAATTAAACCGTAAAGGTAGCTGCGGCTTACATCGTTTTTGTTGCCCATAGCTACTGCGAATATTTCGTCTGTTATGCCAAAGCCTGTAAGCCAGCGGTGAATACCCCTTAAGCTGCCGTCAGCCTTTTGCGAAAGCGAAAGCGACATAAGCGAATACCGCAGGTTTATTACAAGCTGAGCGCACGCCATCTCAACCCAAAAGCCGCCGCCCCTTATCATTATATCAAGTCCTGCAAACTGCCCGGCTGAGGTGAGATTTGTCAGTGATATAAGCACAGACTCCCACCAGTACAGTCCGGAGCTTACAGCCTGAAGCCCGAAGGTGAACGAAACCGAGATGTACCCCAAGGCTATCGGTATTCCGTCACGCAGTCCGTTTTTAAAGTCCCTCATTTTATTACCTCAATTTTAACCTCTGATTTTCTGCTTTATATTAGGTATTAGTATTAGCTGAAAAAATCGTAAATTCCCATAGCAAAGACTATTAAGACTATTGCAGGCAGTACATACGTCATATATCCGCGCATAAATTTCTTCACCTTTATACCCTTGCCTGTGTTTGCTTCGTTTACGAAGTTATCCCAGCCCCAGCCTTTTTTGCTTACGCAGAAGAATATGAATATCAGCGAGCCGAGGGGGAGGATAATGTTGCTTACGAGGAAGTCCTCAAGATCCATTATGGTTGAGCTTCCTCCGAAGGGATGAATGCCGCCCAGCAGGTTGAAGCCGAGAGCACAGGGCAGTGACAGAACAGAGAGTGCAACCGCATTGACTGCGCACGATTTCTTTCTGCTCCAGCCGAACATATCCATAGCGCAGGATATGATACCTTCAAATACGGCGAAAATAGTCGAGAGCGCCGCAAACGACATAAATATAAAGAACAGGCTGCCCCAGAGTCTGCCCATTGGCATATTGTTAAAGATATTCGGCAGAGTAATAAAGATTAAGCCGGGGCCTGAGCCGGGTTCAACATTGTAGGCAAAGCAGGCAGGCAGCACGATAAGACCCGAAACAAAAGCCACAAATGTGTCAAGCAGAGCCACATTGACAGACTCGCCGAGCAGGCTTCTTTTTTTATCAATATAGCTTCCGAAAATAGCCATTGCGCCCATACCAAGGCTGAGAGTAAAGAACGCCTGATTCATAGCGGCTGAGATAACATTAATTATCCCGGCGTCAGCCATTTTCTTGAAATCGGGCATAAGGTAAAACGAAATACCCTTGCCGCTGCCGTCAAGGAATATGCTGTTTACAGCCAGAATAACCATAATTCCAAGCAGGGCAAGCATCATAAACTTTGTTATTCTTTCAATTCCGTTTTTCAGTCCGAACGAGCATACAATAAAGCCGACCGCAACCACTATCAGCATATATAAAACCATTGAGCCGCCGTCAAGCAGCATATTCTTAAATTGCTGAGATACTCCGTTTGAGTCCAAACCCTCAAATTTTCCGGTTGCCGTAGACACAAAGTAGTTAAGCATCCAGCCTGTGACGGTGGTGTAGAACATCATAAGCAAATAGTTGCCGATGACCGCCGCATAGCCGTGAATATGCCACTTTGTGCCTTTTGGTTCAAGAGCCTGATAAAGCCTTGCAGGGCTTTTGCGACTTGCTCTGCCCAAAGAAAACTCCATTGTCATTACGGGAATACCCATAATCAGCAGAAAAAATAAATAGACCAGCACGAACGCTCCGCCGCCGTACTGCCCGACTACATACGGGAACTTCCACACATTTCCTATGCCGATTGCGCACCCTGCACTGAGCAGGATAAAGCCAAGACGGCTACCCAATCGTTCTCTTTGCATATTTCGCTTCTCCTTATCACTTTTAATTCATCACATAACGCAATATTAATTATTTTATCATAATTGCGCCGATAACACAATGAAATACTTGAGTAACCGCTGATTAAATACTGAGCGCACAGCTTGACGGATTATTTTCCGTTACTATGTCCAAAAATGCTCGTTAATACACAAAGTATTGCCTGCGCTTTTTGTCTATATTAACGAAAAATTCTCTCGCCAATCTGCACACTCTTATTTAATCAGTGGTTACTTAAGGATTTACCGCATAATTTCGAGCAATCTCATTATCTTCACCTTGCGAAAACTGGCAAAATATGCTATAATTAATAAAAATCACAGCCTTTATGACTGCTAAATAAAAGGAGATATGCAAAATGTTAAACGCAAAAGTAAGCGAGCTTTTGAATCAGCAGATTAACAAAGAGTTGTATTCCGCCTATCTGTATCTTGATTTTTCAAACTATTTCAGTGAAAAGGGTCTTGACGGCTTTGCTAACTGGTATATGATTCAGGCTCAGGAGGAAAGAGATCACGCAATGCTGTTCTATAAGTATTTGCAGAACAACAACGAGAAAGTGACCTTAGAAGCTATCGCAAAGCCCGACAAGTCTTTGGACAGCGATATGGCTGTATTAAAGGCAGGCTTAGAGCACGAGGAGTATGTAACCTCGCTCATTAACGACATTTACGCCGCCGCATATGATGTCAAGGATTTCCGCACAATGCAGTTCCTCGACTGGTTTGTAAAGGAGCAGGGCGAGGAGGAAACAAACGCTAACGACCTTATCTCAAAAATGGAGCTTTTCGGCTCAGACCCGAAGGGACTTTATATGCTCAATAGCGAGCTTGGAGCAAGGATTTACAGCGCACCGTCACTTGTTCTCTGATATACACGATTACATAAGCAAACATTTAAAGCCTCGGCGTTGCCGAGGCTTTTTGATGTACTGTGTGTATTATATGATTGGAAAATTAAAACTTAGTATTTTCGCTCCAATATTCTCTCCAGCTCACAAAGCAGTGTTGATTTCATTTCCTCCAATTCAACATCAGAAGGACGATTATCGGAGCTATACATTTTTTCCATTGGATACCACCAAACAGGACCTTTTCCGTTATTTCCGTAATTCTCTATATCGCCGCTTACCCTTGGAAACAAATGCCAGTGCAGATGAGTATCTCCGTTGCCTAATAGCTCATAATTCATTTTTTCAGCGCCAAAAGCATTAGACACAGCTTCTGCGACAATAGACATTTCCTCTAAGAATTTCATTTTTGTTGAGTGGTCTAATCGGAATAACTCTGTTTTATGTTCTTTGCAAAGGAATAATGTGTATCCTTTAAAATGCTGATTATCTCCAATAACAACATACCCTGTTTCTAATTCTTTTACAAAATAAGGGTTTGTTCCGTCTTTAATCATATTTATTTTATCGCAAATAAAACACATACCATAACCTCCGCAAATTCCGACTTATCTTTGTCTTTGGTCGCTTTCGTCTTACTCCTTGCCGTTCCAGCAATATGTGCAGAGCTTGCACGGTGAAATGCCGATTGAGTCGAGCATATCGTCAAGACGGTGATAGCGCAAAGAGGTGAAATTCAGCTCCTTGCGGATTTCCTCAACCATCTCGTTGTAATTTGTGCTTGTCGGGTCAGCGTAGTCCTCAAGCATTTTGTCTGCGTTTTCACCCTCGCGCTTTAAAATGACCCTGCGTGTGATTAAATCAAGCTCTGAGGTTGAACGTGAGAAGTTAAGATATTTACAGCCGAACATAATGGGAGGACAAGCCGGACGGATATGAACCTCCTTTGCGCCGCTGTTGTATAAAAATTCCGTTGTTTCACGAAGCTGAGTACCTCTTACGATAGAGTCGTCGATAAGAAGCAGTCGCTTGTTTTCGATAAGGCTCTTAACGGGAATGAGCTTCATATGAGCGATTTTGTTGCGCTGATCCTGATTTGTCGGCATAAACGAGCGAGGCCAGGTCGGCGTGTATTTTATGAACGGACGGCTGAACGGTATTTTTGTTTCGTTTGAATATCCGATTGCGTGTGCAATACCCGAGTCGGGAATACCTGCAACGCAGTCGGGGGCTGCGTCGTCACGCTTTGCGAGCAGTCTGCCGCACTCATAGCGCATTTGCTCAACATTGACTCCCTCATAGCAGGAGGTCGGGTAGCCGTAATATACCCAAAGGAACGAGCAGATTTTCATTTCCTTGCCCGGAGGGCTTACGGTTTCAACACCCTCAGGCGTCATAAATACGATTTCGCCCGGACCCAGCTCCTTGCAGTCCTCATATCCAAGATTAAGATAGGCGAAGCTTTCAAAGGAAGCGCAGTATGCGTTCTCTTTTTTGCCGATAATAACAGGTGTTCGTCCTACTTTGTCACGTGCGGCGTAAATGCCCGTAGGGGTAAGCAGGAGAATTGTCATTGAGCCTTTGATTCTCTCCTGAGCATAGCGGAGTCCCTCCACAATGTCGGATTTCTGATTAATCAGTGCTGCCGTGATTTCGGTCGGGTTGATAGTGCCGCCGCTCATTTCAAGGAAATGCGTGTGACCGGATTCAAAGCATTCCTTTACAAGCTCGTCCGAGTTGTTGATTTTGCCTACCGTTGTAATCGAGAAGCTTCCCAGATGAGAGTGAACAAGAAGCGGCTGCGGCTCAAAGTCCGAAATACAGCCAATGCCGAGGTTGCCGTTAAGCTCCTCAACATCATGCTCGAATTTTGTGCGGAAAGGCGAGTTTTGAATATTGTGAATTGCACGAGAAAAGCCTGATTCGCCGTGAACAGCCATACCGCCTCGTCTTGTACCTAAATGTGAATGATAGTCGGTGCCGTAAAACAAATCAAGAACGCAGGATTCCTTTGAAGCGACTGCGAAAAAACCACCCATAACTTTACCTCCGAAATGCTGATTTTATAATTAAAAGACACACTCTATTTTAATACATTCTGCACATTTCGTCAATTAATTTTATTTGTCATATTTAAGGAAATAATATAACATTTCACTTTTTTACAACTTTATAACAATCGTGTGTTATACTCTGTATATAAAATCGGAAAGCAGGGAGCAGAATGGCAAAAATATTAATTGTTGACGATGAAAAGGCTATCAATGACTTGCTTTTATTGAACCTGTCGTTAGTAGGTCACACCTGCTGTCAGGCGTTTGACGGCAACGGCGCAGTAGACGCAATTAATCGGTTTAAGCCCGAGCTTATTTTGCTTGATGTTATGATTCCGTATCAGGACGGCTTTTCTTTAGTCGAGAATGGGGCGCAGGGCGATATACCCGTAATATTTCTGACAGCCAGGGATTCGGTCGCCGATAAGGTAAAGGGCTTGAGGTTGGGAGCCGATGATTACATAACAAAGCCGTTTGACGCTGTTGAGCTGATTGCGAGAGTGGACGCTGTTCTGCGGCGCGCATATAAATCGTCAGAGCAGTCGGATTTCATTATCGGAGATGCAGTTATCAATATTTCACAGCGCAAGGCAAGGCTTGATAACAACGAGGTAGAGCTTACAAACCGTGAATTTGAACTGCTTGAGGTGCTGATAAAAAACAGGAATATAGCTCTCTCTCGCCAAAAGCTTCTTGACTTAGTGTGGGGATATGACTATGTGGGAGATACACGGACTGTCGATGTGCATATTACAAAGCTGAGAAAAAAGCTGAGACTGGAAAAATATATCAAAACAGTGTATAAGTTAGGCTACCGTATGGAGGTATGAGATGAAGCTGTGGAAAAAAATATTTCTTGGTACTCTGATTATTTTTGTAGCAGCCTTTGATGTCGGAGCTTTCCTGCTCACATCCTTTGCGTATGACTATAACCGAGAGAGGGAAACGGAGATAGCTGTTCGTGAGCAAAGCGTTATTTTGTCCTCGTTTACAAGCTCGTTATTGAGGGCAGAGCATTTTGACCCTGAAATATCAATGAACAAGGCTCGGCTTTCCGAAATTATGAGCTCGCTGTCGAATTATTATCGGAAGCAGGGCGTTCAGCTTGCTTTGCTCGTGAATTTTGAGCATATATATTCCGACTTTGCCGATTTGGACGATTTGTGGCTTGAGTGTGAGGATTTGCAGAGCAAAAATGTCATAGACAAAAGGGTTGACGATAAGCGGCTTTTGTTTGTTTCATCTCCCGTTCCTGACTATCCGCAATTAACCTTTGTATATTGCCGCGATATAAGCGCGATTGATGAATTTCGCTCGGAAATAAGCCGTTTCTTTGTCATACTGAATGTTATTGTTATCGTGTCAGCCTGCGTGTTGCTTTTCCTGCTGTTAAAGCATATTACTCGCCCGATAACTGTGCTTAACGATATGGCGGCTGAAATTGCAGACGGCTCATACGATAAGCGTGTTGAAATAAAAAGCAGTGACGAGCTTGGTCAGCTTGCGAAAAGCTTTAACCATATGGCTGAGTCGGTTGAGAAAAATATGATAAGCCTGAAAAAATCGGCTGAGGACAAGCAACAGTTTATTGATGATTTGGCGCACGAGATGAAAACCCCGATGACATCTGTTATAGGCTATTCGGAATATCTGAAAAATGCAAACGGCAGTAAGGAAAACCAAATTATCGCCTTGGAGCATCTCAGCGATTCTATGCTCAGGCTGAAAAATCTTTCCGAAGAGCTGATGAAATTAACGCTTCTGAGGGAAGAAATAACAGAGCTTAAGCTGATTGAGGTTGATAAACTTCTCAATGCTTTGGAGGTTACGATGAAGCCGAGCCTTGATACACGCAATATAAAATTGCTTACGGAAGCAACGCTTGAATATTTCGTCGGTGACGAAGCCCTGCTGTTATCCTTGCTTACAAATCTTGTCGAAAATGCCGCAAGAGCATCAAAAAGCGGAGATTGTGTTACAGTCAGAGTGTATGAAAGCGAGTCTGCGATTATAGAAGTTGAGGACAAGGGTATCGGAATGGAGCAGGAGGAAATAGAAAAGATAACCGCTCCGTTTTACAGAATTGATAAATCCCGTTCGCGTGAATTCGGCGGAGTGGGACTCGGAATGAGCATTGTCAGCAGAATTGCGACACTGCACAATGCAAGGCTGGAAATCGAATCCGAAAAAGGCACAGGAACGGTTGTCAGAATAATTTTTACAACATTAAAATAAGTCCATAGCCGATTCACAACAATTCGCTTTTATTATCTTTACAGAATGAAAGGTGGTTTTATCAATGAAAAAGACTGTTTTGGCATCAGCGTTTGTTCTTGTGTTGTGTTTGGCGGCGGTTTTGAATTTTGTTGTGTTTCCGAATATATTAAGTGCGGCACCGGAATCGGGCAAAATCAAAAGCGTTCCGAATGAGTCTGTAAATATTGAAAAAACAAACGAGTTACTCAACAATGTTATTTCTGAAAAGAAAGCAATTCAGATTGCGCTTGAAAAAGCGCACGATTTGCCCGGAGTAAGCGAGGATTTCGACTTTGAAAGCGCATCGGTTCACGCCGAATATGTGAACGGGGAAGCCCCGACGGATACGCCGACATGGTATGTATTTTTCCTGATAAGGCAAGAGGATTATATCGAGCAAATGCCCGACGAAATTACACCCGATATGATTGATGAGCTTGCGTGGGAAAAGGGCTTGGTATGGATGCAGGACGGCAAAATTTTTGCTCGCTATGATTTTAAGGATGATTTTGTTGTGGTCGGCATTAATGCAATTTCAGGTGAAATTATATATAATAAATACTTATTTGCATATGACGAGCACGATGAAATGGATATATTTGAGAAGTGGAAAGAGGTTTGCGGTGTGGATATTCATTTGAGCGACTTTGAAAATGCTGAAGATACATCAGAGTAATTAAGCTTTTTCATTTATCTCCTCAAGCTTCCTCTTTAGCTGTGCCACAGGCAAGCCGACTACATTATAGTAATCGCCGTTTATCCCTTTAACAAGCACTGCACCCTTACCTTGGATACCGTATGCGCCTGCCTTGTCCATCGGCTCGCCTGTTTCAACATATGCTTTGATTTCGTCCTTTGTCAGCCTGTAAAACTCAACCTCTGTTTCCTGCGAAAAGGATAAAACCCTGTTCTTATAAAATATCGCACAGCCTGTGATGACCTTGTGCTTTCTGCCCGAGAGCATTTCAAGGATTTCGCAGGCTTCTTCCTTTGTCGCAGGCTTGCCGAGCATAAGACTATCAATAAACACGCCTGTGTCGCAGCCTATTACAATATCGTTATAGTGCTTGCTGTGTATGTGTCCTGCCTTTTTAAGCGCAAGATACTCGGGTGTTTTTTCAAGCGGAATATCCTCGGTTACTGTCTCGTCTATATCGGCAGGCTCAACGGTGAAGCTGTCGCAGATAAGCGACAAAAGCTCCTGCCTGCGAGGAGAAGCCGATGCAAGAATTACCATAAATAAACCTCCGTAATATTACTTCATCACAAAATGAACATTCTCAGCCTCAAATTCCCTGCCGTTTAAATAGTCGAGAATGCCGCCGCTTTCTTTGAAATCAAACCTGAGCTTATAAGCATACAGCGCCTGATACTTGTACGGACTGCTTTCGTTCTCTTTTTTGCCGTATTTCACATCGCCGCAAAGCGGATGGTTTATGCTTGCTAAATGCGCTCTTATCTGGTGCGTTCTGCCTGTGATAAGTTCAACCTCTAAAAGCGAGGTGTTGTCTGAGCGTTCCTCTAAAACACGGTACTTTGTTATCATACTTTTACTGCCGTCCGCAGGCTTTTTCAGAACCTTGACCTTGTTCTGCTTTTCGTTTTTTATCATATAGCCGCTTAAGGTGTCCTCCTTAACGTCAAAAATGCCGTGAGCCACACAAAGATACAGCTTAATAATCTCACGGTTCTTGATTTTAAGGTTAAGCTCACGCAGAGCCTCGGCATTCTTTGCGCCGATAACAAGTCCGCCTGTGTTTCTGTCAATTCTGTTTGCGAAAGCAGGGGAGAAGCTCTGTTCGCTCTCGGGGTCATATTCTCCCTTGCTGTAAAGATAGTGCTTCAGCCTTGTAACAAGGCTGTCAAAATGGTAGCTTTCGTCAGGGTGGACGATAACTCCCTGCTTTTTGTCAACGATTATTATGTTCTCGTCCTCATAAATTATGTCGAGCTTATCGGGAGCTTTCAGAAAATCATATTGCTTTTTCTTCGGCTTTGCGTCAAAGAACTCGTCCTTGATATACAGCGTGATAACATCGCCCTCACAAAGCTTAAGCGAAATATCAGGCTTTTTGCCGTTTACCTTAATGCACTTTTTTCTTATATACATATACATCATAGATTTAGGCATTGTAGAAAAATGCTTTGACAGGAACTTGTCAAGCCTCTGACCCGAATCGTTTTTGTTAATTATTATCTCTCTCATATTCACCGTAAAAAGGCGAGTGCAGAAGCACCCGCCGTATTTTTTAATTTATTATTACCATTGCCTCTTTGTGAAAAACTGTTTTGGGAAAAATATTTGGGCAAGATGCAACGAGAATTTTTCTCAAACTTACTCCATTTCCCAGTTGTGCCAAACATTCTGCACATCGTCATTGTCCTCAAGCATATCAAGAAGCTTCTGCATCTTTGTGAGCTGTTCCTCGTCAGTGAGCTTTGTGTAGGTGCTCGGCACCATCTCAACCTCTGCCGATGCAAAGGCGTAGCCCTTGCCGCTTAAGTCCTCGTTTACGCCCGAGAAATCGTCAGGTTCAGTGAAAATCTCGAACACATCATCGTCAGCCTGAAAATCAGCCGCGCCTGCTTCAAGAGCGTCCTCCATAACCTTGTCCTCGTCAAGGTCACATTCCTCACGGTCAATTACCAATACGCCCTTTTTCTCAAACATAAAGGTAACACAGCCCGGTGTGCCCATATTGCCGCCGTTTTTGTCAAAGTAGTGGCGAACATCAGCCGCTGTTCTGTTCTTGTTGTCTGTAAGGGTTTCAACGATAACGGCGATTCCGCCCGGACCGTAGCCTTCATATGTAATAGCCTCGTAGTTGTTTGCGTTGCCCTCGCCGGACGCTTTTTTGATGATTCTTTCAATGTTGTCATTCGGCACATTGTTAGCCTTTGCCTTTGCTATGCAGTCACGAAGCTTTGAGTTTACCGTCGGGTCTGCACTGCCGCCGTCACGAACGGCAACTGCAAGCTCTCTGCCGATTTTTGTAAAAATCTTGGCTCTTGCGGCGTCGTTCTTGCCCTTTTTCTGCTTGATTGTACTCCATTTATTATGTCCTGACATATATGTTAATCCTCCCGATAAATAATCTCTGTTGATTTTACCACAATTTTTTCATCTTTGCAACTGTTGAAAGCTCTGTATTTCGGCATATTTACACATATTTATGCCGTTGTAACCTCACCGCATATGTTTTTTGCAAATAGCTCGGCGGCTTTTTGGCGGCTGTCCGTAACACTCAGAAGCCACAACAGCTTGCAGTATGCACTTTCAAGCGTCATATCGGCGGCTGATAAAATTCCAAGGCGTTCAACTGCGCCTGCAACAGCATATCTTGACGGAATTATAATCCCGTGTCGGCACTGCGAGGTCATAGCAACCAATATTCCCTTGCTTATCGCATATGAAGCGGCTGCTTCCCAGCCTTTGTCGGGCAGACCTCCCGTGCCGTATGAGGAAAGCACAATGCCGTCATAGCCGCTGTCGGCGCAGGCTCTTATTATTTCGCCGTTGTCGCTCGGTGTTATGTTGATTGAAATTACCCGTGCTTCAAGGCTCTTTGTATTATCGTTTGGCAGCTCGCCGCTGAAAAGATAGCCGCAGTTGTCGCAGTTAAAGCATATTTTTCCGTTTTCAATTTTGCCTGCGTAAGCCTTGTTGACCGATACGAAGCCGTCAAAACTGCTTGTGCTTTCCTTGTAGCCTCTTGTGCCGTAGATTATCCTTGAGCCGAACAGAATATACACTCCGCCTATGCCTGTGCAGGCGGCTTTAATTGCGTTTGAGAGATTGTCGGGTGCGTCGCTTTTTTCTTCAAACATAGTTTTCTGCGAGCCTGTGATTATGACAGGCTTGTTAAGCCTGCAAAGCAAAAATGAAAGCATTGAAGCTGTGTATGCGAGAGTGTCTGTTCCGTGAGTGATAACAAAGCCGTCGTATTTATCGGCTTTGCACCTTATCTCGTTTGCAATAAGCTCCCAGTGCTTCGGCTTTACCGAGGTGCTGTCGATGAATAAGAGGTCACTGCAATCAATAATTAAATCACTGTCGGCTGAGATGAAATTCAGAAGCTCCGCTCCGCACAGGGCAGGGGACAGAGCGGTTTCGCCGCTGCCGCAGGAAATCGTGCCGCCTGTTGTTATAAGCAGAATTTTTTTCATAATGCGCATCTCCTCGCAGAAATCTGTAATACGGCTCTATTATGACCATTCGGGTACAGCCGCCTTTTTACCTCTTATATGAATATCGTTTAAATTAATGTACGATTGCTTTCTGCACTTCAGAAGCTCGGCTCTGCCTTCCCTTGACCTTGTGTATATAACCTCTGCTTCACCCATTGAATTATACAGATTATCCGCAAGAAGCTTTGCTGTTTCCTTTTTTGCGCCCAGTACGGCAGGGCAGGCGTAGCTTTGGCTGTAAATATATCTGCCGCCTTTTTTCCTTACAAGAACATATCTCGGATTTTCAATGGGTGAGAGAAGCTCGGTTATCGCCTTTTTAAATACCTCTTTTTCGTGTGCAGAAGCGTTCTTGAGCGTTACGCTTACACTCGTTCCTGCTTTTTCACTTGTTACGGAAACATACGAGCTTCTGCCTGCGATTTCTCCCGTGCTTCTGAGAGCTTTAAGCAAGGCGGCGGCAAAGGTCTGTACCGTCTTTTCTGATGATGCAAAGGCTCTTGTTTTAGCAAAGGCGACAAGTGATGCAACAGCGCTTATTAAAGCCACAGCGGCGGCGCATATTGCTCCGACCGTAAGTGAAAATGCGCCGAGCGTTACTGCGCATACAACGGATATTATCAGCACGGCAAGAGAAATTATAAGCATAACAAGCGCAAGCCTGTTTTTGAATGTATAGCCCTGCGGCTGAACTGCGCTTGGTATTTCGTTTACATCAATAACCTCTGTCCGTTTGCCGCCGCCTATTGCGTTTTGCCAGCACAGAGCCATAGCCTGCCTGTTTCTTGACAGCTCCAGCATTTGTCTGTTTATATTCTCAAAGCCGTCCTTTGTGTACGGCGGCTTGATTATGTCGAGCCGCTCCACGCCGCTTTCTATGGCTGTTCTGTTGTAGGCAGGCGCAAGGAAACCGTCAAACCGTCTTTTCATAGTTGCAAAGTCGTTTCCGGGTATTTCCTGCTTATCCGTATTGCCGTCCTGTGTATCAGGTTCAACCGTTACCAGATGCCATATGTTTGATGCCTTGTTGGGATTTGCTTTGTCCATTCTTATGGCTCTGCCCCTCATCTGATTTGAGAGCATAAAGCTTCCTACGAAGCTTGCAAGAATAAGCGAGTTAATGCAGGGTGAATCCCAGCCCTCGCCCAACAGCGACTTAGTGCCGATAAGGATATGAATATATCCCTGCGAGAATGCCTGAGTAATAATATTGACCTTGTTTTTGTTTGAGCCGCTGAAGATGATTTCGCTGTAATTTGTACGGTTAATCGGCTTTGCGGTGAATGAAACGCATGAAGCTGTCGCAAGACCTGACACCGCATTGATTATGCCGTTTGGCAGAATAACAAGGCTGCCTGTCAGCACAGCAATGTTTGCGCTGTTTCCGAGCGTTCTCCGCAGTGCTTCAAAAATCGGGACTGTACCCATAGCGGCAATCTCGTTTTGCGTGCCGACTATTCCGAGCATATCCTTTTTAATGTAGTCTGTGAGTATCAGCATACGCAGTGAGGTGCCAAGACTGTTAAGCTCGCTTGATGCAATCCGTTCAATGCTTTTTAATTTGCCGAGAGATGAAACCATCAGCTTATCGAGCTTTTCACTGCCTGAAAGTGCGACAGCTTTTTTCTCAGTCATTCCTACCTGCGTAAGCTTCGAGAGCATTGCCGCCGATACATTTTCGCCGAAAACAGACGGAGAATCTATCACGAACTGAAATGCCGTCTGCGCCGTTTCGAGGTTGTATCCGGGCAGTCTGCCGCCGGGAGAAACAAGCGTTAATAGGTCATTAGGGATATTTACGCCGCTGTGACGCGCAAGAGAAAGGATTGCGGCAAACTCCCGAGGATTGTCAAGTATACACTCCTCGTTATTGCGGTAGTTTGAAAAGACAGGCGAAAACAGAACCTGCTTCCACATATCGCCCGACAGTATCTCGTTTACCGTTTGAACGGCTTTTTCACTGTGTTGTCTGATTACAGCCGTTTCCTCATCGGTAGGGTAGTTGAAATAAATATAGTCCTGATGAGGGCAGAGCGTTTTCTGCGATACAAGCTGAGGTACAAAAATTTCCTCGTCAATTTCGCCGCAAAGCGAAATATATCGCTTCCACTCATTCGGAGTGCTGTCATAAGGCGGTGTGGCTGTGAGAGAAATCACATAAACGCTTCCCGATACGGCTTCAATAAAGCTTTCAAGCGACTTTTGCCACTCGCTCCTAAGATGATGCGCCTCGTCAAGGCAGATTGTGCCGATGCCGCTTGCCTTGATTTGCGCAATAAGGTCGAAGTCCTTGAAATCCTCGGGTGCGTCATATTGACTGTCGTCATCGCTGTCAGAGCCTGCCTGAGGAATTGCCGTTCCGGTAAAGGCTGAGTGAAGAGCCTGATATGTGACAGAGGTGAGTAGGCTCGGCTTTTTTAAGTCATAGGAAATATAGTCCTCGCCCGATTTTCCGTGTAAAAAGCCGGTGCAGAATCTTTCTCCCCACTGCTGTTTAATGGTCACAGACGGCGACAAAATCAGCGCAGGGCGGTTTATCCTGCGGATAAGCTCAAGCCCGAGTATAGTCTTGCCGCTGCCCGGAGCCGCTACAATATGAATTTTTCCGTCACGGATATGGTTCTGAGCGTTGTTAAGAACATTCTGCTGATAATCACGGAACACTCCGTTAAAGCTTACATTTTCAAAAGTTTTCATAATATTCTCCGAGGCTTTATAAAAATAGGGGCAGTGAGTAAAAACTGCCCCAAATATTTATAGAGTTTTTGCTATATCCTTAAGATACTCTCTGAATTCGTCCTTGACCTCAGGGTGATTAAGCGCAACCTCAACGGTAGCCTTTAATATTCCAAGCTTGTTGCCCATATCATATCTTGTGCCCTCAAAGTCAACCGCCGTCATACCCTTTGTGGTTGCAAGGCGGCGCATAGCGTCTGTGAGCTGAATTTCGCCGCCCACACCGGGCTGAGTGTCTTCGAGAATATCGAAAATCTCCGGCGGAAGAACGCATCTGCCGAGTATTGAGAAATACGATAAAACGTGATCCTTGTCAGGCTTTTCAACCATATCGGTGCATTTGTAAATATTGCCCTCAAGCTTTTCAACCTTAAGTGAGCTGTACTTATGTATGTCCTCGGGCCTAACCTCTTTAACACCGACAACGCCGAGACCGTACTTTTCATAAGCCTCAATAAGCTGACCGCAGGCAGGGTTTTCGCCGATGATAACGTCGTCGCCGTACAGAACGGCAATCGGTTCGCCTGCCGCAAACGACTTGGCTCGGCTTATTGCGTGTCCCAGACCCTTTGTTTCCTTTTGACGGATGGTGTATATGTTAGCCAGGTCGGAAATATTTTTGAGCTGTTGTATTACGTCATCCTTTCCGCTCAGCTCCAGGCTGTGCTCAAGATTCGGCGAACGGTCAAAGTGATCCTCGATAATACCCTTGCCTCTGTTCGTTATTATCAAAATATCGGTGATGCCCGATTTAACGGCTTCCTCAACAATAAATTGAATTGACGGTTTGTCAACAATAGGTAGCATCTCCTTCGGCATTGCCTTAGTCGCAGGAAGAACTCTTGTACCCAAGCCTGCGGCAGGGATGACAGCCTTTGTTACTTTCATACTGATTCTCCTCTCTTTTTATTACATTATTCTTACAATAAAGTTAAACGCCATATAACATACCATAACAGCGACAGCCGCAACAGTGTTCACGCCGCCTGCGCTGCCCAGGGCGTCCTTGAGGTTTGACGGCTTGCTGTCCTTTGTTTTCTTGATTTTCTTGACTGTATGGTTAAAATATATTCTATTGCCCGTCAGACCGCATATAAACATAGTTACGAACATAACAATATTTGCGATACAGGGCAGAAGAAACTTAATAAGCTCTGTTGTTTCGAGATTGTTAAGAGCGTAGTTGACAATCTGAACAGAGCCGGCAGCGGCGCCGAGCGTTTGCTGGATTTCGCTGAAGGTTCTGATAAAATCATTTATGAAAAACGCTTCAGTCACAAAGCAGCCTGCGATAATAAGCAGGACAATACTGCCTGCGAGATAAAGCTTGCGGTATAAAAACCACGCGCCTGAAAACAGAGCAGAGGAAAGGTTGAAACGGCTCCTGCCAAAGCGTTTAATGTTTTTAAACACGGGAATATAGTAAAACGCGTTGTTTTTTACATAGCTTTCACAGTCGCTTGCCGTAACATCGGGCGCAAATTCCTCGTCCATTGATATGCCGTAGCTTGAGTAAACGGCAGACGGGTCAAAGCCGCCGAAGCCGAACGGAACTCCCTGAGGATTTGCACCGTTGCCGAACGGCTGATTACTGCGCGCGCCCTGCCCCTTAGAAGCATCATTAGAAGCGTCATTGCCGAGCGGATGAGAACACTCAGAGCAGAACATAGCGTCCTTCGGGTTTTTCGCACCGCACGAAGGGCAGATTGACTGCTCCTCGTCCTCCGCCTTATTCCAGGCAAAATCCGCGCCGTGTTTTTCGGCGTTTGCGCATTTCCCAAGGCGTTCATAACAAACTCTGTGCTGCGGAGTGCCGCATTCGGGACAAACAACGATGTCGTCGTTATCGTCAAACGGAACGCCGCAGACCGGGCATCTTTTATCTTTATACTCCAAAAATCCAAGCTCCCTTCGGGTGATTGCCGACTATAAATCGCTTTATCAAAGCTTTACGCAGTCGGCATTTTCTCAAAAATATATAATAATCACATTTTATTCTTATATTATAACAAACTTCGACCGGATTATCAATTCTTTTTCAAAAAATAATATTTATCAATTTTGTGCGCCGCAAAAGTTGTAAAACAGTCGGGAAAATGCTATAATCAAATACAAACAGTAATTCTGCAACAGGAGGGAAAGCAGTGGATATTAAGGTAGGCGATGTTCTGCAAATGAAAAAGCCGCATCCGTGCGATTGCAATATGTTTAATGTGCTGCGCGTCGGAATGGACTTTCGGCTTGAATGTCAGAAATGCGGGCATAAGATAATGATTCCCCGTGCAAAAGCAGAAAAGAATATAAAAAAGGTTATCAGAAACGAGTCAAATGAAAATTCGTCAAAGGTGGAATAACATTGTTTAATCGGCTTGAAATATTTGAAAAAAGATATAACGAGCTTAACACAAGGCTTTATGACCCTGCGGTTGCCGCTAATTCCGATGAATACAGCAAGGTGATGCGTGAGCTTAAGGAGCTTGAGCCTGTTGCGCTGAAATATGGCGAATACAAGGCGGCGCTGAAAAGCGAGGAGGAGGCTCTTGCCATACTTAACGAGGGCGGAATAGAGCCTGAGCTTAAGGAGCTTGCAGGAATTGAGCTTTCGGAGGCTCAGGAGGAAAAAGCAAGGCTTTCAGAGGAGCTTAAGCTTTTGCTTCTGCCGAAAGACCCTAACGACGGCAGAAACGTTATCGTTGAGATAAGAGGCGGAGCAGGCGGCGAGGAGGCTGCGCTTTTCTGTGGCGTTCTGTATAGAATGTACTCAATGTACGCAGAGAAAAAGGGCTTTAAAACAGAGCTTTTAAACGCTAATGAAACGGAGCTGGGCGGCTTCAAGGAAATAAGCTTTATGGTCAACGGCTCGGGCGCATACTCACGGCTGAAGTTTGAAAGCGGAGTTCACCGTGTTCAGCGTGTGCCTGAAACCGAGTCGCAGGGCAGAATCCACACCTCGACTGTTACGGTAGCCGTACTGCCTGAGGCTGAGGATGTTGAAATTGAAATAAATCCTGCCGATTTGCAGATAGACACCTTCCGAAGCAGCGGCGCAGGCGGCCAGCATATTAATAAAACGGAATCGGCAATAAGAATAACCCATCTGCCGACGGGCGTTGTTGTAGAGTGTCAGGATGAAAGAAGCCAGTATAAGAATAAGGATAAGGCGATGAAGGTGCTGAAATCCCGTCTTTTACAGGCTAAACAGCAGCAGCAGCACGAAGAGGTGGCTCAGGAAAGGAAGAATCAGGTCGGCACAGGGGACAGGAGCGAAAGAATAAGAACATACAACTATCCGCAGGGAAGAGTTACCGACCACAGAATCGGGCTTACGCTTTATAAAATAGACGATATATTAAACGGAAACCTCGACGATGTCATCGACCCTCTTATTGCCGCGGCGCGTGCGGAACAATTAAAAGAAGAAAATAACTAAAAGAAGAAAATTAAGAATAACTTAATATATTGTTTAATATTTCTTGATTAAATAGGATTTATTAAATCTGAAAGAAAGTAATAATATGGAAACAAAAATCTTAACACAGGAAAGCGTTGCAGACGCGGCAAGAATAATAAAAAACGGCGGTCTTGTTGTAATGCCTACCGAAACCGTCTACGGCTTGGGTGCGGACGCTTTTAACAAACAGGCGGTTGCAAATATTTTTAGGGCAAAGGGCAGACCGATGGACAATCCGCTGATTGTGCATATCGGAGCTATTCAGGACTTGAAAAAAGTAGCCGCAGAAATTCCCGAAAAGGCAATAAAGCTTGCAAAAGCGTTCTGGCCCGGACCGCTCACAATGGTACTGCCGAAGGCTGAGTGTGTTCCCGATGAGGTGAGCGCAGGACTTGACACCGTTGCAGTGCGCTATCCGTCGCATCCGCTTGCCGAAACGCTTATTCTCTTAAGCGATACGCTTATCGCCGCTCCGTCTGCAAACCTGTCGGGCAGTCCCAGTCCGACAGAGCTTAAACACGTTATTGACGATATGAACGGCAGAGTTGACGCTATTTTAGACGGCGGAAGCTGTGAGGTAGGACTTGAGTCAACGGTTATATCGCTTGTCGGCGATGTTCCGAGGCTTTTAAGACCGGGCGGAGTAACGGTTGACGAAATAGAGAGCGTTATCGGCGAGATTGAGATTGACCCTGCCGTGACCGATAAGCTAAAAGAGGGGCAAAGGGCGGAAAGCCCCGGAATGAAATATAAGCACTATGCTCCGCAGGCGAGAATTATTATCGTCAAGGGCAGTGACGAGCAGTATATCCGCTATGTCAATTCAAGGGAACAAAAGGGAGTAGGCGCAATATGCTTTGACGAGGACGCCGAAAAGCTTAGTGTGCCGTTCTTTTCGCTCGGCGCAAAGGACGACTGTCAATCACAGGCGAAAAATCTTTTCTCTGTGCTGAGAAGCGTTGACGAGGCAGGAATAGAGCTTGCCTATGCCCGCTGTCCGAAGCTTGACGGAGTTGGTCTTGCCGTTTATAACCGCCTTATCAGGGCGGCTGGCTTTGAGGTGATACGACTTGCGTGATTTTGTTATTCTGGGTCTTACCGGACCGTCAGGCTCGGGTAAAAGCACCTTTTGCAGATATCTTACCGATACAGGCTTTGCCTGCGTTGACGCAGACGCAATAGCAAAGCAGGCGCTGATGCCCGGTTCAAGCTGTGTGTTTCAGCTTAAGGCGGTGTTCGGTGATGATGTAGCCGATGAAAACGGCGCTGTAAACCGCACTCTTCTTGCCGCACGTGCTTTTTCGTCAAAGCAGAGTACGCAGGCGCTCAACGATATAACCCATCCCTGGGTGTTTTTGCGTTCGCTTAAGCTTATAAAGCAGCTTGCCGAGGAGGGGCGGCGGCTCATTGTTTTTGACGCTCCCGTGCTTTTTGAAAGCAACAGCGACGTTATGTGCGACCTTATCGCAAGCGTTATAACAGACAGGCAAACAAGGCTTGAGCGAATAATGAAAAGGGATAATATCACCACGGAGCTTGCAAACAAGCGCTTTGACGCACAGCAAAGCGACAGCTTCTATACATCAAAAAGCGACTTTGTAATTGACGGCGCAGGAAATGAAGAGTACCTCAGAAATATTGCGCTCAAGATAAAAAATAAAGCGTTGGCAATGAAGGGCGGCGGTTAATATAGCACAAACAAGAAGAACTAAACGACAAAGCCGTGTCGGTACGGCGGTTGTCGCAATCTCGTTGCTTATACTTTTTACGATACTCGGAGTTATTCTTTACCTGAGCAGCTGCGGTATAGACAAAGCACATTATCAGCTTGAATATAAGGAGCTGGTAAACAAATATTCCGCCGAATACAATGTAAGCGATGAGCTTATATATGCGGTAATCAAAACCGAGAGCAATTTTAATCCCAATGCCGAGTCGGCTGTGGGCGCAATCGGACTTATGCAGATTATGCCGTACACTTTTGAGTGGCTGCAAACGTATTATGACGGCGAGGTCACACTGGATACCGACTGCCTTTACGACCCTGAAACAAGCATAAAATACGGTACACGTTTTTTAGCCTTTCTGCTTGACAGATACCAAAGCTGTGAGGAAACTGCGGTTGCCGCATATAACGCAGGGTACGGTGCGGTTGACGAATGGCTGGCGGACGAGAGCTGTTCAAGCGACGGAGTAACGCTTGATTATATTCCTTTTGACGAAACACGCTATTATGTTCAGAAGGTTGAAACCGCAAAAGAAAATTATAAGGACGTTTACAAGCTTTAATATGTGATAAAATAATATAAGTGAAAGGATGATATATATGGCAAAAGCAAATGAAAAATCGGAGGCAGCACTGCTCAAGGAAAAGCTCTTCCGTGACGCAAAAAAAGGAGTTGGCACACTCAGCGAAAAGGAAATTGCAGCAGCGGATAAATTCTGCAAAAAGTATATGAAGTTTCTTGATAACGCCAAAATTGAGCGTGAAGCGGTAGCAACGGCAAGGGAGCTTGCCGAAAAGGCAGGCTTTAAGGAGTACATCAGCGGCAGCAGATATAATCCCGGCGACAGGGTTTATCTTACCAACAGAGGAAAAAACATTATCCTAGCCGTAATCGGCAAAAAGGGCTGCAGCGAGGGTGTGCGCCTTTCAATAGCGCATATTGACTCGCCTCGTCTTGATTTAAAGCCGAATCCGATTTATGAGGCAAATGACCTTGCGCTCTTTAAAACGCATTATTACGGCGGAATAAAGAAGTATCAGTGGACGGCAATTCCGCTTGCTCTTCACGGTGTAATCGTGCTTAAGGGCGGCAAAAAAGTTACGGTTAAGGTCGGCGAAAAGGACGATGACCCGTGCTTCTGCGTTACCGATTTGCTTCCGCACCTTGCAAAGGAGCAGATGAAAAAGCCGGGAGCGGAGCTGTTCACGGGCGAGGATCTGAATGTGCTTATCGGCAGCCGTCCGTTCAGGGACGACAGTGAATCCGAGCTTGTCAAGCTGAATATTCTTAATCTGCTGTTTGAGGAATACGGCATAACCGAGGACGATTTCCTTTCGGCTGATTTAGAGCTTGTACCTGCGCAGAAGGCGCGTGAGATCGGCTTTGACAGAAGTATGATAGGCGCTTACGGCCACGATGACAGGGTGTGCGCTTATCCTGCATTAATGGCGGCTCTCGACTGCGAACAGCCTGAGAAAACAGCCGTAACTCTGCTTGTTGACAAGGAGGAGATAGGCAGTGACGGCAACACGGGTATGCAAAGCGACTTTATGAAATACTTTATCTTCGATATGGCAAAAAGCGAGGGTCTTGACGAATACAAGGTTATTTCACAGAGCACCTGTCTTTCAGCTGATGTAAACGCCGCCTTTGACCCGAATTATCCGAGCGTTTTTGAACAGAACAATTCAAGCTACATCAACAAGGGCGTTGTAATTACAAAATATACAGGTCACGGCGGCAAGTACGATACTTCTGACGCAACGGCTGAATTTATGGCTGAGATAAGACAGCTGCTTGACAGTGAAAAGGTGCTGTGGCAGACAGGCGAATTGGGCAAGGTTGACGCAGGCGGCGGCGGAACGATAGCAAAGTTTGTCGCAAATCTGAATGTTGATGTTGTCGATCTGGGCGTTCCCGTTCTTTCAATGCACGCACCATTTGAGGTTGTTTCAAAGATAGACGTTTATATGGCTTACCGTGCATTCCTTTCATTCTTTAATAAGTAAGTGATATACAGTTTTATCCTTACTCCGTAAGCAAGGCAGACTGAAAAACAGCTTCAGTCTGCCTTGCTTAATATGTGTTATGTGTTGAATTATCGTGAAAAATGATGTATATTTATATATATGGTTATCCTCTTTAGTAAGCTAAATGATAATTTAGTTTAGAGTTTAGAGTCGAGAGTTTTGAGTTGTTGGATTTAGGCTTTTTATTAATACCTCAATGCTCAAAGCTCTTCGCTGCGAAGCGTATACAACATTCGGCAGAGCGAGCCGGAACGGACAAGACCGTTCCCTACAACCTCGTTTCACATTCCTGTCCACTCAACTCTAAACTCAAAACTGAAAACTCAAAACTCAAAACTGCTTATTTAAAGGGATAGCCAGATTTATATATTATAAATTAATTTACAGGAGTGAAGCCTATGTTTTGTCCGAATTGCGGAAAGAGCAATTTACAGCAGGCAAAATTCTGCAAATACTGCGGAGCAAGCCTGAGCTGTTATGATGAGCAAAATAATAAAGATAATACTGCGGATTTACCGCCGCAGCCCCGAATTTATCAGGACAATATCAACCTGCCGCCGCAGCATCGGCAGCCTGATAACCGTGCAGGCTTCGGCTATGACCATAATCCTCACGACGGATACTATACGGATATTGTTACAGAAAAAAGCAAATCCTCAAATGCTGTAATAATTGTGTCAATCTCGCTTGCGGCTTTGGTATTGATTGTGTTTGCGGTTGTGGCTCTTGTTTATTTCAGCGGGAATAAAAACGGTAATTCTGCACCGCAAAATGATAGTGCCGCTGTTATAGCTCCCACTACGACAACGATGAATCCCGTTGACGATGAAAAAACAGTTGAAGTGCCGAATGTAACAGGCTTTCCATACTACGATGCAGTGAAAAAACTGGGTGAAAGTAATCTGCAAACACGTGTATCAGCCGATTACAGCTCAACTGTGCCTGATAACTGCATAATAAGCCAGAGTCCGTCGCAGGGTACGCAGGCAAAGGAGGGCGATGTTGTTGCAGTTGTGATGTCAAAGGGTAAATATGCTTATCCGAATTACGATTATTTCGGAATACCGTCCAACGCAAGAAATGACAACAGCTATATTATTCCGCAAAGCTCATCACGCTACCTCACAGCAGATGATACAAAAAGCCTTGGAGCGAAGGCGCTGGAGCTTGCGAGAAACGAAATTTACGCAAAGCACGGCAGACGCTTTGATTCAACTGAGCTTCAAAGCTTTTTCAACAGCAAATCGTGGTATATAGGAACAGTAGAGCCGAGCAGCTTTAACGAATCTGAGCTTAACGAATATGAAACCGCAAATGTAGATTTTCTGAATAAGCAGGAGCAGGAAAGAAAAAATAAAAGCAGCTCAAGCTCGTCAAAAACCTCAAGTGCAATATTGTACCGTGTTCGCAAGAGCTGGAATGATGAGGCGTCTCAAAAGGGAGCTTATTACAACTTGTCAAAGGCAAAGGAATGTGCTGACCTCAACAGCGGATATTCGGTTTTTGACGAAAACGGCAGGGTTGTATATTCGCCCGAAAGTACAAGTAAAACCGAATCAGTCAAACCGATTTTCCACAGTATTACCTCATCGTCAAATCTTGTCAGCTCAAATGGAACAGTATATTCTCCCGAAAATATCTGCTATGACGACACTAACTGCTGGGCAGAGGGTAAAAGCGACAGCGGTGAGGGAGAGTGGATAATGTTCAGCGATGACAAGGAGCAAAGGGTGAGTGAAATCGGTATTGTAAACGGCTTTGCAAAATCAGCAAAGCTCTATAATGAGAACGGAAAAATCAAGCGTGTTCGTTTTGAATTTTCCGATGGTTCGTCCTATTCCGCTTATTTAACAGCAAGGTCAAACGCTACGGACAGCAACTATTATACGGTTGACACCGTCAGATTACCGCATACTGTAAGCACAAAATATGTAAAAATAATCATTGACGAAGCGCTGGAGGGTACAAAGTATAACGATACCTGTATAACGCTTGTAACATTCGGATAATAATACTAATCCCCATACAACAGTCGCTTATCGGTTGTTGTATGGGGAATTTTTGTTATAGTACTATCCTCCTCTATTCCTCCAGCAATTTTATTGTAGCGGCGGCTTTTTCCTTTATTCTGTCCCTGAGCCTTTGCGGAGCTATTATTTTTACGCGGTCGCAATACTGAAACAGCCAGTCGATAAGACCGTCGCTGTAAAACACTGTGGTTTTTAAGCTGAATTGTCCGTCAGCGGAATCAACGGTTATCGAGTCAATACCGAATTTGTCAGCCATAACGTCAAGCAAGGTGTTGTCGCAGATAAGCTCAAGCTCCGTTTCCTCGCCGTTATACATCATAATGTTTTTTCTTATGTATTCTGTCGTGTCAAAGGGAGAATCGTTACCGCAAATATCGCTGTATGGTCTTGCTTCGCTTTCGGTTGTTTTAATCATCTTTATCTTGTCAAGCCGATAATTGCTTAAGTTGTCATACTTGTCATAATTGCCGACAAGATAATACTTGTCGTTTGCCCACACAAGCGCATAGGGACTAATCACAAAATGCCGCTGTTTTTCAAGCTTTGGCTTGCCGACAGTTGCTGAATATTTGTAATAGTCAAACTCAACCTGCCGTTTTGCGGCAATCGCTCTGTTTATCTCGTCAATAACATAGTATATCTGCTCGTTTTGCGATTTAATGCATTCGTGGGGCGACAGCTGAGATAAAATCTCCTCACGCTGATAACGACTCATAAATTTCAGCAGCTTATCCCTCAGCTCTACCGTCTTTTTCTCAGTTATAAACGGAGCGGAGGTCACGGCGTCAACCATCACCCGCACCTCAGAGCTTTGAAATACTCGCTCGCCGAGGAAATATCCGTCATTGCTCGACTTTGCACGAACAATATCATAGCCGTACATAATCAGAGCAGTGATGTCATCATAAACCGCTTTTCTGCCGCAGCTTATGCCTTTTTGAGCGAGGTGCTTTATAATAGCGTTTGAGTTTGCACAGTGGTCAGCGTCGGTGTTGTCACGCAGATATTCAAGTATATATTCGCATCTGACCCTTTTCAGAAGCGTTTCGTTGTCAGCCATTTCATTCACCCCTGATAATTGCCTCGGCGCATTTTATGCCGTCAACAGCCGCCGATATTATTCCTCCTGCATAGCCTGCACCCTCGCCGCAGGGATATAATCCTCGGCAATTAAGGCTTTGCAGATTTTCATCTCTGATAATGCGAAGCGGTGCAGAGCTGCGTGTTTCCATTCCCGTCAAAACAGCGTCGGGATGGCTGAAGCCGTGCAGCCTTTCATCAAGCCTTATAATGCCCTGCTTCAGCGAAGCACTCATATATTCGGGCATAATTCTGTTTAAATCGGCGCCGATCACGCCGGGGCGGTAGCTTGGCTTTATCTCTCCGAATGCTGTTGTTTTTCTGCCGCATAGGAAATCCTCAACCCTCTGGGCAGGCGCAAAATAGCTTTCGCCGCCGAGAGTGAACGCGGCTTTCTCAAATTCCCTTTGCAGCTCAATTCCTGCAAGCACACTTTCACTGCCGAAATCATCGCACCCGATGCCGACAAGCAGGGCGGAATTTGAGTTTTCCATATCTCTTGCAAAGCGGCTCATACCGTTTGTGACAACGGTATCGGGTTCACTTGCCGCAGGAACAACCTCACCGCCCGGACACATACAAAAGGTGTAAACACCTCTGCCGTTCGGCAGATGAACAGCCAGCTTGTAGTCGGCGGCACCTAAGTGACCCTTTCCTGCAAAGCCGCCGTATTGAGCGCGGTCTATTCTTTCACGCAGATGCTCTATCCTCACTCCGATTGAAAACGGCTTCTGCTCCATAGCTATGCCCAAATCGTATAGCCTTTTATAGGTATCCCTGCTGCTGTGACCGAGGGCAAGGATAACTCTGTCTGTTTGTATTTTTTCGCCCTTATCAGTGATAACGGCATTAACCGCTCCGCCTGAAAGCTCAAAATCCGTGACGGTTGTATTGAATCTGAAGCAGCCGCCGAGGGCAATTATTTTTTCTCTGAGATTCTTAACTGCTATATGCAGATAATCTGTGCCGACGTGCGGCTTTGCTCTGTATAGAATTTCCTCGGGTGCTCCTGCCTGAACAAACTCCTCAAGCACCTTTCTCGCTCTTGAGTCCTTAGTGCCTGTGTTAAGCTTACCGTCTGAGAATGCTCCTGCACCGCCCTCGCCGAACTGTATATTGCTGTTTGCGTCGAGCCTGCCGCCGCTTGAAAAGCAATCGACAGACTTGATTCTATCATCTATCTTTCCGCCGCGTTCAATGATAATCGGTGAACAGCCTGCCTGAGCAAGAATAAGTCCTGCGAAAAGTCCGGCAGGGCCTGCGCCGACTATAACGGGTGAATAAGTCGGTTTTTTTGTAAGCTTCGGCAGCTCATAGCGGTAAGGCTGAGCGACAGCCGCATTTTTGCTTTTGCATTTTGAAAGAGCCTTGCTGTCCGATATATTCAGAGTGACATCAACGGCGGCGGTGAAATGTACGCTTGACTTCTTTCTCGCGTCTACCGACAGCCTGTGAAGAGTAACGCTTTCAATCGCCTTTCTGTCACAGCGCAGCTCATCGCATACCCGTTTTTGAATTGTGCTGTCGTCATAATCAACAGGCAGCTTTATATTACTTATTCTTATCATTCAAACACCTCAAAACAGCGCTCCTTGCGCTTATCTCAGCCGTTGTCCACGCCCACTGCAAATTAAAGCCGCCGCACGGAGCGTCAACATCTAAAACCTCACCTGCAAAATACAGTCCCTGAGCCTTTTTGGAGGACATATTTTTCAGGTCTACTTCATCAAGCCTTACTCCGCCGCCGCTCACCTGAGCCTTTGTGAAATCAAAGCTTCGCTTTGAAGTAAGCTTAAACGACTTAATCTCATTGCAAATCGCTATTATCTCTCGCTTGCTTACATCACTGCACCTGACGGCAGGGGAGAGAGAAGCGGCTCTTTTTATGATAAAGCCTGCGAGCTTTTTATTCATAATGCCTGTCATTACCTCGTCAAGAGGAATATCGCCGCTTGCAAATACTGCTTTCATAATAAAGCTTTTGAGCTTGTTTATGTTGACATCGGGAAGTAAATCAATCGCAATTTCAGGCGGCTTTTCGCCCTTGCTGAAAGCGAGATTTACATAATGAGAGATGTTAAAAACGCATATTCCCGATATACTGTTCTCGTTAATCTGCAGCTCGCCGCGCTCCGAGGCAACGGTTTCACCGCCTGATTGAAGCTTTATCTCGCAGTCACAGCGAACGCCCTTTATCGGGCGTAAATCATCGTTTACACTAAGCGGAGTAAGGCTTGGGAACGGCTTTGTTACGGTGTGGCCGAGTGCTTTTGCAAGCTCAAAGCCGCTGCCGTCCGAGCCGAACACGGGGGAAGCCGCGCCGCCGCAGGCGATTATTACGCAGTGAGCCGTGTATTCGCCGCTTTGTGTGACGATAATGAATTTGCCGCCGCTTTTCTTAATTGAGTTTACCTTTTCGTCCGTTCGCTCGTCAATGCCGTATTTCCTGATATTGTTTCTGAGAATGTCAAGAACAGAGGAGGCGTTGCCGCTTTGCGGATAGGCTCTGCCTGCGCTGTCTGTTTTTATCATCAGACCCAGCGAGCCGAACAACTCCTTTGTATATTCAAATGAAAGACGCTCCTTAAGCTCGCTTGATAAAGACGAGCCGCTTAAGAAATATGATTCTTCCGAGGAAGCAGTGTTTCCGAGGTTGCACCTGCCGTTGCCTGTTGCAAGCAGCTTTCGCCCCGTTTTGCTGTTGCGTTCAAAAATGACGGTGTTAAGCCTGCCTCGGCTTTCTTTCCCGACAACACAGCCGCACATCAGTCCTGCCGCGCCTCCGCCGATTATTGCAATGTCGATTATGCCGTTACTTTTCACGTTATCACCACAAAAATAGGGCAGCTGCCGCCGCCCCGTAATTCGTATTATTTTGGAGCAAATATTGCACCGATTGCGCCGAATAAGCCTGCGCTTGCAAGACCCATAATTAAGCCGGCAAGAACAACTCCGCAGAATACAGCAATCATACTCGACTTAAAGTCCATATCAAGGAAGCTTGCGGCAAGCGTTCCCGTCCACGCTCCCGTACCGGGAAGAGGGATTCCAACGAAAAGCATAAGAGCCAGAAATAAGCCCTTGCCCGCCTTTTGCTGAAGCTTTTTGCCGCCCTTTTCGCCCTTTTCAAGACAGAACGTGAAGAATTTGCCTATGAATTTTTTATCACGTCCCCAGAGAAGAACCTTTCTTGCAAAAAGGTAAATAATGGGCATTGGCAGCATATTGCCGATGATTGCGATGATGTAGGACGGTACAAGGTCAAGACCCATTCCGACAGCATAGGGAATTGCGCCCCTCAGCTCAATGAGCGGAACCATTGAAATTAAAAACACAATTAAGTAATTTAACATTTTTACCTCCAAATTTTTCGGTTGCTTAAAGCATTTACCTTTAAGCGTTTACCTTATTATACTAAGAATATTCAGCTATTGCAAGGAAAATTATTGTATAGCGCAGCTTGCTGCGCAGAGTGGAGAGTGGAGATGTATGCCTGTAACGAGTTCGTAGGGAACGGTCATGACCGTTCCTGTTCGCTGCGCCGAATGTGCGGCAGTTATATTCCCTTGATGAAATCCATCGGTTCGGACTGTGCTTTTAATTAAGAATAACATACTTTCCTTTGACAAATATTAGATTTTGGACTAAAATCATTTTATAAAATTTGGCTGGTGATGATTTGTGCTTAACTTAAGACTAAAAAAATCCTCGTTGCTTTTTCTGATTTTAACGGTGTTATCCGCTTTGTTTTTTATTTCTAACTCGCTTGTAAGCGGTGATGCTTCAACCTTACAAAGCGGCTTCTTTGTAAGCCTGGTAGCGAATAATATTCTTCACACAAGCGACCCGAATATTTTATCTGTGCTTACGACAATAGTCAGAAAGCTTGCGCACTTTACCGAATTTGCTCTGTTTTTCGGTTTTTTTAATTCGTTTATGATAAGCCACACCGAATACAAGAACCGTGCGTATTACTTTCTTACTTTTTTTCTTATTCTGCTTTTGCCTTTGATTGACGAAACCGTGCAGTATCTTTCGCCCGGAAGAACGCCGCAGGTGTACGATATTTGGGTGGACGCCGCAGGCGGAATTTTCGGGGTTGTTATTTCGGGCGTTATTTTTATGCTGGTTTGTAAAAAATTGTTGAAAGATAAAAAAATATGATGTATACTTAATATGTTGTGTGAATAGCAGTTTTTTTGGCGGAGTTTTCTCCGCCTTAAATTTGTTATGCGGATTTTTTAAGAGGGGGATTATTATGAATAAAGCAAGTCCTGACAAAATGGGCACTGCGCCGATGTTTAAACTTATTATGTCAATGGCTCTGCCTGCGATGTTTTCAATGGTTATACAGGCGCTTTACAATATTGTTGACAGTATATTTGTGTCGCAGATTAACGAACACGCTCTGACGGCGGTGTCGCTTGCGTTTCCGATTCAGATGCTTATAATTTCGGTTGCAGTCGGAACGGGAGTCGGCATAAACAGCCTTGTATCACGAAAGCTCGGCGAGGGGGATATAAAACAGGCGAACAGCGTTGCAACGCACGGATTTTTCCTTGGTATTTTATCGTGGCTTGTGTTTGCCGTTGCAGGACTGCTCATAACAAAGCCGTTCTTTGCGTTTTATACCGACAACCCTGAAATCTATAATATGGGCGTAAGCTACTTAAGCTGTGTTATGATTTTTTCCTTTGGCTGTTTTGTTGAGATAAACCTTGAAAAAACTCTTCAGGCAACAGGAAATATGATTCAGCCGATGATATTTATGCTTATCGGCGCTTTGACAAATATCATTCTTGATCCGTTGTTTATATTCGGAATCGGGTTTTTCCCGAAGCTCGGTGTGCTGGGAGCTGCCATTGCAACGGTTATCGGACAGATACTGTCGATGATATATGCGATTTTTATAGTGTTTTGCAAAAAACACGCAATAAAAATACGCTTCAAGGGCTTTAAGCTAAGCTTATCTATGGTAAAAAGGATTTACGCCGTTGGTGTTCCGTCTATTGTGATGCAGTCCATAGGCTCTGTTTTGCTCTTGTTTATGAACCAGATACTCGTTGGCTTTTCAACTGCCGCCGTTTCTGTTTTGGGAGTTTATTATAAGCTGCAATCCTTTGTATTTATGCCTGTGTTCGGTCTTAATCAGGGTACAATGCCTATTATGGGATATAACTACGGCGCGCGCAATAAAAAGCGGCTTCTGCTTGCACTGAAATATGCCTGCCTTATTGCTCTTGTTATTATGAGCTTCGGCACGGCGGTATTCTGTCTGTTCCCCGAGCTTTTGCTTTCAATGTTCTCTCCGACTCAGGAGATGATTGAGATCGGTGTGCCTGCACTTAGGACAATCAGCCTGTGCTTTATTCCTGCTACAATCGGAGTAGTGTTTACAACGCTGTTTCAGGCTGTCGGCAAGGGAGTACGCAGTCTGCTGTTGTCGGTTCTGCGCCAGCTTGTGGTGATTCTGCCGGTTGCGTACGGCTTCTCCTTTATCGGTTTGTGGGCAGTCTGGTATGCTTTTCCGATTGCCGAGGGAGTTGCGCTTCTGACTGCGCTATTAATGTATAAGAATTTACTTCACGGTGATTTTAAAAAGCTTGATAACCGTGAGTGATAGCATTATTTCCGTATTGCAAACATACAATTTATCAAAAATAATTTGGGATGTGGCAATATGGGCAATGACGGCTTCAGACAGGATGAATTTGATTACACCGAGCCTGAGCAGGAGGAGTTTGAGCAGGAATGGCAGACCGTAAAGCAGTATGACGCTATGCCTGTTTCCTTTGACAGTGAGGATTATGACGGACAGGGCGGAGAGGAAAATGCCGAAAACGCCGAAAACGGCGATGAACACGCTGAACGGGCAAGGAAAAAAAGAAAGCTTACAGGCTTTCAGCGCACCGTGAAATATCAGCTCATATTCTGTACGCTTGCGGTAATCGGCGTTATAGCCGTAAAATTCATAAGTGCTGATTTATATCAGAGCGTAAGGAGCTGGTACTATGAACAGCTCAACAGCAGGCTTATGATAACCGATGTTTTTAACACGATAAGCGGTAACGCCGATGAAATTTAAGCTCTTTAACATACCCGTTTGCTTAAGCTTTCCGCTTGCCGCTATGCTGTGTATCGTTTTGTGCGTTGACACAAGTATGACGGCGTTTTGCGCATTAATAAATGCTGTACTTCACGAGCTGGGGCATATAGCCGTGCTTAAGTTTTACGGGTGCAGGATAAAATCAATAACGCTCAGCCTGTTTGATATTAATATCAGGAAAACGGAGTGCGCTTTATCTATCAACAGTGAAATTGCCGTTGCGCTGTCCGGCGCGGCGGCTAATATTTTATGCTCGCTTCTGTTCGGGGTGCTTTATTGCTTTTTCGGCTTGTATATTCTGAGGATACTCTCGCTTTCCGCTGTGTGTCTTGCCTGCTTTAATCTTCTGCCCGTTGATTCGCTCGACGGCGGCTGTGCGCTTATGCTATTTATGATGAAGCGTATGGATTTGAATAAAGCCTCAATGATATTAAACATAATTTCTGCGCTTGTTCTTATTCCGATGGCTGTGTGCGGAATAATTTTACTGCTTGTTTCAAAATATAATTTTACTTTGCTGTTTACAAGCTGCTATTTGACAGGTATTATATTAATTAAGAAGAAACGGATAACGGAGATGATAAAATGATAAGCAGGGAAGTTGAAAAAATACTGCTGAATGTTCAGAAGCCGGGCAGATACACCGGCGGAGAGCTTAACAGCGTTGTTAAGGATAAAAATAAGGTTGATATAAGATTTGCCTTTTGCTTTCCCGATGTTTACGAGGTAGGAATGTCGCACCTCGGAATGAAGATTCTGTACGGTCAGTTCAACGAGCGTGAGGACATCTGGTGCGAGCGTGTGTTTGCTCCCTGGACTGATATGGAGGAGCAGATGAGGAAGAACAACATTCCTCTTTATGCACTCGAAAGCGGCGACAGCCTTGATAAATTCGACTTTATCGGCTTTACTCTGCAATATGAGCTTTCCTTTACAAATATCCTCTATATGCTGGAGCTTGGCAATATTCCGCTTTTGTCAAAGGACAGAACGGATTTGTTCAATATAGTTGTAGCAGGAGGTCCCTGCGCCTGCAACCCCGAGCCGCTTGCTGATTTTATAGATTTGTTCTTTATCGGCGAGGGTGAAGAGGTTGACCTTGAGGTAATGGACTTATACAAGCAGTGCAGGGCAAACAGCGAAACAAAACAGCAGTTTCTTGAAAAGGCGGCTCAGATTCAGGGTGTGTATGTTCCTGCGCTGTATGATGTTGAATATAATGACGACGGCACGATTAAAGCCTTTACCCCGAAAAACAATGCGCCAGCCGTAATCAAAAAAAGGATAATCACAGACCTTGACAATCTGTATTATCCCGAGTCCTTTGTTGTGCCGTCTATTGAAATTGTGCACGACAGAGCTATGGCTGAGATTTTCAGAGGGTGTATAAGAGGCTGTCGCTTCTGTCAGGCTGGCTTTTTGTACCGCCCTGTCCGTGAAAAATCGCCCGAGGTTATCGACCGACAGTGCCATTTGCTCTGCAACAACACCGGCTATGACGAGGTGTCGCTGTCGTCCTTAAGCTCAAGCGATTACACCAAAATCGGCGAGCTTCTCAATAACCTCACAAAATGGTCAAAGGACGAAAATGTTAGTATTTCACTGCCGTCACTGCGTGTTGACGGCTTCTCGGACGAGATTTTGTCGAAGCTCAAAACCGTAAGAAAAAGCGGTCTTACCTTTGCGCCCGAGGCAGGAACGCAAAGGCTCAGAGATGTTATCAATAAAAATGTTACCGAAGAAGAGCTTATGGACACCTGTTCAACAGCCTTCAACGGCGGCTGGACAACCGTTAAGCTTTACTTTATGATAGGCTTGCCGACCGAAACCTTGGACGATGTTGCGGGAATAGCACAGCTCGGACAAAAGGTTGTAAACGCCTACTACAATGCCGAGAACAGACAAAAGGGCAAGAGCGTAAGGGTAACACTCAGTACCGCAAGCTTTGTGCCAAAACCGTTTACACCGTTCCAGTGGTTTGCGCAGGATACGATGGAATCTCTTAAACAGAAGCAAATGCATCTTAAGGATTCTATTACGACTAAGAAAATAAACTACAATTACCACGATTCGTCAACAAGCTTTGTCGAGGCTGTCTTTGCAAGGGGCGACAGGCGGCTTTGCAAGGCTCTGCTTAAGGCTCACGAAAAGGGAATGATATTTGACGGCTGGGGCGATTTCTTCAGCCTTGATAAATGGCTTGAGGTCTTTGATGAGTGCGGTATCGACCCTGCGTTTTACGCAAACAGACAAAGAGAGTTTGACGAGCTTCTGCCTTGGGACCATATCGACTACGGTATAAAAAAATCGTTCTTAATAGAAGAGTGTAAAAAGGCTTATGAAAATAAAACAACGCCGAACTGCCGCCAAAAGTGCAGTAACTGCGGTGCGGCACAGTGGAAAAGAGGTGTCTGCTTTGAAAAGCGTGAGAATATGGTTTAAAAAAGAGGGTTTGTCAAGGTTTATTTCGCACCTTGATTTAAACAAGGTTATGACGCTTGCGATAAACCGAAGCCGCATACCTATATGGCACACCGAGGGTTTCAATCCTCACCCGTTTTTAACCTTTGCCTTGCCGCTGTCACTCGGCTTCAGCGGAGAGTGCGAAACTATGGATATTAAGCTTGAGGACGACAGCTTTGACATTTCGCAGATTCCCGACAGCCTGAATAAGAGCCTGCCTGACGGCATAAGAGCCTATAAGGCGGCAGAGCCTGTTATGAAGCCTGCTAAAATCGCATTGGCGAGCTATAAGCTTAAGGTCGGCTGTGACGGTCAGAGCGGAGAAGAAATATGCGATGATTTTCATTCTCTCTTAAACAGTGAAAGCATTATTACACAGAAAAAGACGAAAAAGGGAATAAAGGACATTGACTTAAAGCCGTACCTTTCCGATTATTCCCTCGGGATTGAGGGGAATGAGGCGGTCTTTTCAGCCACAATGCCTGCAGGAAGTACGGTTAATATAAATCCGATACTGTATCTGAATGCCCTAAAGGAAAGAACAGGCAGAGAGTATTACTATTCAGCGGCGAGAACCAGGATTATGGACGAAAACGGTGATTGCTTTGAATAGGCTTGCGAATATAAAATACATCTTCCTTGATGCAGACGAAACTCTGCTCGATTTTCCTTATGCCGAGCATTATGCCTTTAAGTCAACTATGGAATATTTCAAAGTGCCTTATTCCGAGGCTTTGTATAAGGATTACTCGGACGAAAACCTGAGGCTTTGGAAGCTGCTTGAAAAGGGCGAAATAACAAAGCCTCGGCTTTTAACGCTCAGATATGAAAATGTGTTTGCAAGGCACGGCATAAGCGTTGATTCGGTTGACGATATTAACGAGCGGTATTTCTCTTTTATGAAAACCTGCGGAAAAATAATCGAAAATGCAGACAAGCTGTGTGAAACGCTGTGCAGGAAATACAAGCTTTACATAGCTACCAACGGCACAAAGAATGTCGCAATGGGGCGGCTCAGGCAAAGCGGACTTCTGTCGTATATAACCGATATTTTCATTTCCGATTATATCGGGCATAACAAGCCGTCAAAGGAGTTTTTTGACTACTGCTTTGACAAAATCGGCGATTATGACAGGAGCAGGTATATTATCCTCGGCGACTCGTTAAGCTCGGATATGCTCGGCGGAAGAAATGCAGGGATTTTAACCTGTCTGTATGACCCGAAAAACAAAACTCAAATGCCAAATGAGCTTTGCGATTACAAAATCGAAGAATTGCTTGATTTTGCGGCAATTCTTTCTTAAGGTTCATTTGATAGGAGATGAATTTGTGCTTGATTTTGACAATATCTTAGGTAAAGTGTTGCTTGCTGAAGTTTGTTATTTTAAAAATAATGAGATGTATGATAGGGTTCAAGTGTACGGCAAAATTATTTTTGCAGAGAGGAACAATAAAATTACAATATGCCGAAACGATAATTCGTTGTTTTCTTTACCGCCTGACCTTTCTTCTGTAACTTTGGCACAGCCCGGAATATATACACTGAATTCAAACGGAGAAAATGTTGACAACCCTGATTTGCTTGCCAAATGGAGTGTATATTACGAATAAGTGACTTGAATTTTTCATTTGCAGTTGTGTTTAGTACACGCTAGACGAGATATTATACGAGGAGTCCTGCAAATAAAAGTCA
>DKZT01000004.1 GCA_002493755.1 Ruminococcaceae bacterium UBA7067
CAGTTTAATCAATAACTGATATTTTTTAGCCACAAGTGTTACAAAAATGCTTGACCACAACACTACTGCGACCGTATTGCCGAGGGTGAAACCCGAAACTGTCAGGACTTAGCCGCACAGGAAAACTACAAAAAGAAAATGGCGGACAATGCCGCCATTGGGTTGTATCAAAAGTATTACAAGCGTTATGCCGCCCGTGTTCGTGTAAGACAGATTAAAGAGCCCGATTTCAAAAAGTGGAAATATCAGGCGATGACAAAGCGTGACGAATGCTCCGACGGCAACATCACCCTTGCGGAGTTTGAAGAATGGCTTGAGGGCAGCTTTCCGAATAGGAAGAAGAAAGAATAGCCATTTTTTGTCAATAAACAACCGATTTTTCCAAGCGGAACTGTAACAAAAGCAGTTCCGCTTTTATAATATTTTCCAAGCTTTCCTTTATAAATCCGCAATAATCCTTGATTTTAAGACTAAAATATGCTATACTAAAACTGTATAATTATATCTGCCCGAAAGTGAGGATAATTTAATGGATTCCAACATCGAACGCTGGTACTCAATGAAAGAAATTTGCGAATACCTCGGAGTCAGCCGTGACACCGTACTCGCTTGGATAGAAAAAAGAAATATGCCCGCCGCAAAAATCGGTCGCCTTTGGAAATTCAAGGTCAGCGAAGTAGATGCTTGGATGAAATCCGGCGTTGCGGCGGATAAGTAAGTTTAGGAGATGTATAATATGGGTTTTATTGAATCGTATAAACATCTTGAAAAACTATGCGGCGAAGTATTAAATGACGATAGGCGTATATCCGCTTATATTGATGAAATGATAAATACTCCCCGTGGTTCTTATCTTGTAAGAGGTTGGGATGATGACCTAAAACAACTGAAACACTACCGTTGGGTTAGAAATCAAATAGCACATGAACCTGATTGCACCGAGCAAAACATGTGTGAACCGTGTGATACTGTGTGGCTTGACGATTTTTATTCACGCATAATGAATCAAACCGACCCTCTCGCTTTATATTCTAAAGCCACCAAGCCTCGTCAGGCTCAAAAACCGGTACAAGCTCATAAGCCGGAATCCCATACATACACTTATTCTCAGCCGACTTCTAATCATAGAAAATCATCCCCACAGGCTGCCGGTTATATGACATTTTTAGTAGGTATTGTAATTATTGTAGTTGCAATCGTTATAATTTCAGGAATATTATAGTTCGATTTTGGAGGTGCAATATGGCACTTGAAAATAAATTAGGGCTGACAAGCTCTGCCGACCTTGCCCGTGAAGAAGAACGAATCAGCAAGAAAAAGGCTGCTGAACTTTTTGAAAAAGGTGTTTTAGATAATCTTCCTGTCGGCAAGTTTTCTACATTGCAGGCAATCCATAAATATCTCTTTGAGGACATTTACGACTTCGCAGGCGAACTCAGAACAGTCAATATTGCAAAGGGAAATTTCCGCTTTGCCCCCTTAATGTACTTGCAGGCGGCACTTGAGAACATTGATAAAATGCCGCAAGCGAACTTTGATGAGATAGTAGAAAAATATGTTGAAATGAATATCGCCCATCCGTTTCGGGAGGGTAACGGTCGCAGTGCCCGCATTTGGCTCGACCATATTTTGAAAAATGAAATAGGCAAAGTAGTGGACTGGAGCAAGGTGGATAAGGAAGATTATCTGCTCGCAATGGAGCGCAGTCCGATTAAAGATGTGGAAATCAAAGTGTTGCTAAAAGGTGCGCTTACAGACGAAATTAGTAGCCGTGAGGTCTATATGAAAGGTATCGACCACAGCTACTACTATGAGGGTTATACAACCTTTAAGACGGAAGAATTATAAGATTTTTTGAAAACGGGTGAAACGATGACAGAAAAGAATAAAATCGACTTAACAATCCAAGATGTAAATGATATTTCTCCATATGACGCATCTTACCCCGTCATGCTTCTTTCTAACGGTATTAAAAATGAGTTAGAACGAGCACAAATTGTTGCTCAAAGTATATATCAAACCGTCGTTAGAGAAATGCCGATATTAACACAAATTCATCAATCCATGGATAAAGGATTCCGTTATGTTGTTGATGCGTCTGAAAGTACATTAAAAGCAATTGAAAACGGAATGTTGAAACTCACACAGGAAAATGGAAAAACATATGCGCAGCTTCGTGTAGACGGAAAATATGGTTCAAAACTTCCTATCAAAAAAGAGGTTTTCCGTAATGGCATAGATCCTACACAAATGGCAAACGCTTTACAGATTCAAGCATTACAAGATCAAATACAAGATGTTGCAAACCAATTGATGCTGATTGATGGTAGTGTAAGAGAGGTTTTACAAGGCCAGCAGAATGACCGTATTGGTCTTTATTACAGTGGATTATCTCTCTTTCTTGAATCCCAAAAGATAGTATCTGCGTGCTTGAGAGAAGCACTGCAATCACAGGCATTGAGAGCATTAGCCGAAGCAACCTTTCAGTTAAAATTAACAATGCAGTCCGATATTCAGTATATTAAGCAGAAAGAATACGAAAAAGCCAAGGGCAAACGAAAAGAATTGATAATAGAGCATATGAACAAAATTAACCAGTCCTTTGCTTTTATACATCAGGCAACTATACTACGAGCTGGAATCTATTGCGATATAGGTGAGCATGCTTCAATGGCAAGGGTGCTTGAAGAGTATTCTTATTTCATTGATAACGATGTAGCAAAAAATGCTTTGTTATTATCACAGTATGATATAAATGACGATGGCACAGAAACCGGATTGTGGTTGTCTCGTAGTCAGTTGAAGTTAGATGTTACTGAGCTCAGTAGAGCGTTAAACAGTCCAAGCAAAACACTATATTTAGGAGTGGCACAGGAGGAAACTAAAGAATGAAACGAGTTAAAGGTTGCCTTAACAGTAATTGTGACGAATATAAAAAGACTTACTATAAAGTATCCGACGAATACTGTGTTAAGTGTGGCACTAAATTGAGCTATGTTTGTAAGCACCATAAGTGTTTCAAACAAATTCCTGATGATATTAAAGAAATATATTGTCCTGTTCATATTGCTGAACGAAAGGATAAGAAAGAAAAG
Source organism: Ruminococcaceae bacterium UBA7067 (assembly GCA_002493755.1). GTDB lineage: Bacteria > Bacillota > Clostridia > Oscillospirales > Acutalibacteraceae > UBA7067. Next base: position 3,096 of record DKZT01000004.1, read on the forward strand.
CGAAACGATGTTGTAAAGAAGATTGGCGGTGGCGCTGCTGCTTTTGGCACTTTTATTTTAGCTGCTGGAAAAATAGTAAATGATAGTTTAAAGAAAAAGTAAAGGGGTACCAATATGCCCGACAAGAATTGGCAATTTGAACTTGAAGAATATATAAAGCAGGGCGAGCCTGAAAGAGCCGAAAAAAGCGAAGCTTGGCAAACTGCTATCGGCTTGCAGGCGGTTGACGGGCTGAAAACCTCCGAATATTTGTTGGATACCGCAAAGGACCACATCGAGGGTAAAATATCCATCGATGAGGCTCAGAGGCGTATTCACAGCTATTACGAGCAGAGATCCACCCGTACAGAAACGGAAAACGAAACAAAGGAAGCAGATATTGTATCAGCAAGAATAACGAAGCTTTTGGGCGAAAAGGCGTTTCAGTTTTCTCCTGCTGAGTGGATAACCATTCACCGCAGATTGTTTGAAGGCGTATTTGACCACGCCGGACAAATTCGTCAGTATAACATTTCCAAAAAGGAATGGATATTGAATGGCGAAACGGTTATCTACGCTGATTTTAACAGTATAAAAGATACTTTGGATTATGATTTTGCCACCGAAAAAAAGTTCTCCTATGAGGGACTGTCTGTGGAAGCATCAGTGAAGCACCTTGCAAAATTTGCATCGGATATTTGGCAGATTCATCCCTTTGGCGAGGGTAACACAAGAGCCACCGCCGTGTTTATGATTAAATATATGAAAACCTTTGGGTTCCGTGTCAATAACGATGCGTTCCGTGAGAACTCTTGGTATTTCCGTAATGCATTGGTTCGAGCAAACTATAACGATTTGCAAAAAGGTATTCATTCCACCATAAAGTTTTTGGAATTGTTTTTCTCAAACCTTCTGCTCGGTACAAATCATGAACTGAAGAACCGCTATATGCACGTTGATTTTGTGGATGAAAACGCTTCCCAAAGTGCCAAAAGTGAAACGCCAAAGTGCCAAATTGACACTTTGAAATGCACTTTAGAAGAACTTGCCGTGTTAGATTTAATAAAAAAGAACCCGTCTGTTAAGCAAACCGAACTTGCAGAACAAACAGGAAAGTCCGTCAGAAGTATAAAGCGCATTATTGACTCTTTGAAAGAGAAACAATATATCCGTAGAGTTGACGGCAAACGCTACGGCAAATGGGAAGTATTAGTGTAATATCGCTGTGCGGTGTATATAAAGCTTCGACCACAGCTATATTACGAGGATTATACAACTTTTAAGGCGGAAGAATTGCAAAATTCCAAAGTATCAAATTGATATTTCGGAATGATATGAGTCTTATTATCCCATATATATCTTATTCTCAAGCGCAGCTTTTGGGAATCGTTTGTGCGAAAATTGTGTGCTTTTAAGAAATAATAGCAAAGGATGTTCATTATGACAATAATTGAAGCCATAAAAGAAGTTTTAAAATCCGAACCAAAGGGGCTGTCTTCAGCAGAAATATATCAGAGAATAATTGATCAAAATCTATATCAGTTTGGTGCCAAAAATCCGGTTGGTGTTGTAAATGGCGAAATAAGACGACATTGTATTGGACTTGATTTTCCTACTGCATATCCAGTTAAGCATTTTGCAATAGTAGGAAAAGAAGGAAAAAAATTAAAATTTATTGTTTGTGAAAATAATAAGTCGGGAAAGAGTGTTAAACAATCTCAAAACGTAATTGATGACAATACAGAGTTTTTGCCTGAGGAGAAAATTGCAAGCGCTATAGATGAACATCTGCAGCAAATCAAACAGCAATTATTGGATAATATAATGTCAAATCATCCTGATTTTTTTGAGCAGTTAGTGGTTGAACTTTTGCTGAAAATGGGATATGGATACGATAAAAAATCTGGAATTGATGTGGTATAAAAAAAGTTG
>DKZT01000068.1 GCA_002493755.1 Ruminococcaceae bacterium UBA7067
TTATCTATTATTTTTACGGGGCGGCTTGCACGCAAGCCGCCCCTGAACGCTGTAATTTTGTAATGTTTTGTAATGTAAATAAAAAAATTACTAACATAAATCTGCCCAATGCTTTCTCAATAAGGCTACCGATAAGGCAAAATAACGAAATGCAATTTTCTTTTCCCGAAAAACGGCTTAGAGAAGCCGTTTCTACGGAAAAAGCTTGTGTTAAATCCTGCAACCTTTAAAATGCAGAACTTAACAGCATAAATCGGAAATTCTTAACGGATTTTCCTGCGAAAATCAACAGCTTCGGCGAATAATCAGTCGCTTGCCGGCTGCTTCTCACCATCGGAATAAAGTTCTCGTTTTTCCTCAACAAAACTGATGTAATCGCTCTGATCCATAATGTAGATTTCCGTCCGGTCAGGGAGCTTTCCGGAGCAAATCAAATCAATATGGAGCCGACGACCCTCGTCTGAAGAAATGAAAAAACCTTTTAGCGAGTTGATGATGTGCTGTAGCTCTTCATTTGTGTTCTCAATAAGTTCCGGAGAAACAACCACAATTCTCGCATATTTGTGGTATGGAATCTGCGGATAGTAATGCTCAAACAGGCCACATAAGCAGTCGTGTAAGTAGTAATACCTGACATTTTTCACCGTGCGAGAATAATTATTGGAGAAAAGCTTCGGAACTGTCAGCAATGTGAAACGGTCGAAAAATTCAAGCCTGAAATTGTCCCGATTAACAGCATATGCAAGAGCCTCTTTTGGGCAAGTATTAAACTCCGCATCGCTCAGTCCAAAGGCTTTTTTAACCCTGGGGAAGAGCGCCAGAGCTTTATAAAAATTAATAATAATCCACGACAGCTTTTTACAAACCGCGTTTGCGTTATCGACGGTCAGACCATCATCTCGCACCATCTGAAAAATCGTTGAAAACTTCTCCTGAGCCGTTTGAACAATGGAGTGAAGCACTTTTCCTGAATATTCATATTGCGCTTTTTGGAAGTCAATGTCCGTCTGTTCGGTTGGTTTTTCTGCTTTGTTTTTTTCTATGGGGACGAAGCTGTTTAAAAAAACCTCATCACCGTCTTTAGACGAAAGTTTTTTGGGCCTTTCATCTGCTCGTTCTTGGTCATCTATGAAGCCAAGAGTCTTAAAGTCGTTTATATTTGTCATAATAGTCACCCTTTTTATTATATACATTTATTTATTTAGTTCGTTATTGTCTGAACATAAGTGTATCATCGGACTCACCGCCATTCCTTATCAATTAAAAAAAGAAAAACAAGTCTCATTTTTTCAAGGCTTGATCCGACGGATATGTCCGGATTCATTTTCTGTTATAGCTTGCACAAACCTGTCTGACTGTGGCTTTTTAAGGTAGTCTAATAAATCATCTAAGTTTATCAGATATTTATTGCCCGCTCGCACACTCGGCAGAATCCCGCACAAAATCAGCTGTCTTATCCTGTAGGGTGTGATGGCTGAGTTGGGGTCGGCGGCACGAATCTCAGAAATGGCCTCCGAAATCGTCCTCATACGAGGAAAAGAGAATTTGCACATATTATGTACCTCCTGAAATATAATAGTTTGATATAGCAGCTTATTAATGCCCTGTTTCAAATATTGCCTTTTAAAAGCTCAAGGTGTGAAACAAGCTTTAAAAAACAGGTTCTTTACACGCTGGATTTAATTCTCCTCGATAATCCGACTTTCTCTCAGATTATCTTAGCAGTCCTTAAATCTTTTCTCGCTCTCGCAAGCAACCTCCGCTCGTGTAACAGCGGTTGAATATATATAAAAAGGACAGTTCACTTAACCGCTTGCAATAAAATAAAGACTGCAAGCTATTCGTCCGAGCTACACGCTCGGCAAATCGGTTTAAGGAAACTGCCCTTGGATTTAGCAATAAAAAAAGAGCAAAATACAATAGCCTGTACTCTGCTCTCGAAGTGAAATATTAAATTGTAGAAAGAAGAAAAGCTGACTCAGAACGAACGAGCCAGCCTTTCAGATTGAAACAGAATTTTTTCTTTTTTAAAAAGGAGATGAGCCAAAAAGTAAATTACACTTTTTTGACTATGAATATTATAACACACCCTTTTTGCTTTAAATTAGTCAACCTCTCCTCTCAAGCCTGCGGCTACGGAGAGAATGTGCGCTTTCTTTTTTAGCCGATTGTATTTAGAAAAAGCAAAAGGGGCTGTTTTTTTACAGTCCCTTGTCTCTGTTTTATTATTAAGTTGTAAAAAAGGACATAGCTATCCCGTAAAGCTTTAACCTCCTCAATCGCACAAAGCGGAGGAGAACCTTGCAAAAATACGAATGGGCAAGTTCACAAGGAACGCACTCTCTATTATCGTGCTCTGACAATCATATAAGCAGACGAAGAAGAGTACGGCTGTATATACCAAATGAAAGCATATACAGAAATTTCTACATTATTATTTTACCCCTATTTTTACGCATTGTCAAGTGCATATTTGTTATTGTTGGGTCATATCTCTGCACTGCTTCTGAATGTCAGTAAAATCGACCATAGAGAGTGAAAATTTCTGTATTGCTATGGCATCCAGAAGATTCACACTGCTATCGGCGTTATCCCGCTGACAGAGGATACGGACAAGTTGATAAACTGATCAACGAAAAAGAATAGATTGTTAATGATAGAGAGTATACAATAAGTACGCTGACTCAAATCAGCTAATCACCCGAGATTTGACATATATCATATATATGGTATAATATAATCAGCAATTTAACAAAATATTGAGTGTAAGGAAGATGATCGGATGGCTGCTATACAAAAAAGAAAGAATACATACCTCATTTCCGTGTCGGGCGGATACGACACAAACGGCAGGCAGATACGCCACACTATGACATACAAGCCCGAGCCGAATATGACCGCAAAGCAGATTGAAAAGGAGGTGCAGCGGCAGGCGGTGCTTTTTGAAGAGCAGTGCGCGAAGGGTCTTGTAATGAACGGGAAGGTCAAATTAGCGGACTTCGCCGAGGAATGGTTCAAACACAAAAAGAATGAGCTTCGCCCGAAAACATACGCACGCTACAAAACTATGATGCCGCGCATTAATGCTGCGTTGGGCCATATGAGGATTGACCGCATACAGCCGCAGCATCTTTTGTCCTTCTACGAGAACCTCGCAGAGGGCGGTATAAGGCAGGACACGAAATACAAATGCACGCTTGACCTCAAAAAATATCTCAAGGAAAACAAGCTTTCAAGGGCAGAGCTGTCACGGCGAGCAGGTATTGCTCCAAGCTCCATAGCGCCTGTAGTTCAAGGGCGCAACTGCACTCTTGCGACAGCGCAAAAGATTGCCAAAGGCTTGAATATGCCGATGCAGGATATTTTCACGCCCGTTGATATAAGCAAGCCGCTGTCCTCAAAAACAGTTCTGCACCATCACAGACTTTTGTCCTCAATATTCAACACTGCTGTCGAATGGGGCGCATTGCTGTCAAATCCCTGCGACCGCACAAAGCCGCCCAGAGTTGAGAAAAAGGAGCCAAAATATCTTGACGAAATACAGGCGGCGGCACTGCTTGACCTCCTTGAAAACGAGGATACGGAATACAGGACTATGATCAGGCTTCTGCTTTTCACAGGCTTAAGACGAGGAGAATTACTTGGTCTTGAATGGAGAGACGTGAACTTTGAGAACTCAACTCTTCAGGTGTGCCGCTCCTCATTGTATCTTCCCGACAAAGGAATATTCGAGGACGAAACAAAGAACGAAACCTCAAACAGAATTATTAAGCTGTCGCAGTCAGCAATAGCCGACCTGAGAGCATACAAGGTGTGGCAGACGGAGCTTAGATTAAAAATGGGTGACCGCTGGGTAAACACGAACAGGATTTTCACAACGGCAGAGGGTCAGCCGCTTCACCCGGACAGACTGACAAGCTGGTTCTCAAAATTTGTAAAGGCACACAGCGATGTGCTGCCGCCGATATCAATACATTCACTTCGCCACACAAACGCTACCCTGCAGATTGCAGGCGGCGTTCCGCTTACAACCGTTGCAAAGCGGCTCGGACACGCCGACACCGTAACCACAAGCAAGATATACGCCCACGCAATCAAGTCGGCAGACGAAGCCGCCGCAGAAACTCTGGAAAATCTTCTGACGCCGAACAAAAACAGAAACGCTGGATAAATAATAAATAATAAAATAAAAACCACACTATAAGATTAAAAGGTCGGGTATCTGTCACACAGAATTACCCGACCTTTAGGTTTCTATTTTATTTTCTACTATCATTCTACAAATCCCTTTATTCTTTCATTTAATTTCTTTTATATCAGAACAAAAAGTTGATCCAATTGTAAAAACGTTTTCCGAGATAAGCAATCATTCTCTTTCCCTCCTGTTCGTTTTGTTTGTTTTCCTTTGCTGTATCTATATAATATCAAACCGACTGTGACAAGATACGGACAAAATCAAGGGAATTTTAAAAAATTTTTCGTATTTTTCAAATTTATCTTTCGCATTTTCTTTCGCATTTTAAAGCAGCTTAAAATCACCTTTTGCGGCAATAAACAACAAATAAACAACAACTCGTATTTTCAAGGCTTTTTTCCGCATAAAAAGTCAACCGCCTGACCTGCCGAAAATGGCTTAGTCAAGCGGTTTTTGCTTGGTTGCGGAGGCTGGATTTGAACCAACGACCTTCGGGTTATGAGCCCGACGAGCTACCGAGCTGCTCCACTCCGCGATATTAAATTTTGTGTTCTCTTGAGAACGCTATAACATAATAGCACATATGCAATGTAATGTCAAGCACTTTTTTATATTTTTTATCAAGGTTATCGCCGCAAGCGGCTCTTTAAATTAAGTAAAACCCGTTACAAGTAATTTCTAATTCAAAGAGCAGCCGCACCACTCAATAGTCTATCTTATCGAGAATGCCCGACAAATATGCGATAACAACGCCGTAGTTGCTCATCGGCACGCCCTGACTCTTCGCCTTTTCAACACGTGACATAACGTATCTGCGGTTGAACATACACGCGCCGCACTGGATAACAAGGTCATAGTCCGACAGGTCATCGGGGAAATTCTGACCGTTTACGTTTTCGATACGCAGTCCCTGCCCATACCTTGCCCTGAGCATACGCGGCAGCTTTTCCCTGCCTATGTCCTCTTTAAGCGGAACGTGCGTGCAAGCCTCGGCAATCAGGATTTTTGAGCCTTCGTTAAGTCCCGCAAGCACCCTTGTGCTTTCTACAAAATAGTCAATGTCGCCCTTGTACTTCGCAAACAGGGTTGAAAATGAGGTCAGGCGGCTCTCTGGCGGCTTTTTCTCATACACTGTTTTAAACACCTGCGAGTCGGTGATAATAAGCCTCGGCGGTTTTGATAAAGCTTTGAGCGTTTGCTCAAGGCGGTCTGTGGTACAGCTCATAACAAGGCATTTTTTGTCGAGCAGCTCCCTTAAGGTCTGCACCTGCGGCAGAATAAGCCTGCCCTTCGGCGCCTGTATATCCTGCGGCATCACAAGCAAAACGAGGTCGCCGTCAGCACAAAGCTCACCCGTTATGGTTCTATCGCCGAAATCATCGGGTACACTGCCGATCAGCTTATTTCGCAGTGAGTCAATACCCTCGCCTGTTTTCGCACTAACTAACACCGCGTCCCTCTTACAAAGGCTCACAACCTCTTTTTCAAGCTCCGCTGTGTTTTCAATTATGTCCGTCTTGTTTATTACGGGTATAAACGGCGTGTTCTGCCGATTAAAATCTCGTACCCACTGCCTGTCGCTTTCATCGGGTCTTGCGCCGAATACGAGTATCGCTATGTCGGTCTTGTCAAGCGCATTTTTCGTCCGGCTTATTCTTTTGCTTCCAAGCTCGCCCTCATCATCAAAGCCAGCCGTGTCTATGAAAACAACGGGACCGATACCGTGAATTTCCATCGACTTATATACAGGGTCGGTGGTTGTTCCTGCAATGTCGGACACAACGGAAATCTGCTGGTTTGTAAGCGCGTTTACAAGCGACGATTTACCGCTGTTGCGCTTGCCGAAAAGTCCTATGTGAAGTCTTGTGCCTCTTGGTGTTTCGTTTAAGCTCATAATATCACTCCGTTTTTTGAGTCTAGAGTCTAGAGTTTAGAGTTTTGAGTTTTGAGTAAATAGAAATTGTGAAACAAGATTGTAGGGAACCGGCTTGCCTGTTCCGGTCACACCGCAGAATGTTTACTCTATTATGATTTTGTAGAGCATTTCGGTTACTGCATCTATCCCGGAACGGTCAAGACCGTTCCCTACGAACTCACAAACTCGTTGCGAAATTCATCTCCACTCTTCACTCTGCGGCGTAGCCGCTCAGAGCCGCTTACGGCGACTACCATAATTATTCATTATTCTTTATTCACTATTCTTTATTCATTTTCTGAGCAATGTTGCCAAAGCAACTTTGCTCAGAACCTGAAGTCCCTCTTGCCGTCGTGCAGCTCCTTGAGATATTCCGCCGCAATGCTCTTTACCTTCGGGTTCGTTATTCTTTCAAGCTCCTCTTTTATTACTGCCTCGCCCTTTTTCTGCGTGTCCTCGCTTGCGTAGTCCTCAAGGTATTCCTTGAGCGTCATAAGTGCATTCGGCTGACAGCAGTTCACAATCTGCCCCGACTTCAAAAGGCTCATAAAGCGGTCGCCTGTTCTGCCCTCACGGTAGCAGGCGGTGCAGAAGCTCGGAATATAGCCGAGGCTTAAGAGCCAGTTTACAACCTCGTCAAGGGTGCGGTTGTCGCTGATGTCAAACTGCGATGAGTTCTCCTCCTCAGGCTCAGGCTCGCAGTAGCCGCCCACGCTTGTGCGTGACGCACCGCTTATCTGCGAAATGCCCAAATCAAGCACTCTTTCACGGCTTTTCTGTGATTCTCTTGTCGATACAATCATACCCGTGTACGGAACGGCTATTCGGATAACTGCGACAATCTTTGCAAAAATATCGTCAGAAATTGCGTTAGTAAACTCGCTCGGGTCGATGTCCTCGGCAGGGCAGATTCTCGGCACGCTTATCGTGTGAGGACCTACGCCGTGAGCCTCTTCAAGATGCTCTGCGTGCATAATTATTCCCGTGAAGTCATAGCGGTACATATTAAGTCCGAACAGCACTCCCAGTCCTACATCGTCAATGCCGCCCTCCATTGCTCTGTCCATAGCTTCGGTATGGTAGGCGTAGTTGTGCTTCGGTCCTGTCGGGTGAAGCTTTTCGTAGTTTTCCTTGTGGTAGGTTTCCTGAAAGAGAATATATGTGCCGATGCCCGCTTCCTTAAGCTTGCGGTAGTTTTCAACAGTTGTAGCGGCTATGTTGACATTAACACGGCGGATTGCTCCGTTTTTGTGCTTGATTGAATAGATAGTCTTTATGCTCTCAAGTATGTATTCAATCGGGTTATTTACAGGGTCCTCGCCTGCCTCAAGCGCAAGCCGCTTGTGACCCATATCCTGAAGTGCGATTACCTCGTTCCTGATTTCCTCCTGAGTGAGCTTTTTGCGGCATATGTGCTTGTTTTTGTAGTGATAAGGGCAGTACACACAGCCGTTTACACAGTAGTTTGAAAGATAAAGCGGAGCGAACATAACTATTCTTCTGCCGTAGAAACGCTCCTTAATCTCCTTTGCAAGCTTAAAGATTTTCTCGTTTTCCTCCTCAAGCTCACAGTCGAGCAGTAAAAGAGCCTCTCTGTGCGTAACGCCCTTACCGAGCTTCGCCTTTTCAATTATTGAATTGATAAGCTCACGGTTGTTTTTGTTTTCATCGGCGTATTTCAGGGTAGCTTCAATCTCCTCGTGATTGATGAACTCCTCCGCCTTCAGTGATTTCGGGTCATACTTATACATTGTCATTACTTCCTTTATGGTGATTTATTTTAGTGTTGAGAGTGAAGAGTGAAGAGTGGAGAGAATGTTGTCGCCGCAAGCGGCTCTTTGAATTAATAAAAACTCGTTACAAGGCAGTGAATTCGTAGGGAACGGTCATGACCGTTCCGGGATAGACGCAGTTACTACTAAGTTAAACAAAATCAGAATAAATTATAACATTCATCGGCTCGAGCCGGAACACTCATGAGTGTTCCCTACAACCTCGTTTCGGGTATCTTCTTAATTCAAAGAGCAGCGAAGCTGCGATTACCAAAATTATTCTTTCTTATTTCTTATTTATTCTCTATTCTTTACTGCGGCGTAGCCGCACATCTCCACTCTCCACTCTTAACTCTGCGGCGCAGCCGCACAATCTCCTCTGTCCGTCACAATCTCATACCCTATGCTCTCAACCCTGCGGCTCAGGCAAAAACGGCACTCTGCCGCCTCCTCGCCTGTGCATATCTTATTGTCATAGAGCGAATAGTCCTTTCTGTGCATAACGGGCGAGAGATTCGGCATTACAACATTCGCACCGGCTAAAATTCCCTTTTCACGCCCTCTCGGGTCGATTGTTCCAAGAGCCGTTGTCGCAGGGAGCAGAACATTCGGCTTTATCAGCCTTATTATCGCAAGCAGCTTGAGCGTTAAGTCACAGCTTCCTGCCTTGAAGTCGGCAAACGGCGTATCCTTATGCGGAATAAACGGTCCTATGCCGACCATATGCGGCTGAATTTCTTTTATAAACTGCAAATCCTTATATATGCTTTCCTCGGTCTGATACGGCGAACCGACCATAAAGCCCACTCCCGTCTGATAGCCTATATCCTTTAAGTCTTTGATGCACCGCATACGGTTTTCAAAGCTCATTTTATCGGGGTGAAGCCTTTTGTAGTGGTCACAGTCAGCCGTTTCGTGCCGCAGAAGGTAGCGGTCTGCGCCTGCTTCAAAGTAACGCTCATACGAGCTTCTGCTCCTCTCGCCTATCGACATTGTAACGGCGCAGTCGGGATAGCGTGACTTTATCTCCCCGATAATACTCACATAATCGTCATCGGTGTAGTGCATATCCTCGCCGCCCTGCAGAACAAAGGTGCGAAAGCCGAGCGAATAGCCATTATCACAGCAATTCAGAATTTCCTCTGCGCTGAGTCTGTATCGGTTTGCGTTTTTGTTTGAGGCTCTTATTCCGCAGTAGAGGCAGTCGTTTTTACAGTAGTTTGTGAACTCTATAAGACCCCGTACAAAGATTTTGTTTCCGTAGTATTTCTGCGCCTGCTCACGGCTTTTTGAAAAGAGGTATTCGGTATCCTGCGCATTGCCGCAGTGAATAATCGCTTTGAAATCGTCTAAGCTCAGAAAGCCTGTTTTTGCAAGAGCGTCTATTATATTTTTCATATTCACACCTTTGAATACAGCGTTTTGGAATTTATCCCCTCAAGCCTGCCGAGCTTGCCCGACAGTGCGCTGATTATATCGTTCGGCGCGTCAAGCACAACGCTTATCACATTTATGTTTTTCTCTCTGTGCGGTATTCCCATTCTGCCTATTATGTATTCGCCGTATTCGGACAGAAGATTGTTCATTTTATCAACATTCTTTGTATCCTCAACCACAATTCCGATAACGGCAATCCTTGTATCGTTCAAGCGTACTCTTCCTCTCCGAAACACACCCCTCAGCCGCCTTCGGCGACAGCTCCCCTAAAGGGGCGCCTGAATATGTTTCAATCTTCAATTTAAAAAATAAATGCGCCTTGCCGAAACAACAAGACGCACCGAAATTTCTCTTAACCGATATAAATAGCACAGGGCTTGACCCTTGCCTTTATGGTTTGTCTTTTGCCTTGGAGTACCTCGGCATCAGAGTAATCGGGTTTGTTGTCTTTGCGCTCGGATATATCCTTTCGCTCAGCACAGTATTATTATATTCGATAAATCGGAATTTAGCAATGGTTTTTTTGATTTAGTTTTTAGTTTAGAGTTTAGAGTTTAGAGTTTAGAGTTTTGAGTTTGGAGTTCAGAGAAGCGACCTCATTTCTTCAGAAGCTTCAAGGAAATCAAATCTCTCCGTTGTTGATTCAGGCTCGGCTGTGGTTTTTTTAAGTCGTTCGGCTATATAATTTTCCCGTACAATCTTACTGTACTGCTCTATACTCATAACAACCATATCTCCATATCCGTTTTTAGTAAGAAATACTGGTTCTTGATTATCGTGTACGGCTTTTGAATTTTCAGCAAAGTTGTTTCTCAAATCCGTAACAGGTCTGATATTAAGCATCTAATTCACCTCTCCATATATTATATTGTGATTATATCGTCATTCTATCATAATTATGCTATTTTGCCAATTAACAATGACAAATCAGCCTGCAAACAAAAATCGGGCGGACTGCCGTTCTTTATTCAAACGACAATCTCCCGATTTATTCAATCGGCAATGCAAACGGCTGTGGTTATTACAGAAAGCGGCGAATATCAACAGCCAGCTTTTCCTCAAGCTTTATAAGGCGTTTTGCGATGTCCTTTGATTTTTCGTCTGCCGCTTTATATTGATTAAGATAGCGGCTGAGTGATTTTACGCCCATATTACAGCCGTCTGTCATAATTTCTGCGATAGTATTGTCCGATTTATCTATGGCAAGCTTAAAGTCAATCTTCATCTGCGACATACCCTTAGCCATTATGCCGGGTTCTTTGCCCTCATCGTGATATTCATTCAAAAGCTGTTCTATTTCGTCACCGAGCTTATCGTGCCGGCTTTTGCAGTCCATCAGCTTCTTCCTGAAATCATCATCGGATACACTGCTAAGCACATCATCTATTGAAGCCACTCCCATTTTTACGCCTGCGTCACATTCTCTGAGCAGTCTGACTGTATCCTCTTCTATCATCAATAACGCCCCCTATTTTAATATAAAAACAGTATGCGCAGTTTTGACGGAAAAATAACAAGCTGATACAGAAGATATGAAAATTCACTCGGTTAATTCAATGTTAGAAAACTGTTAGAAACCGAATTTTCAGGGCAAATATTTTTTGCTGAAACACAAAAAGAAAATCGCCCTAAACGCAGTGTTTAAGGCGATTTTACACGCTGGTGGGAGAAGGTGGATTCGAACCACCGAAGCAAATTGCAACAGATTTACAGTCTGCCCCCTTTGGCCACTCGGGAATTCTCCCATATATTAAGGCTATCGCCATACGGCAAATAGCCTTTCTTTGGAGCTGGTGGACGGACTTGAACCCCCGACCTGCTGATTACAAATCAGCTGCTCTACCAACTGAGCTACACCAGCACATTCAAGTTACTCACTTGACGCTCATATATAATACCACGCAGGTATTGTTTTGTCAACACTTTTTTTAAATTTTTTGTCAAAAAGTTTTTTCAGAGTGAAGAGTTTTGAGTTTTAAGTTTAGAGTTTAGAGTTTTGAGTGAAGAGTATCCAACATTCAGCAGAGCGAACCGGAACGGTCAAGACCGTTCCCTACAACCTCGTTTCGGGTAACAGCAGTTACCGCACATTTCTTTATTCAAAAGCCAGAACGGGTTGTGCGTTCCGGCTTTTTTCTCATTTATTTCTTCAGACGCTCACCTTCATAATTGAAGCTATCGCGTCGTCTATTGCCTTCTGATTGTAATAGTACTTAATTATGTCGCTTCGGGTTATAATACCCATAAAGACTCCTCTGTCATCAATAACCGGCACAAAATTCTGATCCATTACTCTGAGCAGCAGAGTTTCAATCGGGGTTGTTATCGTTACCGGCGGATTCCAGCCTTTTCTCAATATATCCTTCACAGTGTAACCCTCCTGCTTTTTCATTGAGCAGTCGTTACAGTCGAGTATATGCCACAGGAAATCTCCCTCATTCACTGTTCCGACATATTCTCCGTTTTTTGCAATTACAGGAATAGCTGTGTAGCCGTGGTAGCGCATCTTCTCAAGACCCTGCCTTATGGTATTCGTTTCATAGATATAGGCAACGTCACATTTTGGCTTTAACAGCATAATAATATTCATTTTGTTCAGTTTCACCTCTTTTCTGTAATTCAATTATAGCAAATTGTGGAATTAATATAAGTATTTTTCGTGAACAAATCTTGAACTTTGCATAACCATTGGCGGCTTTGCCGCAGAGTGAAGAGTGAAGAGTGGAGAGTTAATTCTTTGTCCTCAAAACTTAAAACTCCAAACTCAAAACTCTAAACTCTAAACTCCAAATTCCAAACTCTAAACTCTAAACTCTAAACTCCAAACTCAAAACTCCAAACTCCGCCTCTTTACTTTACATAGATTTTACAAAACACACACTTTACTTTTACCTGCGATGGTTATTATTAAATCAATGTAAAAAAAGTATGTAAATTCAACCCAAACCGACAAAAATAAAGAAAGGACATTCTTTATGGATCTGTTTTCTATTCTCTCATTTATCGGCGGTCTGGCGCTGTTCCTTTACGGTATGAATGTAATGGGCGACGGTCTTGAAAAAACGTCTGACGGACGTCTTGAAAAGACGCTCGAAAAAATGTCGAACACCACCATTAAGGGTCTGCTGCTGGGTGCCGGAGTTACAGCCGTTATCCAGTCATCCTCCGCTACAACCGTTATGGTCGTCGGCTTTGTCAATTCCGGCATAATGAAGCTGTATCAGGCAATCGGCATCATAATGGGCGCAAACATCGGTACAACCATTACAGGCTGGATTTTGAGCCTCACCGGCATTGAGGGCGACAGCCTTGTTATGCAGCTTATTCAGCCAAAGAATTTCTCGCCTATCATTGCCATAATCGGCATCTTCCTGATTATGTTCTGCAAGGACGGCAAGAAGAAGAACATAGGCAGCATTATGGTCGGCTTCGGCATATTAATGTTGGGTATGACAACAATGAGCGGCGCTATGACTCCGCTTGCGGACAATCCCGACTTTGCTAATTTCCTCATTATTTTCCAGAATCCTATCTTCGGCATTCTCGCCGGCGCACTGCTCACTGCTGTTATTCAGTCGTCCTCGGCGTCGGTCGGCATTTTGCAGGCTCTCGCCTCAACCGGCATTATCTCGGTTTCAACCGCTATTCCGATTGTTATGGGACAGAACATAGGCACCTGCGTCACTGCGCTCTTATCGTGTATCGGCGCAAAGAAAAACGCAAAGCGAGCCGCTTTTGTGCATCTCTACTTCAATGTAATAGGTTCAATTGTTGTGTCGGTGGTTTTCTACGCTGTAAACGCTTTTGTGAACTTCAGCTTTGTAAACGAAATCGCAACACCTGCTTCAATCGCAATAATCCACACCTGCTTCAATGTGCTTGTAACCGTACTGCTCTTCCCGTTCTCAAGGCTTCTTGAAAAGCTTGCCTGTCTTACAATCAAGGACAAGGTTGAGGACGAGGACGCACCGTTTCTCGATCAGCGTTTTCTGAACACTCCGGGTCTTGCAACGGAGCAGTGCCACAAGATGGCTGTTAAGATGGCTGTACTTTCACAAAAAACCATTCTTGACGCACTCACGCTTATTGAAAACGGCTACGATGAAAAGCTGGCTCAGACCATTATCGACCGTGAGGACGCCATTGACAATTACGAGGATATTCTCGGCTCGTATCTTGTCAAGCTGAGCAGTAAAACGCTGTCCGTAAGCGACAGCAAGGAGGTTTCAAAGCTCCTGCACTGCATCGGCGACTTTGAGCGAATAGGCGACCACGCACTTAACATTCACGATGTATCAAAGGAAATGGAGCACAAGAAAATTTCCTTCTCACCGCAGGCTATGGAGGAAATTAAGGTTATGACCAACGCTCTGCGTGAAATCCTCGACATTGCAATAACGGCATTCACAAACAACGACTACTCTCTTGCAGACAAGGTTGAGCCGCTTGAGCAGGTTATCGACAACCTGCGCGACAAGCTCAAGAAGCGCCACATTGCGCGTCTGAGAGAGGGCGGCTGTACCATTGAGCTGGGCTTCATCTTCTCTGACCTGCTCACGAATTACGAGAGAGTATCAGACCACTGCTCAAACATAGCAGTATGTATGATTCAGGTGAACAAGGAGAGCTTTGAAACCCACGAATATCTGCACGAAATAAGAGGCTATGAGTTCGGACAGTACAGAACCGAATACGAGGGCTTCAAGAAGAAATATGCTCTGCCCGAAAGCAACTCGGCACAAATCCACGAAGCTGTACAAACGCATTAAAACCAAGCGCAAAACCTCTGCCGCACATCTGTGCGGCAGTTTTTTTGTGCGGCGCCGAACATTTTCCATTATATACTATGCCGCCGCTTGATTTTGTCGAAGAAATGGAATTAATTATTTTTAAGAATAACCTCAATTTCCCTGCCTGTTTTCTGACATTGTTTAACGACATATAGCGTTCCTGTGGATTTTCCATCCCAAAAAGCAAGCACTATATCTGCATAGTCAATTATTTGTAAGTTTCTCTTGAGAGGAGCGGCTCTTCCGTACAACTTATATTGGGGCAAAAACTCTGTATATTTTATATTGTTTTGAATAGCAAATTTCTTAGCACAGCTATCAACACCCACAGCACCGCCCGACACAATCTCAGTGGTTTCAGGCGGAATATAATCCTGCAAATTTTTTATTATTAATCCTCTTGAACCTATAATTGCAACTTTCATATAATCACCAAATACACTTTAGAACATTTTAATCTAAAAGTCAATAGAACAATTTGTTCTTGATATACTAACTTCGGTGATTATCGTGAAATACAGAAGAATCCGTGACCTGCGAGAGGATAACGATTACACTCAGGCGCAAATTGGTAAAATGCTTAATATATCTCAGCGCAATTATGCATATTATGAATCAGGCGAGCATATCGTTCCGCCCCATATACTGTCTGAGTTGGCTGACATTTACGGCGTAAGCGTTGATTACATTCTTGAAAGAACGGACAACCCCGAAACAAACAGATAACTTCAGCAGAGCGAACACAACCCTCAGTCAGCTACGCTGACAGCTCCCTTCAAAGGGC
>DKZT01000012.1:0-33060 GCA_002493755.1 Ruminococcaceae bacterium UBA7067
TTGACTTTTATTTGCAGGACTCCATAATAACAGTGTATCAGATATTATATCACATCAGCGCTGATATTACCATAGCCTAATGTGTAAATATTTTATAAACTTTTATCTCAAAATCTTAGGAATAAAGCCGAGATAATCGCCGGAAACAAGGCGCATTTCAATCCCCCTGTAATTTCCGTTTACCGCATACTTAAAGGCGCCGCCGCCGTGAAGATGACCATAGCAGCATCTGCCGATTTTATATTCAAGCAGAACACTCATTATCTCCTCACATTCCCTGTCCTGAAACACAGGCGGATAGTGCAAAAACACAATCGGATCTCTGCCCGTTTTTATTGCCGCCTCAATAGAGGTTCTCAGTCTGCCTGCCTCGCGGTTGATTATTTTTTTATCCGCGTCAGCCTCGGCGTCATAGAACCAGCCTCTTGTGCCGCAGACGGCATAATTATCAAGCTCATATGCGTTGTTGAATAAAATTGAAATTGTATTGAAATTATTTAGCTTCAGATAGTCCTCAATTTTCTTTTTTGTCTGCCACCAATAGTCGTGGTTGCCCTTAACGAATATCTTTTTGCCGGGAAGAGCGTTTATGAATTTAAAGTCCTCGTAGGTTTCTTCAAGCTTCATCGCCCACGAGATATCGCCGCCGATAACAACGGTGTCGTTATCGGTAATCAGCTTTTCCCAGTTGCTCTTAAGACGGACTACATAGTCTGTCCATCCTTTAAAAATATCCATAGGCTTATCAGTACCCAGCGACAGGTGCAAATCTGCAATGGCAAACAGTGACATTTATTCAATACCCAATGATTTCAAAACATATGCGGGCATATCGGTTGCGGCGATAACATTCTTAAAGCGAACCTCACGGTCCTTAAGAGCCGAAAGTGGAGCAGGAACAGGCTGTGACGTAACTGCGTTAAGCTCGTCAACCATATCGAACTCGTTCTCAGGGAGTGCGCTGCCGCTTTCAACCGACTCTAAAACAGATTTTGAGAATTTATACGGACTTGCTGTTGAAACAACAACGCACGGCGTTTTATCGCCTGTTTCCTTAACGTAATTCTCATATACATTAACCGCAACGGCTGTATGTGTATCGCAAAGATATTCTGATTCATCAAACATCTTCTTAATTGTTGTCTTTGTTCCCTCGTCATCACAGCAGCCGCCGTAGAACAGAGCTGACACCTTGTCCTTTACCTCTTCGGGTACGGTGTAGTAGCCGTTTGATTTAAGAGCAGTCATCCATTCCTTAACCTGCTTATCGTTGTTATCGGACAGATGATACAGAAGTCTTTCAAGGTTGCTGGATACAAGAATATCCATTGACGGTGAAATCGTTGTATAGAAGCTTCTGTTTTTATTGTACTCTCCCGAACGGATAAAGTCGGTTAAAACATTGTTTGAGTTGGACGCACAGATAAACTTATTGATAGGCAGACCCATTCTCATAGCGTAATATGAGGCGAGAATGTTGCCGAAGTTGCCTGTCGGAACGCATACGTTTATTTTATCTCCAAGACTGATTCTGCCACTGTTTACCATATCGCAGTAAGCCGAGAAATAGTAAACTATCTGCGGAAGCAGTCTGCCCCAGTTGATTGAATTTGCGCTGGAGAAAAGCATATTGTTTTCGCTGAGCTTTTCGATAATCTGCTGTGTTGTAAATATATTCTTAACGCCTGTCTGAGCGTCATCAAAGTTGCCCTCGATAGCGCACACGTTTACGTTGTTTCCGAGCTGAGTGTTCATCTGATGCTTCTGCATCGGACTTACGCCCTTCTCAGGATAAAATACGATTATTTTTGTGCCGTCAACATCCTTAAAGCCCTCAAGAGCCGCCTTGCCTGTATCGCCCGATGTAGCAACGAGTATAACAGCCTCTTTACCGTCTGACGTCTTTTTGAGTGATTTTGTCAAAAGGTGCGGCAATATCTGAAGAGCCATATCCTTGAACGCACAGGTCGGGCCGTGCCAAAGCTCCAAGATATTCATCTCAACTCCGTCATTGGTTTTAAACACAACGGGAGCAGGGTTTTCGCCGCCGAACTTTTCGGCAGTATAAGCCTTAGTTACGCACTCGTCAATTTCCTCCTGTGTGAAATCCTCAAGATAATCGCCGAGTATCTTCTTTGCTCTGCCGCAGTAGTCAAGCTTTGTAAGCTCGGCTATATCGTTTAAGCTGTAGCTTGGAATTTCGCAGGGTACAAACAAACCGCCGTCAGCCGAAATGCCCTGTGCAATAGCCTGAGCGGAAGAAACAGTCACAGCCTTGTTTGTCGTGCTGTTATACAACATTGAAATCATCCTTTCCCATACAGTAGCAGATACGGTTTTTTCACCGTCTGCAAGTCGCAAAACCTCAGTTTTACGGTATATTACACCCTATTCTATAACAAAAATCAGTTATTGTCAAAGGTTTCAAAAAAATTAACGGCATTTAGCCAAAATATCTTGTTTAAAAGCGTTTCGCTGTAATTGAGCCTAAGAAATTCGTTATAAATTTTCGGAACATCTGTTATGCCGCAAATATCGTGCGGAATTTCACAGCCGTCAAAATCACTGCCGAGTGCAACCGTGTTTTCGCCGCCCAAGGCAAGAAAATGCTCGCAGTGCTTTATTATGTCCTTAATACCTGCTTTGCCGCAGGATAGAAATTCACGGTAGAAATTCAGTCCGATTATGCCGCCCCTGTCACGGATAAGCTTGAACTGCTCATCGGTTAAATTCCGCCTGTGACTGCAAACCGCCCTTGAATTTGAATGTGAAGCGACAAAGGGCTTTTGCGTAGCCTCGGCTGTATCAAAAAACGATTTATCGCTCAGGTGAGAAACATCAACTATTATATTGTTTCTCTCAAGCTCCCGTACAGCCGCCCTGCCGAAATCGGTAAGTCCTGTATCGTTTTCGGTGTCAGCACCGCAGGCGATTTGATTGTCGCCGTTCCAGGTGAGCGTCAGCATTTTAACTTTGTCCTCGGCAAGCCGCCTGATATTCTGCAAATCATCACCTATAATTCTGCCGCCCTCAACTGTCAAAATGGCGGTATATCTGCCGTCAAAGCCTTTGCCGCTGTATATTTCAAAGGAATTTTGCGGCGCATCGGCATTGAGCCTGCGCACGGCTTTTTTAAATAGCTCCCGTGCTTCAAAGAGCGTAATATCATCGGGAATCCACACCGCAAAGCACTGAGCCCATTTATCAAAGCAAGCCTTATGCCTTAAAGAAATATGAAAATCGTTGCTGAGTAAATCTCTGTTTTCGGTCACTGCACGGTAAAGTGTGTCGCAGTGCAAATCAAAATGCCGCATAGCTGCCCTCCTGCTGAAACGCATTCTTGATGTAGTTTGTCACCTTGAACTCTTCTGTTTCCTTATAATATGTAACCTCGCAGATGTCAAAGCGCGGCTGTAATTTAACATAATTTCTCATCATATACAGCTGTGCCGTCCTGATAATTTTATTTCTTTTTGAGCGGCTGACAGCCTCAACAGGCCGCGTAAAAGAGCCGACAACCCTTGTCTTTACCTCAACAAAGGCTATGATGTTATTCTTTGTCGCTATTATATCTACCTCGCCGAGGTTAGTGGTGAAATTTGTATCGGCAATTTTATAGTTGTTTCTGAGGAGATATTTCTGCGCTCTGTCCTCACCGAGATGCCCGATTTCTTCCCTCGTCATTTTACTTGCCACCTAATATTTTCTTTAAAAAGGACGGTCTGTGAATTTCACACGGGCCGTACTTCAAGAGCATTTCCTTGTGAAGCTTTGTTCCGTAGCCCTTATGCTTTGCGAACTGATACTGCGGATACTTCTCATCGTATTCGCGCATCAGCCTGTCACGGCTGACCTTTGCAAGAATTGAAGCCGAGGCTATCGACATTGACAGCGCGTCTCCCTTGACAATCGGGTAAGCAGGAATATCAAGCGGCGGCTTTTTGTTGCCGTCAATCAGCGCAAAATCCGCCTTAAGCTCAAGCCCCTCAACGGCACGCTTCATAGCAAGCATTGCAGCTTTGAGAATGTTAATCTCTTCAATCTCCTCAACACTCGCCCACGCAACACAATATGCCAAAGACTGCTGCATTATAACATCGTAAAGCTGCTCACGTTTTTTCTCGCTGAGCTTTTTTGAGTCGTTCACACCGTCTATTAATGTGTTCGGCGGCAAAATAACGGCGGCGGCGCACACAGGACCTGCAAGCGGCCCTCTGCCTGCCTCGTCAACACCGCAAACGGCGCTGAAACCGCTTGCTATTACTTTATTCTCATATTCTAACCAATCCATAATTATACTCCAATTCACTGTAAGATGCAGCGAGATTTTATCCAAACTTGTTTTGAGGAAAAGCTCTAAGCAGATTGCCCTTATGAAGGACGCCGATGTACTATGTGTACCTCAAGTCCTGAATAAGGGTGAGATGCGACGAGATTTTTCTCAAAACTATCCTCTCGGCGGTAACTCCAAGCTTACTTTACCTAACTTTCCGCCTCTGTATTCGTCTAAAAGCACGTTTGCGGCGCGCTCGGTGTCAACCTCGCCGCCCGAAATTAACATTCCTCGTTTTCTGCCGACAAGCTCAAGCATTTCATAGGGAGTGTAATCATCAAGGCTTACGTTCTGAAGCTTAAAGCGTTCAATAAAGAATTGGTTCGGACATTCCTTGAAAACCTCAAGCAATCTCACGGCAAGAAGCTCTATATCAAGAATCTGATCCTTGACAGCACCCGTAAACGCAAGCTTCTCTCCTACCTCGGGATCGTCAAACTTAGGCCAAAGCACTCCGGGAGTGTCGAGCAGCTCAATATTTCCGTCAATCGTGTACCACTGGTTTCCTCTTGTAACGCCGGGTCTGTCCTCTGCCTTTGCCCTTGTTTTTCCTGCAAGCTTATTGATAAAGGACGATTTGCCGACATTCGGTATGCCGACAATCATTATTCTTATGCTTCTGCCTGTCATTCCGCTTTGCTGCCATTTTTCGATGCTCGGCTTCATTATTTCGCGAGCCGCAGGCAAAAACAGCTTTACGCCCTTGCCGCTTTTGCAGTCAACGGGAATAGCCTTGATTTTTTTTGAATTGAAATAATTAACCCACATAGCAGTGACATTCGGGTTAGCCATATCGCATTTATTGAGCAGGACTATCCTTGGCTTGTTTTTTACAAGCCTGTCAATGTCAGGATTGCGGCTGCTCTGCGGCAGTCTTGCATCGACTATTTCGGCAACCAGGTCTACCATACGCAGGCTTTCCTTGATTCTGCGTATAGCCTTTGTCATATGCCCCGGAAACCACTGTATATTCTGTTTTTCAGCCATTTTATCCTCCTAAAAAAATCAGGCGTACAGAGGTGTACGCCTGTGTAATAATTATCAGTTGATAAAGCCGAAACGGCTGAAAGGCCACCATACAAGCTGAGCCTTGCCGATAATATCGGTTTTATCTATTATGCCGACCTTCTGCGAACGGCTGTCGAGAGAATGATTTCTGTTATCTCCCATAACAAAAACCTTGCCCTCGGGGATAACCTCGGGAATTTCCTGATCGTTGTCAATCTGATTGTAAATCATCTCTTCGTGCAGATAAGGTTCATCAATCACAACGCCGTCAACAATAACACGGTTATTGTCATAATCAATCTTAACGGTTTGTCCCTCAGTGGCGATTACTCTTTTAATGATAGGCTTCGGATACTCCTGCCCGTGACTTATAACGATTATATCGCCGTCCGCCGGCTGGTAAAGCAGATTTGTAACAAAAACCAAATCGCCGTCAAAAAGCGTGTTCATCATTGAAGAACCGTCAACGCGTATCATTCTCATTACAAAGGTGAGCAACAGAACAACAACAAGCATTGCGGGCAGCAAAAGCTGCAGCCACTCAAATGCGCTTGAAACAACGCTTTTCTTCTCCTCAATAGTGTTTACGCACGACACCGGCTCGGGTGCGTCGCTATCCCGTGCAGCACGCAAGAAGTCCTCGTTCTCGTCATGAAGAAAATTCAAATCGTCGGTCATATATTATACCTCCGTGTGCCATAGCAAAAAAGGGACAAAACTGTCCCTTTGAAAAATTTTATCAGCGAATCTGTTCCTTAACCTTGGCAGCCTTACCAACTCTGTCACGCAGATAATAAAGCTTGCTTCTGCGAACCTTACCGTATCTTACAACCTTAACATCCTTAACATTTGGTGAGTGAATTGGGAAAACTCTTTCCACGCCAACGCCGTAGGATACTCTTCTTACAGTGAAGGTTTCGGCAACGCCGCTGCCTCTCTTAGCGATAACTGTACCCTCGAACATCTGGATTCTTTCTCTCTCGCCCTCACGGATGTTTACACTGATTCTTACAGTGTCACCGATGCTGAACTGCGGGATTTCTGATTTCATAGAATCTGCTGAAATCTTCTTTAATGCTTCTGTCATAATTTTTTCCTCCTGTTTTGTAAGACATTCGTGCAAAAGCAGAGGACTGTCCGTTTCAATATCTCGACCTCGGTCGGGCTGTTGACTCCCGTTAAGCAGGTAACGGATTTCAAATGCTTAAGTATTATATCACATCTCGGTTATTAAATCAAGAGTTATTTTTCCTTTTTTTCAAGATATGAAATAAAATCATCAAAATATTGTGGCTCAGGCGAGTTAAACTCAAGATATTGTCCGCTTGTCGGGTGAATAAATCCGATTTTATAGGCATGCAGGCACTGACCGTCAAGATAGCGGGCATTATCCTGCCTTACACCGCCGTACACATCGTCACCGGCAACCGGATGACCTATATATGACATATGCACCCTTATCTGGTGCGTTCTGCCTGTTTCCAAGCGGCAGATAATATAGGTGTAGCCGTTGTACTGTTTTTTTACAAAGAAGTGAGTTACGGCGTTTTTTGAGTTTTTGTCCGTGACAGTCATTCTTTTTCTGTCTGTCTGATGCCGCCCGATCGGCGCGTCCACCGTTCCGTCCTCACAAATACGTCCGCAGACCACCGCCATATACTCCCGTGTAAAGGAATGCTCCTTTATCTGAGCGGCAAGATGCCTGTGGGCAGTATCGTTTTTAGCGACTATCAGCAAGCCGCTTGTGTTCTTGTCAATTCTGTGGACGATACCGGGGCGAAGCTCGCCGTTAATTCCCGATAGCGAATCCTTGCAGTGATACAAAAGGGCATTTACAAGAGTTCCGCTGTAATTCCCGGGAGCGGGATGGACAACCATACCCTTTGGCTTGTTCACTACGATAAGGTCATCGTCCTCATAGACGATATCAAGCGGAATATTTTCCGGCTGAGCCGTAATATTGACAGGGTCGGGTATTGTAACGGATATGGCATCGCCGTTTTTCAGCTTATAATTCTTAGCCTGCGCTTTGCCGTTTACAAGAACCTGACCGTCTTCAATAAGCTTTGAGAGAAAGCTCCTCGTCTGCTCGGGAATTTGCAGTGAAAGAAATTTATCAAGCCTTACTGCGGCATTTACGCTGTCGCAGGTAAAATCAAGCTGCTGCATTTTTATCAACCTTTTTCTCTTTATCGCTCTTTAAAAAGTCGGTAAAGAAAAACAGATAAATCAAAAGCATAATTACGCCTGCCGTAACGCAGTAATCCGCGAAATTGCACACAGGCGGAAAAAACGACAGCGAGATATAATCGACAACATAGCCGTACATCAGTCTGTCAATCATATTGCCTATTCCGCCGCCTATCAGCAGTGCGGCTGAGATATAAAACATAGTACCTTGCTTTTTCAGCTTAAATACTGCGACAGCCAGAGCAACAATAACTGCGGAGGTCAGCGCAATAAAAATCCAACGCTGGTTTGCAAGCATACCAAACGCCATTCCTTTATTCTCAACATATGTGAAATTCAGCAGATTCTCAATAACAGTGACTGACTTAACAGGCTTCAGGTTATTGATAACCAATATTTTTATAAGCTGGTCGGCGGCTATGGAAACAGCGGCGATAATAAATGTCATTAATTTTTTCATAGTATATTCTCCGAATATTAAACAGGCGGCGTATCGACAGACACACCGCCAGAATATCTGATATGTAAAATCGGAACAGGTTAAGGCTTATTCCTCGCTCTGAGCATTGCTTACTGCTTCCTCTGCCGCCTTCTGAACAGCGTCGGTTGAGAACTCAGTTGTAATGTCAACAACGTCCTTGCCGACAGGTGCAGTTTCCTTAGTTACCTCATTTACTGTTTTTGCTACCTCTGCCTGAGCAACAGATGTATAAACTGCGCTTTCATCAACAGGGAATTTGCTGTCAAGCTCAGACTGTTTCTTGCTGATGTCGTCAACAGTCGGAAGCTCATCAATAAGGGCAAGGTGATTCTTATATATTTCAAGAAGCTGTTCTCTCAGAACAACGGCGTCAGCCTGAAGCTTTAAATAATTATTCTTTTGCTCAACAACAGAAGAATTTGCATTTACAATAATATCCTGAGCCTTTATCTTAGCCTCGTTCACAATTCTCTGTGCTTCTTCGTTAGCCTCTTTCTTTGTGGCGTCCATTACCTTCTGAGCGTTAATCAAAGCGCCTCTTACATTTTCCTCGTCACGGCGGTATTCTTCGATTCTCTTGGCAAGTATGTCAAGCTTCTTTACAAGCTCAATCTTGTCCTTTTTGCTCTGCTCAAGAGTTGCAACAACATCGTCGATAAACGCCTCAACATCCTCGAGGCGGTAGCCGCCGAGATTTGCTCTTCTGAAGCTGATATTTTTTACCTCATCAATAGTAAGCATAAATAATTCTCTCCTATCTGAATTTTTTGATAATCAATTTTTTCTTTCCCTTTTTGCTTTCACCGACAAGCTCGTCTATAACAAACTTGCCTTTCCCCCTGAACACAACAGAATCCTCAGTCTTAAGCTGAAAGGAGGGAGATTGCTTAACCGTGTGATTGACAGAAATAAGCCCCGACTTCACTGCCTGTGAGCTTTTTTCTCTGCTTAAGTTTAATACCGCAGACACCACATTGTCAAGTCTTAATGATGAAACGGTTATATTTAAATATGAAATATCATCGTCAATTTGAATATCCGCAGCATCGGTGCAGTCAAGCTTAACGCCTACACTGCCGATTTTATCAAGCTGGGAAATTACATAATCCGAAATATCCGACTTGAGAAACACTATTGCCTCGCCGTCGGCTATTTTTATATCGCCTACGCAGCTTCTCTTTATGCCAAGGCTCATAAGCGCGCCGAGAAAATCGCGGTGTGAAAGCTTATAGCGCTTTGGGTACTGAACGCGCACTGCTTTAATCGGAAAAAGAGTTGTTTTAGGCGATATTGCCTCGGGAAATATCCCTGCAATCACTCTTTGCGCATTTTCAGCGCCGCCCCAGAATAAGCAGCCGTCGCAGTCTTTCAATATCATCTGCGCCTGCTTTAGCTCGTCCTCATTCAGAAAGCCGACAAACTGCGGCTTTGAACGAAGCTGTGACAGCCTGAGAGCATCCCTGAGCTGTAATGAAACGCCGTCTTCAGGATTCATCAGAAGTAAAGACCGTTGTTTTCAAGCTCGTCCAGAAGCTCGTCGCCTGTGAGGTCAACATTATTCGGAATAATAAGGAATGTGCTGGTGGCAATTCTCTTGACCGAGCCGTTGTTTGCATAGGCGCAGCCGCTTAAGAAGTCGAGTATTCTTCTTGAAACGTCACGGTTTGTATTTTCAAGATTCAATACAACGGTATGAGATTTGATAAGCTCGTCTGCAATCGCCTTTGTTTCAGCACCGAAGGTTTCGGGCTTGAAGAGAACAACCTGAAGCTTTGCTGTTGCGCTGATATTAACAACCTTGTTTTTTCTGGTTTCTCCTGCCGAAGAAGATGAGTAAGACGGATAACCTGATGAAAAAGATGAGGAAGACGAAGAATATGAGCTGCTGTTTGAACGAGAGGTTGAATAATCGTTTAAATCCTCTTCCTTGTCGTCATAGTCCTCATAATCGTAATCATCGTCGTCATAATCGTAGTCGTCCTCGGGAACGTCCCACATACGTTTGAATTTATCTACTAAACCAGCCATTTATTTTTCCTCCGTTAAACATAATTTCTCGGGCCAAACAACGCAGAGCCGACTCTGACCATATTTGCGCCCTCAAGAATTGCCTCCTGATAATCAGAAGACATACCCATAGATAAAAACTCCATATTGATATTATCTAATTTTTTGCCCTTAATGTCAATAAATAGTTTGTTCATTCTTGAAAAATATTTGCGTATCTCGGTTTCATTCTCACAAATCGGCGGAATTGTCATCAAACCCTTAACAGAAATATTGTCAAGAGCTGAAATTTCTCCCAGCAATTCCTCCAGCTTTTCCGGCTCAACGCCCGATTTATTTTCCTCGCCGCCTATATTTACCTCCACGAGTATATCGGTGCTTGTATTTTTAAGCTGACCCTGGCGTGAAATCTCTTTGGCAAGCTTAATACTGTCAACCGACTGAATCAAATCAACCTTGCCGACAATCTGGCGGATTTTATTGCTCTGCAAATGTCCGATAAAATGCAGAGAAGCATTTTCAAGGTCATAATCATCGTATTTTGCAAGAAGCTCCTGCACCCTGTTTTCACCGATATATTTCAGCCCGCAGGAAATTGCACGGTTGATATATACAGGCTCAACGGTTTTGGTTGCGGCAAGAAAAATTATATCCTCCCTTTTTCTCCCGGCTTTTTCTGCGGCAAGAGAAATATTCTCCTCAATCTGCCTGTAATTGTACTCAACGTCCTCCATTTTCCTGACATCATACTCTAACACTTTTTCCGTCATACAAATCGGTACCTCCTACTATTACTCTGTCATAAAGCTTTACGGTACTGCCGCCGAACAGCTCGTCTGACTCGGGTGTTTGCTTGCAGATTATATAATCGTCATCGGAATAAAGGATAACAACCTCCTTAAACTCCATAACATTTCCGCTTACAACATAAACGCCCTTAACCTTGCGGCTTTCCTCTTTTTCGTTGCCCTTGTCATCGGTGACAGTTCGTGTTACCGTGCCTTCGTGAAGAGCAGATTTGCTTATTTTAAGTCCCTCATAGGTGTGAATATCAATCTTAAGCTCCTCCTGCCTTACCGATGAAAGCACCGGACTTAAGTAATTGCACTGAAGCACCAGCGCACCGTCTGAGGTCTTTGTTGTCTGATTCATTGCCGCTATTTTTACCGGAACGCTTTGAGTTGAAACATACGGCATATTTACCTTTATCTGAGAGGAGTCAAGGTTCTTGTTGATAGCAAGGCTTTCCTGCGCCTTTATAGGACACACGATATACCAGTTAAGCTCGCTTACAACCTTGCCTATTACATTAGAGGGAACCTCGTCAGCTGTATATTCAAGCTCCTTATTCGCCTGCTCTAAGGTTGTTGAAACAGCCTTTTTATAGTCAAACTTTTTTTCAAAGCCGTCTGTCGTTGTTGTAAAATATCCGGAAACAGGCGACTTAATCTCGGCTATTGCCTCGCCTGTTGTGCCCTTGAGGGTGTTTAATTCCTTTTGCAGATCGGCAATTTTTGAGTTATAGTCCTTGACCTCGCCTAAGATAAGCTTACTCTCGTTAAGCGAATAGATGAGGCTTTCCTCACTGTCAACAAGACTGAGCATATCACCGCTTACGATTGATTTGTTTATGGACACAATCTGTGAATTAATGCTGTTTCTTACGCTGTCCAGGCTTGTTGTTTCACGCTTTGCAGATTTATTGAGCTTCTGAAAAATCTCAATTTCCTGCTCAATCCGGTTCATAAGCTTATGGTTATTCGCGTCCTGCTCGCTTGCGTAAATTCTTGCGATTATTCCGCCTGCGGCAACCTTTCTGTTGCCATCGTATTCATATGATACAACACCGTTTGTGTCGTTAGTAATAAGCGTTTCATTCCGCACAATATAGCCGTTTGTGTAAATAGAATCTGCCGCAGCAGACAGCGACACCGTTTCGGTTTTAACAACCGAAAAGTTTGCTCCGTAAAGCAGATATATTATGTATAAAAAGGCTATGAAGCAAAGTGCTATTATACAAGCCTTTTTAAAAGTCGTTTTTCCCAAAGTGATTTCACCTTACCTGTTATACTAATCAAAAATACCGCTGCCCTCAACAATATCGCAGGCTGCTCTAATAATATCACAATTTGACAATTTATCAATATCAATCCAACTGATTTTTTCGTCACGCCGAAACCACGTAAGCTGCCGCTTAGCGTATCTGCGTGTTTCCATCTTTAGCTTTTCCACCGCAGCGTCGAGGGAAATATCGCCCTCAAAATACGGTATAAGCTCCTTATAGCCTATTGCCATCTTTGCGGTTTTGCCGAGGTTTAAATCCATTATTTTTCTTGTTTCCTCAAGCAAGCCGCCTTTAAGCATTATGTCTACTCGTTTATTTATTCTGTCATACAAAAACTGCCTGTCCTCTGCCCTCAGTCCGATTCTTACAGCCTTATACGGTTCATCGGCAATTTTGGAGCTTTCAAGGCTTTCGGTCATTGTAATTCCCGTTGTTTTATATATCTCAATCGCCCTTATAATGCGCTTGACATTTTTTTGCTCACTCAGTCTTTTTGCGCTGTCGGGATCAAATTCAGCGAGCATTTCGAGTAGTGCGTCTGCGCCTTTTTTATCGGCAATATCGGACAGCTCCTCTCGCAGAGCTTCGTCGGACGAGGACTGCGAAAACTGAATATTATTAAGCAGAGAGGATACATAAAGACCCGTGCCGCCTACAATGATTGGAAGCCTTCCTCTGCTGTGAACATCCTCAATTTTATCCTTGGCAAGCGCAGTATACTCCGCCACGGAAAACGGCACATCGGGCGGCAGAAAGCCGATAAGATGATGCGGTATGCTCTGCATTTCATCGGCTGTCGGCTTTGCCGTAGCAATATCCATATGCTTATATATCTGCATTGAATCGGCTGAAATAATTTCGCCGTTATATTTTTTTGCAAGCTCTACCCCAAGTGAGGTTTTACCCGAGGCTGTAGGACCGACAACCGCAACCAAAGGGATTTTTTGTGTATCAGTCAATTTATTACACCCTGCCAAACATTTTTTCAAATTCACTTTTCTTTATTACTGTGCTTACAGGCCGCCCGTGAGGACAGTAGCGGATTTTTTCATCGTTTTCGACTATCCGCATTATCTCGGTAAGCTCCTCTTCACTGTTAAGGTTTCCGCCCTTTATCGCCGCCCGGCAGGCGATATTGTGGTAAACCCAGTCCATCTTTTCGCTTTCAATCTGCTTTTTGTTATCAAGCAGATAGCCTGCCATTTCCTCAACGGTAGGCTTTATATCTTCAATTTTAAGATACTGCGGATATGCTCTGACCAAAACGGTTGAACTGCCGAAATCGTCTATTTCAAAGCCGAGCCTTGACAGAGCGTCAATATTATTTGTAACCGCATCGTATTCTCCTGAGCTCAGTAAAACCGAAATCGGCTCAATAAGCGTCTGCGAATACACGCTGCTCTTTTCCCTTTTCAGCTTTTCGTATATTATCCGCTCGTGTGCTGCGTGTTTGTCTATAACAAGCAGCTCCCTGTCGCCTCTTTGGGCGAGAATGTATGTGTTGAAAACCTCGCCGATATATTTAAGCGAAGGCTTTGTAATCTCGGTTATAGGGTTGTTATTCTCAATCTCTTTCTGAATCAAGGACGGCTCTGCGCTTTTCGCATCTAACGCGTCCGCCTTGCCGTCCGTCTTATCCTCGGCGGTATCAGTGGTGTTATTTTCAAACAATCCCGGCTGAGGTACGGCTATTTCATTGACGGTATCCGTCTTATCCTTTGTAAAAGCATTATCAGAAACAGCGACAGATTTATCAAGCATATTCAGATACGCTTCAACCGCCTTGCGGTCATCAGCACTGTCCGAAAGTCTTTGCGACTGAAAGGGAGAAGTCTTTTTTGGAACGGACACTATCGGCTCACTCGCTGTACTGCCGCTTGAAGTCGGTCTTATCTGTGATGCCTGCGCATAGCTTTGCTTTTGCTGAATAAGCTTTAAGCTTTCAAAGCTGAAAGGCGTTTTCTGCCCCGACACATCGTAAACCGTCTTTTCCGCAGGCGGTCTTTGCTTCAGCTCAACCTCTTTTTCCCTGTGATTGGAATTAAGAGCTGATTTTACGCCGTGATAAACTGCGTCAAACACAGGCCGCTCATTGATAAAACGAACCTCGGTTTTCGCAGGGTGAACATTGACGTCAACACCCTCAAAGGAAAGCGAAATACCAAGCACGCAGGCAGGAAACTTTCCCACCATAACGGAGCCTTTACAGGCTTCCTCAAGAGCCACCATTGCGGTGCGGCAGCGAACATATCGGTTATTGATAAAAAAGTTCTGCATATTCCTGTTCGGTCTTGAATTGTACGGCTGTGAAATATAACCGCTTACCGACACCCCGTTCAAGGAATAATTAACGGGAATAAGCGTCTTTGCAAACTCCCTGCCGAACACGGCATAAATCGCAGAAAGCAGCTTGCCGTCACCTGTTGTCTTAAGCGCCTGCTTGCCGTCACGGATATATGTAAAAGCAATTTCGGGGTGCGACAGCGCTATTTTGTCGATAATCGCAGTAACCGCATTGCCCTCGGAAACGTCTTTTTTCAGGAATTTCATTCTCGCAGGAATGTTGTAGAAAATATCACGCACAATTATCGTTGTGCCCTGAGGACAGCCTGCGCTGTCAAACTCAATTTCCTCTCCGCCTTGTATTACAAAACGAGTTCCGATTTCCTCATTATCGCTCAGCGTCAAAAGCTCAACCTTTGCAACTGCGCTGACCGAAGCCAAGGCTTCACCCCTGAAGCCGAGAGTTGAAATTGACAACAAATCGTCCTCGCTTGAAACCTTACTTGTAGCGTGGCGCACAAAGGCGTTTCTTATATCCTCTTTCATAATTCCGTGTCCGTCATCTGTCACACGGATATATGAAACTCCGCCGCGCATTATTTCAACAGTGATTGATTTTGAGCCTGCGTCAATAGAATTTTCAACAAGCTCCTTTATAACGGACGCAGGTCTTTCAACAACCTCTCCTGCGGCTATAAGCTCGGCTGTGTGCTTGTCAAGCACATTTATTCTTCCCATACAGGCTCACCTCCATAATAAAATAAAATTTAATAGAGTTTAAAGTTTAGAGTTGTTAGATTTAAGTTTTTTAATAACTGAAAACTCAAAACTCCTTGAAAGGGATATTCAGAAAATATAATTCACAAAATTAATTACACATTTTAATAAGCTCAAAGAGGATATTCATAGACTCAATCGGCGTAAGCGTGTTGATGTCGATTGATTTCAACTTTTCCTCAATCGCAGGATTACCGCCCGAGAACAGTGACAGCTGTTCGGTTTCAGCCTCTTTTTTAGGCTTCGACTTGCTTTCCTGCTTTATGTCGCCGTTTTCAAGCTCCTTTAGTATCTGCTTTGCACGCCTGATAATCCATTCCGGCACTCCTGCAAGCTTCGCTACCTCAATGCCGTAGCTGTCGTCCGTTCCTCCGGGTACAATGCGGCGCAGGAAGGTTATGTCATCGCCGCGCTTTTTAACGGCTATGTTGTAGTTTTTAACGCCGTCAAGGATATCCTCCATAACGCTCAGCTCGTGATAGTGCGTTGCAAACAGAGTTTTTGCGCCAAGCTTTTTCTTGTTTGCAACATATTCAAGAACCGCCCTTGCAATGCTCATACCGTCATAGGTTGAGGTACCTCTGCCGATTTCATCTAAAATCAGCAGGCTTTTCGAGGTTGCGTTTTTAACGATAGAGGCTACCTCGCTCATCTCAACCATAAAGGTTGACTGTCCCGAAGCAAGGTCATCGGACGCACCGACGCGTGTAAATATGCTGTCGCAGATTTCAATATCGGCACTGGCGGCAGGCACGAACGAGCCGATCTGCGCCATAAGAACAATCAGAGCCACCTGGCGCATATAGGTTGATTTACCAGCCATATTCGGTCCTGTGATGATTGCAACGGTGTTGTCGCCGCTGTCGAGCAAAACATCATTCGGAACAAACGGCGCACCTCTGATGAGCTGTTCCACCACAGGGTGTCGGCTCTCCTTAATGCGAATGCCGCCGCTTAAGGAAATATTCGGCTTGCAGTAGCGGTTATCCGCCGCAACGCCTGCCAGGGAAGCAAGCACATCAATGTTTGCTATTGCTGAAGCCGTATTCTGGATTCGTTCAAGGTTATCGGCGACCTTGGTTCTTACCTCCTCAAAAAGCTTGTATTCAAGCCCGAAGGAACGCTCCTTTGCGCCGAGAATTCTGCCCTCTATGTCCTTAAGCTCCTGCGTTATGTAACGCTCACAGTTTGTAAGCGTTTGTTTTCTTATATATTCCTCGGGCACAAGATTTTTATATGAGTTTGACACCTCAATATAATATCCGAATACCCTGTTGTAGCCTACCTTTAATTTCGGGATAGAGGTTTTTTCCCTCTCCCTTGCCTCAATTTGTGAAAGTATTGAGGACGAGTTATTCATATCGTTTCTGAGAACATCGAGCTGTTCGTTGTAGCCCTCTTTTATTATGCCGCCCTCACGCAGTGAAAACGGCGGCTCGTCAACGATAGCGCTGTCAATAAGCGTGGTTATGTCCTCAAGAGAGTCAAGCCGGCTTAAAAGCTCCTTTAAAAGCGGAGAGCTGACTTCCCCGATAATTGAGATTATCTCGGGAATGCACTGCAGGGCGGCGCACAGGTTGCGAAGCTCTCGCCCGTTTGCGCTTCCGTAGACAATCCTTGTCATCAGTCTTTCAATGTCAAAAACACCGTTTAACGCATTTACAAGGTCAAGCCTTTTGAGCGTATCGGAATACAGCTCGTCAACGGCATTCTGCCGCTTTATGATTGAGGCACAGCTTACAAGCGGCTTTTCAATCCAATTTCTGATAAGGCGCTTGCCCATCGCCGTTTTTGTCCTGTCAAGCACCCACAAAAGCGAGCCTTTTTTCTCCTTGCTCCGCATAGTTTCCAGAAGCTCAAGGTTTCGTCTTGTGTTGAAGTCAAGGTTCATAAACTGATTTTCAAGGTAAAAATCAATTTTGTTTATACGCTCCAAGCCGTTTTTCTGCGTTAAGAGCAGATAGTCGATAAGCGCACCGAGAGATGAAATAACAACACGGTAATTCTGAGCGATAAGCTCCTGCGCCTGTTCACTGCCGAACTGACGGTTCACCGTAGCAAGCGCATTATCGTAATCGAACTTTTCGTCCTCAAGCATTTCAACACCTGCTGAGAGCTTGTCACGAATCAGCGCAGGCAGACCGCTGAAGCTTACGATGTCGCCGCCGATAAGAATTTCTCTGGGAGAGAAACGAAAAAGCTCATTCTTGAGCGAGTCAAACGAATTATCTCCGCTTATCTGCGTGCAGTGAAGCTCGCCCGTTGAAATATCGGCAAAGCACACGCCTATCGAGGTGTTCTCGGCATAACAGCAGGCGATAAAGTTATTCTTCGCCTCGTCAAGCATACTGCTTTCCATAACCGTACCCGGGGTAATGATTCTTACTATATCACGCTTGACAAGACCCTTTGCCGTTGCAGGGTCTTCCATCTGCTCGCATATCGCAACCTTATACCCCTTGGCTACAAGACGGGCGATATAGCCCTCACAGCTATGGAACGGTACGCCGCACATCGGCGCGCGCTCCTCCTGACCGCAATCTCTGCCCGTAAGAGTAAGCTCCAGCTCCTTAGACGCAAGCTTGGCGTCATCAAAGAACATTTCATAAAAATCGCCTAACCTGAAAAACAGTATACAATCCTTGTTTTCCTCTTTAATCTGAAGATACTGCTTCATCATAGGAGAAAGCTCTGCCATTGTTTTCACCTCTCGATATTAGTTAAATGTTATTCAATGAGATTGAAGCCGCATAAGGTGCAGCTCTTCACTTTTCTCTCTTAGTGACAGCCGCCGCAGCTTGAGCAGCTGCCGGTACAGCTAGGAGAATAGTCGGTTGTGTCGGGGTCCTCGCCGTTAGCACTGTTGCTGATGATAGTAAGCACTCTTTGGAGTATTGAATCAAGAGCTTCTTTAGCGTCGTTATATGCGTTCATATTTTCATTCTGCATAATTTTTGCATATACCTCACGCATCTCTGTATTGAGCTTCTGAAGCTTTTCATCGTCACGGTCGCTCTTCTGCGCCTCGTTGTTGATTGACATTCTCTTGAGATTGAACTCGCCGATTAAGTCCTGAAGCTCCTTATCGTTATCGCTGTTTTGCTGTGCAACCTGAAGCTTTATATATGCGTCCTCATTCTGAATTGCGTGTCCTAACTCTCTTGCCATTGTGATAATATCCATTTTTATCTTCCTTTCGGTGTTAATTTATTTTATGGTTAGCCCATTTAGTAAGCTAAGCCTTAATTTAATGCGGAATTCGGAATTCGGAATGCAGAATTAATGGTCGCTACGCTCCGAATTTGTAATAGTACATATTGTTTGGATGGGTTCAAATCTTAACTCTAAACTCAAAACTCCAAACTCTAAACTCTAAACTCCAAACTCCAAACTCAAAACTCCAAACTCTAAACTCCTTTTATTTTACCCTTTAAAATCCAGTTTCCTGCTTCTGTAATCTCAACCTCGCCGAAGTTGCCGATTAATTTCTCGTCAGCAGGAACCTCCACAACAATATTGCCCGAGGTTCGGGCGCCGAGTATGCCGTCCTTTTTTGTTTTTTCCTCAAACAACACCCTCTGCGTTGTTCCTACCATTTCGGCACAGCGCTGTGCGGCAATTTTCTCCTGCAGCTTAAGCAGTCGCTGAAAGCGGTCTGATTTTTCCTCATCTGTTGTTGGATCCTCCATTTTAGCGGCAGGCGTTCCGACGCGCTTTGAGTAAATAAAGGTGAACAGCGAGGTAAAGCCTACCTCCTCAATAAGAGAAAGCGTGTCCTGAAAGTCCTCCTCGGTCTCTCCGGGGAAGCCTACTATTATATCGCTTGTAAGCGAAACATTCGGGATTTTCTCTTTTGCGTAATTTACGATTTCAAGGTACTTTTCCCTTGTATACCGCCTGTTCATCTGCTTTAAAATCCTGTTGCTGCCCGACTGGAACGGCAGGTGCAGGTGAGTTGATATATGGCGGCTTTCGGCTATTGTGTCGATAAGCTCCTTTGTGCAGTCCTTCGGGTGCGAGGTCATAAAGCGCAGTACATAATCGCCGTCGATTGCGTCTATTTTTTTCAGAAGCTGAGCAAAGGTTATATCCTCGTCAAGTCCCTTGCCGTAGGAATTTACATTCTGCCCCAGCAGAGTTATATCCTTATAGCCGCTGCCGATAAGCTCCCTTGCCTCTTTTAGTATATCCTCGCTCTTTCGGCTTCTCTCCCTGCCCCTTACATAAGGCACAATACAGTAGGAGCAGAAGTTGTCACAGCCGTACATTATCGGCAGCCATCCCTTGAACTGACCGTCCCGAAGCTTCGGCATACCCTCGTGTACGAGCAAATCGTCATTGTTTCTTATAAACTGCCGCTTGCCCGTAAGCAGGCTGTTGTAAAGCATTTTCGGAAATTCGTGCAGGCAGTGAGTGCCGAACACAAGACCGACAAACGGAAAGCTCTTGTATATCCGCTGTGCGATATGCTCCTGCTCCATCATACAGCCGCAAAGGGCAATGAGAGCAGTCGGGTGCTTTCTCTTGATAGCCTTGATTGCGCCGACATTGCCGAAAACACGATCCTCTGCGTGTTCACGCACGGCGCAGGTATTAAAGAGGATAAAATCGGCGTTTTCGGGCGTATCGGTAAAGCCGTATCCCATTTGTGCAAGCATACCCTTTATGGTTTCGCTGTCTGCAACATTCTGCTGACAGCCGTAGGTGCGGATATACGCCATCGGCGTCTCACCTATCGCCCTTATCTGCATTATCTCGGCAACCAGGTTTATATATTCATTTTGAGTATCGAGAAATGTTTCTTTTTCGCTCAAGTCGCTTGTACTCCATTCTATTAAACTTAAAGATTATAATATCACAAATTTCTTCTTTCTTCAAGACTTTTGCCGAGCGATAAAACGACATTATATTACCAATCTGTAAATTTATATTAATTAACGCTTATTTTCTTGACAGTCTTAAATAATGAGCATATAATTTAGAAAATTTGACACTGTGTCTGAGGAGGGATAAAATGCCTACTGAAGCATTTTTACAGCTTAAGCAAAGCAAGAAGAATAAGCTTATTGACGCAGCGGTGGAGGAATTTTCATCAACACCGTATGATAAGGTATCGGTATTTAAAATCGCAGCCGCCGCAGGAATATCACGAAGCGGTTTTTACTATTACTTTAAAAACAAGGCTGACTTATACTCCTACATTTATCTTGTTAAAATCCAAAACGAGTTTGACAGCTATATGAACTCCATTGAGGAAAAGCAGGATATTTTCACCGTTTTTGACGCACGGTTTCAATATTATCTTTCAATCAAGGGTACAGAGAACGAGCCGCTTGTAAAGCAGATGCTCCAGAACATAAAGTCATTTGACCTTATTAAGATTTTCAAGGAAAAAACTGTGTCGCTATTCAACGGCTTGTCAACCAAGGACGAGCTTGACGAGGAGATTGCTGATAATTTCGGATTTTTTGAAAATTTTGACACGCAAAGCCTTGCAACGGACAACCGCGAGGACGTGCTGATGCTCGCTATGCTGATGAACATAATGACAATAAAATACATCTCGTCATATTTTGACGGTAACATCACAAAGCAGGAGGCAACGGCGGAATACAGACGGCACATTAATTATTTGAAGTTTGGATTTTTGAAGTAGAGAGCAAAGCTAAGAGTGAAGATATGCACCGCTAAGCGGTGCTAAAGAATAAAGAAAAAAGAATAGTGAATAAATTTGGTAAGAGCCGCAATCGGCTCTTTAAATAAAGAAATGAGCGGCAAATGCGTAACCCGAAACGAGGTTGTACAACGTTCACTGTCCACTCCCTACTATGCTAAAAACGCAGCATTGTTTAAGCAATCACACGCTTAAGCAATGCTGCGTTTTAATATGTTTCAGAAAAACTTCACGAAAAGCCGTTAAGCAAACTGCGTTTCCAGAACCTTTTCGACTGACCCTGAAAACAGCTTCCACTCCTTTTGCTTGTCTTCAAGCTGCTTTTCCCCCTTACGGGTGAGGTGATAATACTTGCGCTTTCTGCCGTCATACTCCTCCCAGTAGCTTTCAAGAAAGCCCTCCTGCTCCAGTGCGTGAAGAATCGGGTAAAGCGTACCCTCCTTAAGCTCAAACACGCTTTCACTGCGCAATTCAAGCTCCTTGATGATTTTGTAGCCGTAAAGGTCGTTTCCTTTTAAAACGCTCATAACGAGCATTGATGTACTGCCCTTGATAAGCTCCTTACTGATTTTCATTTAAAACACTCCGTTTCTTAAGTTAATTATAATCGGTCAACATTTCATCGTTTATTTCCTGATTCATCATTTCATCATATAAAGCCTGTATTTCTTCATCAGACAGCATTTTCTCTGACCCTGTCATATAGTATTTTTGGTCTTTTGAATTATAGTCAAAATTATATGTATAACCGTTAAAGCCTTCGCCGGACAAATCAAACGAGAACTCTATTGTAATTTGACCTTTTTCGCCGGGGTAGGCGTCCGGATAGACTGACTTTTCCACCATTGCAGCCTTTTTATGTAAGCCGAGAGACATAAATTCATCAAGAGTCATATTTGTTTTAACCAGCTCTCGCTCCTCTTCTGTAAGACAATAATCACCTCTTGTCAGAACATAATTTTTGTCAAGGTCCGTAAGGCAACAGACTGCAAACTTACCCTCATCAAACGGTGCAGTAATAATAAGCGAATCGTTAAAGCCGCTGTGCAGTGTTTTCTGACCGCTTTGCCATATATTGTCCTCATTGAAGTAATATTCATATCCGTCTTTCAAAAGCTCATTGTTGAAATCCTCTGTTCCGTTTGATAAATCTGCATTGATTACATATTGAATCGCCCTCTCCTTCGCTGTCTGCATTTCATCTCGTTTTTCGTCTAAGCTTGTCAGAGCAGGAACGGTTGCAAGGCTCAGCACAAGCAAATCAATAAGTATAAATAAACTTAGAACAGGCTTTGCAATTTTTATCGGAAGCCACAGCCTGCAAACCTTTTTCATTTTACTCTGGCGCAGAATTGCAATAAACAGCGTGACTGAAGCCGTAAGCAATATCAGATACATAACAACCGCACCGCAATTATAGAATAATCTGTCGGAGTCGGGTATATAGCCGTAGCCGAAAATACTGTTGTAAAATGCGGATAACCCGTGCATACTTATCATAGCCGCAGGATAAAACAAGGGCTGGAACAGTGAAAACTGAAATGCAGGGTAATTCATATTGGGGAAATACGCAAAAGCAATCACAAGCAAGGACATCAAAATAAACGCCGCAGAAACAATATTTTTATGCTTGTATGCTTTGTAAAGCAAAAGCAGATACGCCGCACAGATAAATAGCGATAAAAAATCGACTGACACGGAATGAACGATTGAATAGCTTTCATCGCCGTAGCGAAAAAGATGCTCAATCGGGATAATGTTAAAGCTTAAGAGCGCAATAAGCACGGCAAATACAGCGGTGATTATACTCCGGATATTCTTTCCTATTCCTCTTTTATGCAGTGAATTCAGCGGAACGGCTGTGTCATCGGGGTCACCCATCTCCTCGGTTGCTTTCTTTACAGCCTCTTCTCGGCTGTAGCCGATTTCGGTGTAATAGTCGATTTTATCGAGCAGATGGCTTTCAAGCTCGGCACTTATAAGCTTACCTACACCTTTGTCCCGTATCAGCTCGGTTACTCTGTTTAAAAATTTGTTGTCCATTTAAGCACCTCTTTTTCCGCAATAATGCCGCTTTAAGTTAAGATTCACTCTCATTTGCAGACAGAAAAAACGAATTCTATATACATAGAAAATCTATATACCTCGGTTTTCTATGTATATAGAGTACAACAAATTTATTCGATTGTCAAGTAAATTTTTAAGGTCTGATTATATTCAGCGGCGCAAAAAGAGCCGTATCGCTTAACGGCTCTTTGCTTGATATATTAAGTTCTTTTTTATGTTTTATCCCTTCATTGCTCGCATCTTTTTTAGGATTCTTATATCACTGCCTTCAAAATGCAGTCTGCGGCAATAACCCGTAACTCGTGAAACAAAGCGGTCGGAATAATTTGTTTCAAGCTCTGCAAGCGACAAATTCGTGCTTATAACCGTAGGCTTGCCCCTGGTTATCCGTGAATTGAAAACATTGTAGACAGCGCCCTTTGAAAAGCTTGTGAGAAATTCCGTTCCGAGGTCGTCTATTATCAGCAAATCGCAGTCGCTGAGTAACTGCGGCGTTATTTCATCATCACGAATTCCTCTGCTGAACTGAAGTGCCTCAAGAGCCGCAACCATATCCGGCGCAGAGGTGTAAATTACGCCTTTGCCCTTTTTTATAACCTCGTTTGCAATAGCAAGCGCAAGGTGTGTTTTTCCCAGTCCTGTGCCGCCCGTCATAATCAGGCTGTCGCTGTCACCGCTGAAGCTTTCTGCATATAAGCGGCAGTAACCAAATATATTGCTCATCTTCTGGCGGCAGTCCTCGGGATAATATGACAGATCGAAGCTGTCAAAATCCGAGAGCGACAGCGGTGAACGGCGGTTGAGGTCATCGCAGGCAATCTGCTTTATAAGATTGATATAACAGTCGCAGGCTATTCCATCGACATTGCCCCTGTCGGAACACGCTTTGCAGGTATATTTCGGCAATAAATCGTCCTGCGATACTCCTGCTTCACTGTAAACCTTACTAAGCTCCTTTTGAAGCTCCTGATTTTTCTTTTTTATTTCAAGAAGTCTGTTGTGGTCACCTTTCAGAGTTGCTCTTGCAATATTTGTAAAGGTATGCGTTAGCTCCTCCTCAATCTCACGGGCTCTTGGGTTTGAGGCATAAAATGCACTCTGCTTTCTCTCGGCATCACGCTCAGCCTTAAGCCTGCGCTCGCTTAATATTCTGTCTGCTCTTTCATAAACGCTTTTACTGTAACCCATTTTTTCACCCTCTACTTAAATTCATCAAGGCTTTCTATCTGAGCCAGATCATATGAGGTTTTGCGTGTATTGCCGGTTTTGTTATTAACCTCAGTATTCTGAAGCTGATTTATTTCTTTTACCGTATAAACTCCGCTTTTATGCCATTTTTTTATGATACCGTCAATATAGCGCAGATTGTATTCGCCCTTTTTGTCAACACAGGTTTCATAAGCCAGACGTATTGCGTCACGCTTGAAGCCCCATTCATTGAGCCAGCGGTTGGAAATTTCAAGCTGATTTTTGGTCGGCGAGCCTACGGTTTTTATCCCGAAAATCTCACTCACCGTACCCCACGCACTGCGCTGCTGAGAGTATTCCCTGATTTTTTCCTCTGCCTTTGCAA
Source organism: Ruminococcaceae bacterium UBA7067 (assembly GCA_002493755.1). Classification (GTDB taxonomy): domain Bacteria; phylum Bacillota; class Clostridia; order Oscillospirales; family Acutalibacteraceae; genus UBA7067. Next base: position 24,459 of record DKZT01000012.1, read on the forward strand.
CATTATCAACGCCCTGCTGTGCCCACGAAATTCCAACGCTCTCTATGTATTTCATACCGAATTTTTCTCGGCTGACGCAGAATTGCATAAGCATTGTGATAACATCAACAGGCAGTCCGTCCATATCGTGCAAATTAAGCAGTATTCCCAAATCCCCCGTTGAAAGCGGCTTGCCGATAATCGTCTGCGCTTCCTCTGCCAGATACGCAAACTCCTTGTCCTTCAGCACCCTTTCGGCTATGTAAGGTCCTGTCGGTCTCGGCGGTCGTGTGGGTCTGCGCTGAGGCTCGGCAGGCTGCTGCTGTGGCTGCTGTATCTGCTGCTGTGGCTGTGCAAACGCCGCCGTGCTGTTGTCGGTTTTAGCTTCTACTGCCCGTGGAGTAAGCGTACCCTCCTCTTTTGCAAGCAAGCCGCAGCCTACCCAGAAATTCACGCTGTCGGCAATATCAGCAGGGTGCATTGACAGCACCTCGCCGATTTTTTCCACGCTTATCTCCTCGCCGCTGTGGCGCAGAATATACAGCAGTACCTTAAGCTGTACTCCGCTTGAAAGCTTGATATGCTCGTCTACAACCGAATTCGGAACGGCAAAAACACCGTTCCACTGTCCTAAATCTATTTTTATACTGTCCATTTTTCTCATCCTGTAATTTTTAATGATATTAGTATAACACACTTCGACAACACAAAACAATATTTTAGCCGAATTATTTCCCGAGCAATAATTGGGTGTATATCAAGGCAAAATATGCTAACAATACCGATAAATATTTATCGGAGGAGATATAATGGCTCTTTGCTCTGAGATAAAAAGCAACGAAATGATAATGGAGCAGACACTCGGGGATAAAAACAGCTTTGATATAATCAGCCGTGCGCTTGTGATTAACGGAAAAAAGGCAAGGCTTTATTTTGTAGACGGACTTGTCAAGGACAGCGTAATGGAAAAGGTTATGGAGTTTTTGTATTCCGTTAAGGACGAAAGCTTTATGCAAAGCGCAGACACCTTTCTCAAGTGCTGTATGCCCTACATTGAAGCCGAAACACAGGAGGACGAGGCTAAGATAGCCACAGCTGTTTTATCAGGCGTATCGGCACTGCTTATTGACGGCTTTACACAGGCAATACTGATTGACGGCAGGTCATACCCACAGCGTGACACAGCAGAGCCTGAAAAGGACAAGGTACTGCGAGGAAGTCACGACGGCTTTGTTGAAACGCTGATTTCAAACACTGCGCTTGTACGCAGGAGAATACGCTCTCCTCAGCTGAGGGTTACGCCGTTTGTAATTGGCAAAAGCTCAAAGACGGACGTTGCGCTGCTTTATATGGACGGCAGAGCAGATGAAAGGCTTGTAAAAAAGCTTGAAAAATCGCTGAGTGAGCTTGCGTGTGACTCGCTGACTATGAATCAGCAGAGCTTAGTCGAGCTGTTATTCGGCAAAAGATGGTACAATCCCTTTCCGAAAATTAAATACACAGAACGCCCCGACTCGGCGGCTTCGGCGATTTTAGAGGGAAACATCATTATATTGGTTGACAACTCTCCGTCTGCGCTAGTTCTGCCGACCTCAATCTTTGATGTTATGGAGGAGGCTGACGATTATTACTTCTCTCCCATTACAGGCACATATCTCAGACTGGCAAGATATGTCGTCACCTTTTCAACGCTTATAATTACTCCGCTGTGGCTGCTTACTCTGAAATATCCCGATGCACTGCCTGCCGCACTGCAATTTGTCCTGCCAAAGGACCCTGTCAATGTACCTATATTCTGGCAGCTTATTATACTTGAAATTGCTATTGACGGCTTGCGGCTCGCCTCGCTCAACACACCGTCTTCGCTCAGCACCGCACTGAGCATCATCGGTGCGATTGCGCTGAGTGACTTTGCGGTGTCCTCGGGTTGGTTTTGCAGTGAAGCGATATTATATATGGCGTTTGTAGCAGTTGCGAACTATTCTCAGCCGAGCTATGAGCTGAGCTATGCGCTGAAATTTATGCGTGTTATCCTGCTTATTACAACACAGCTATTCGGTATCTTCGGATTCATCGGCGGCTTTATTATAGTGTTTGTGATTACAATTACAAACAAAACAATATCAGGCAAGAGCTATCTCTATCCGCTTATTCCGTTCAACGCCAAGGCACTGATGCACAAGGTACTGCGGCTGAAAAAGACGCAGGACAGCAGCAAATAATCGCGGCTAAAACAGCCTTGATGACAGCACCGCCATAACCATTCCCGTGAAATCCGCCATAAGCGCACAGGGAACGGTGTGGCGGGTTTTGCTTATGCCTACGCTGCCGAAATATACGGCGATTGCGTAAAAGGTGGTTTCGGTTGAGCCCATCATAACGCTTGCGGCTTTTCCGATAAAGCTGTCTGCGCCGTAGTTTTTGTAAATATCGTTGAGCACCGCAAGAGAGCCGCTGCCCGACACAGGGCGTAACAATGATAAAGGCAGAAGCTCAGGCGGAAAGCCGAGCGGCTCAAGCAAGGGCGAGGCAAGGCTTATCAGAGCGTCAAGCAGACCGCTTGAGCGCAGCATTGTAACGGCGCAGACAAGAGCAAGGATAGACGGAATTATCTTGAAAACCGAGGCTATCCCCTGCCTTGCCCCCTTAAGGAAAAGCTCAAACACAGGCAGATGTTTTATAATGCCTGTTCCTATTATTATTGTAAGTACAACAGGAATTACATATATCCCTATATTCACAGCCTACCTCTCCTGTTTTCTAAAAGCTTAGCACTGCAGATTCCGACTATCAGTGCGGCTGCCGAGCAAAGCCAGACGTTTGTTATTATTCCCATCGGGTCGGTGCTGCCGTTTTCCGCACGCAATACCGCAACGGTTGTCGGCACAAGCTGAAGAGAGGCTGTATTAAGCACAACGAACATTACCATTGAATTACTCGCAGAATTTGCTCCGTTTTCAGCGTGCATAAGGCTCATTGCACGAAGTCCCAGCGGAGTTGCGGCATTTCCCAGTCCCAGAAGATTTGCCGAAACATTCATAGAAACAGCTGAGGATATTTCCTCATTATCGGCGAGGTCGGGCATTAATAGCCTGTAAACAGGCTTGAACAGTCTCGACACAGCCGAGGTTATGCCGCTTGATTGCGCTATCTCCATAATACCCGACCAAAAGCACATCATTCCGGCTGTTGCGGCAATAAGTGCCAGCGCACTCTTTGCGCCCTCCATTACGCTGTTGGTAAGTGCTGCCGCCCCTCCTGTGAACAAAGAATAGACAACACTCAACAATATTATCCCCGACCAGATATAATTCATCATAAAATCACCGATATATCATTTATTTTTGCGATTTCGCTTGACATTTATGCCATAAATTGGTATAATTACTACAAATTACTGCAAAAGCAGAATCCAAAGAAAGGATGATAAAATGAAACCGGCAGGATTCCTATGTAACATCGATAATCTCGGCAGAATCGTTATACCGGCACCGGTAAGAAAAACCTATGATCTCAATAAAGGCGACGCAGTTGAAATCTTCACAGACGAAAATGGAATTATGATGAAAAAGTACAATCCGTCCTGCATTTTTTGCGGCGGTGTAGAGAACATATCGAGCTATAAGGGTAAAAATATTTGCGAGAACTGTATTAAAAAGCTTTCGAATCTTGTTGATGAATGATATACAAAAATTTATGTAAGAATGAAAAAAAGTATTCTTAAGCTGCGTAAAATTAAATGAAAAATATCATAACAGCATTTTAAGCCGACAGACTAATCTGCCGGCTTTTTTGTAGTGAAAAAGTAGCGTTCAGCGGTGACAACAATCACCTCACTCTCCACTATTTATTCTGTTTTCGGTTTAAGCGTTTTTCTCAACGGCTATTGTAACCTCCTCGCCGTTTACGCTCCACTGCTTTTCATAGCCCTTTGTATCGTTAAGAATAAGCTCGGTTGCAAGAACCTCTGATTTAATCTTATCGGCGTTCTTTGTCATAATGCCGGCAATTTTTTCGTTGTCAGACACATAAACCTTTATCGAATCGACAACATCAAAGCCTGCTTCCTTACGCATTGTCTGAATCTTGCTGATGATTTCACGAACAAAGCCCTCCTCGATAAGCTCGGGTGTGAGGTTTGTGTCGATAACAACGGTTAAGTCGTTGTCGCTTGCGCTTACATAGCCCGACTTCTCCTGTGAGCTGATGAGCAAATCCTCCTCTGTAAGCTCAACCGGTTCTCCGTTTACTTCAAACTTTAAAGCGCCCTCTGCTTTAAGCTGTGCCATTGCGGCGCTGCCGTCAACCTCACTTAAGTAAGCCTTGATGCCGCCGAGCAGCTTGCCGTATTTCGGGCCGACTGTTCGCAGCTGCGGCTTGAACGAATATGAGGTAAATTCGCTTACATCAGAAGCGAACGCAACGCTCTTAACATTAAGCTCGCCGGCGATAATATCGGTGTAGAACTCAGACAGCTGCCAGTCAGCCTTGATATACATTTTTGCAACAGGCTGCTTTGTCTTGATATTTGAGGAATTTCTGCAGGAACGGCCGAGTACAACGGCGTCAAGCAGATGCTCCATATCGATTTCAAGCTGTGCATCAATAAGAGACTCGTCATATGCAGGGAAGTCGCACAGGTGAATGCTCTCGGGAGCGTTCTTGTCAACGCTTCTCACGATATTCTGATAAATATCCTCAGTAATAAACGGGATAATCGGAGCTGAAGCCTTGCAGATTGTGAACAGTGAGGTGTAGAGAGTCATATAAGCGTTAATCTTATCCTGCTCCATTCCCTTGCTCCAGAATCTTGCTCTTGAGCGTCTTACATACCAGTTTGACATCTCGTCAATAAAGGTCTGGATTGCTCTTGTGGTTTCAGGAATACGATAGTTTGAAAGGTTTTCATCAACGCTCTTTACAGTTGAATTAAGCCTTGACAACAGCCATTTATCCATTACGGAGAGCTTGTCGTATTCAAGCTTGTAATCGTTCGGGTTGAACTTGTCAATATCGGCATAGAGAATATAGAAAGCGTAAGTGTTCCAGAGAGTTGAAAGCACCTTGCGCTGACCCTCAATAACTGCCTTATCGTGGAATTTGTTAGGCAGCCACGGTGCGCTGTTTGAAGAGAAGTACCAGCGGATTGCATCTGCGCCGTGCTTCTTGAGTGCCTCCATCGGGTCAACGGCATTGCCCTTTGACTTTGACATTTTCTGTCCGTTTTCGTCCTGAACGTGACCGAGAACGATTACATTTCTGTACGGAGCTTTATCAAACAGCAGGGTTGACTCGGCAAGCAGAGTATAGAACCAGCCTCTTGTCTGGTCAACAGCCTCTGAGATAAAGTCAGCAGGGAACTGCTGCTCAAACAGCTCTTTATTTTCAAACGGATAGTGATGCTGTGCAAACGGCATTGCGCCTGAGTCGAACCAGCAGTCGAGAACCTCGGGTACTCTGTGCATAGGCTTTCCGCAATGCGGACAGGTGATAGTAATTTCATCTATATACGGGCGGTGAAGCTCAACTGTCTTTGCAGCCTCGTTTCCGCTCATTTCAAAAAGCTCCTGACGGCTGCCGACGCAGTGCTGATGACCGCATTCGCATTCCCAGATATTCAGCGGCGTACCCCAGTATCTGTTACGTGAAACGCCCCAGTCAAGCACATTGTTAAGCCAGTCGCCGAAACGGCCCTTACCGATTGACTCAGGAATCCAGTTTACGGTGTTGTTGTTCTTAATCAAATCGTCCTTAACTGCCGTCATCTTGATGAACCAAGACTCACGAGCATAATAGATAAGCGGTGTGTCGCAGCGCCAGCAGTGCGGATAGCTATGCTCAAACTTCGGAGCGTCAAAGAGCAGACCCTTTTTCTCAAGGTCAACAAGCACAAGCTTATCTGCATCCTTGCAGAAAACGCCCTCATACGGTGTTTCCTTAGTCATATTACCCTTGCCGTCAACAAGCTGAACAAAAGGCAAATCGTAATTTCTGCCGACCTTTGCGTCGTCCTCACCGAATGCAGGAGCAATGTGAACAACGCCTGTACCGTCTGTGAGTGTTACATAGCCGTCACAGGTTACAAAGTGCGACTTTTTGTGCTGCTTTGCAATGATTTCATTTGCGCCGTCAAACAGCGGCTCATATTCCTTGTATTCAAGCTCCTTGCCCTTGTAGGTTTCTACTACCTCATACGGTGCAGTCGGCTTGTCGCCGCCGAGTATTGTTTCAGCCAGTGCTTCAGCGAGATAATATGTGTAGCCATCTGCTGTTTTTACCTTTACATAGTCCTCGTCTGGATTAACGCAAAGCGCTACGTTTGACGGAAGAGTCCAAGGTGTTGTTGTCCAGGCAAGAATGTATGCGTCCTCATTCTTAACCTTAAAGCGAACAACAGCGGAACGCTCTTTTACGTCCTTATAGCCCTGAGCAACCTCGTGTGATGAAAGCGGAGTTCCGCAGCGCGGACAGTAAGGAACAATCTTGAAGCCTTTGTAGAGGAGCTTTTTGTCCCAGATTTGCTTTAACGCCCACCACTCGGACTCGATATAATCATCGTGATAAGTAACATAGGGGTTATCCATATCTGCCCAGAAGCCAACACAGCCTGAGAATTCCTCCCACATACCCTTATATTTCCAAACGCTTTCCTTGCATTTGTCGATGAACGGAGCAAGACCGTAGGACTCAATCTGCTCCTTGCCGTCGATATTCAAAAGCTTTTCAACCTCAAGCTCAACAGGAAGTCCGTGAGTATCCCAGCCTGCTTTTCTCGGCACCATATAGCCCTTCATTGTCTTGTATCTCGGTATGGTGTCCTTGATAACTCTTGTCAGAACGTGACCGATATGCGGCTTGCCGTTAGCTGTCGGCGGACCGTCATAAAAGGTGTAGGTCGGAGCACCCTCACGAGCCTGCATTGATTTTTCAAAGATTTTGTTATCTTTCCAGAACTTTTCTGTTTCCTGCTCTCTTTCAACAAAGTTGAGATTTGACGAAACCTTGTTATACATTGCAAAAACCTCCTCTAAAAAATAAAGTCCCATCCGTATAGGATGAGACTGAAACCTCATAAACCACCTGTTTGGAATAAAGATATAAGCAAAAGCTTATTCCCAAAAGTGCGCCCGTAACGCAGGACTGCGGCATATACTACTCGCTTTCGCATATGCGGCTCATAAGTGATTTTCGCCCGAATTTTACTCATATCTGCTTTCACCGTACGCAGACTCTCTGTGATTTTCAAGGACGGGTTACTGTCTTAATCATAGCCTTTACATATGAATTTTATCTTCATTAATATAGCAAAGATTTTATTGCTTGTCAAGGAGTTTTAAGACATAAACTTAATTTAAACCCGACAAAAACGGGCTGCCTTTGCGGCAGCCCGAAACAAGTCTTATATTAAGCTTATTTTGAAAGTCTTTCCTTAAGAGCAGCGAGCTGGTCCGCGAGCTTCTGCGGAAGCTTGTCGCCGAACTTCTTGTAGAATTCCTCGATGCCCTCAGTTTCCTTGAGCCACTTCTCATTGTCAACATAGAGAATGTCCTCAAGAACCTTCTTGTCCATATCAAGACCCTCAAGGTTGATGTCGTCAGCGTGCGGAACATAGCCGATTGCTGTTTCCTGAGCGTCAGCCTCACCCTCACATCTCTTGATAATCCACTCAAGAACACGGAAGTTGTCGCCGAAGCCGGGCCAGAGGAAGTGACCCTCGTCATCAAGACGGAACCAGTTTACATTGAAGATCTTCGGAGCCTTGTCTCCGAGGATTTCGCCCATCTCGAACCAGTGTCCGAAATAGTCACCCATATGATAGCCGCAGAACGGAAGCATAGCCATCGGGTCACGGCGAACAACGCCTACTGCGCCTGTTGCTGCTGCAGTTGTTTCAGAAGCCATAATTGAGCCAACGAATACACCGTTATCCCAATCTCTTGACTGGTATACAAGCGGAGTTGTCTGAGCGCGTCTGCCGCCGAAGATGATAGCAGAAATCGGCACACCTGATGTGCTGTTGAACTCGGGGCTGATGCACGGGCAGTTCTGAGCAGGAGCTGTGAAGCGGCTGTTCGGGTGAGCGCCCTTCTCTGTTGATGTTTTGCCGTTCCAGGGGTTGCCCTTCCAGTCCACGGCGTTCTCGGGGGGATTCTTGTCCAAGCCCTCCCACCACACGGTGTTGTCGTCCAGGTTGCGGGCCACGTTGGTGAAGATGGTGCCCTTCTGGGTGGAGATCAGGGCGTTGGGGTTGGACTTCATGTTGGTGCCGGGAGCCACGCCGAAGAAGCCGTTCTCCGGGTTGATGGCGTACAGGCGGCCGTCGGGGCCCTGGCGCATCCAGGAGATGTCATCGCCCACAGTCCAAACTTTGTAGCCCTTCTCGCGGTAGCCCTCGGGGGGGATCATCATAGCCAGGTTGGTCTTGCCGCAGGCGNNGTTCCAGGGGTTGCCCTTCCAGTCTGTTGCATTTTCAGGCGGGTTCTTGTCAAGACCCTCCCACCAAACTGTCATATCGTCATTGTTGAGTGCTACGTTTGTAAAGATTGTGCCCTTTCTTGTTGAAGCAAGAGCGTTCGGGTTTGATTTCTCGTTTGTACCCGGAGCAACGCCGAAGAAGCCGTTT
>DKZT01000012.1:33365-33597 GCA_002493755.1 Ruminococcaceae bacterium UBA7067
GCCGAAGAAGCCGTTTTCGGGGTTGATAGCCCAGAGTCTGCCGTCCGGACCCTTGCGCATCCAGGCGATATCATCGCCTACGCACCATACCTTGTAGCCCTTCTCTCTGTAACCCTCTGGCGGAATGAGCATTGCAAGGTTTGTCTTACCGCAGGCTGACGGGAAAGCGGCGCTTACATACTTAACCTCACCCTTCGGGTTTTCAATACCGAGGATAAGCATATGCTCAGCC
>DKZT01000012.1:33894-34034 GCA_002493755.1 Ruminococcaceae bacterium UBA7067
CCGAGGATAAGCATATGCTCAGCCATCCACTCGTCATTCTTGCCGAGGTAAGAAGCAATTCTGAGTGCGAAGCACTTTTTGCCGAGGAGTACGTTTCCGCCGTAAGCAGAGTTTACGGAGATAATATAGTTATCCTCCGG
>DKZT01000012.1:34351-37857 GCA_002493755.1 Ruminococcaceae bacterium UBA7067
AAGTGGCAGATATATCTCTTCTCAGGGTCGATATCGCAGCAAGCGTGAAGACCCTTGATCCAGTTTTCGCTGTCGCCGAGAACATCCTCAACAGCCTGTCCTACACGGGTCATAATTGACATATTGAGAACAACATAGATTGAGTCTGTTACCTCGTAGCCGATCTGAGCAAGCGGTGAGCCAACAGGACCCATTGAATACGGGATAACATACATTGTCTTGCCCTTGTAGCTGCCTGCGGCAATGTCAAAGAGCATCTTGTATGCTTCCTGCGGATCTTTCCAGTTGTTTGTCGGGCCAGCGTCCTCTTCTTTTCTTGAGCAGATAAAGGTTCTGCCCTCAACACGGGCAACGTCGTTTTCCTTTGTTCTGTGAAGATAGCAGTCCGGGAGCTTCTCTTCGTTGAGCTTGATAAGCTCGCCTGTTGAGCAAGCCTGAGCGCGAAGATCGTCAATCTGCTGCTGTGAGCCGTCGATCCATACTACCTCATCGGGAGTGAGGAGGTTCTTCATTTCTTCGACCCAAGCAAGAACTGATTTATTGGTTGTCATAATAAAATATCCCCTTTCAACCCATTGTGGGTTTGTTTGTTATTATTATAATACATCTTTTTGAAATAAGCAATGGATAAATTGTTAATTTCTTGTCAATTAACGGCAGATTTTCCGTCATAATGAATAATTGTATCTTATTTCCTGCAAAATATAGGGATTTATTACGGATTTGTAATTCTATTTGCAATATCACGCAGGCTTTTTAGTCAAGAAAGGGTTTTATTTGATGATATAAAAATAGTGCAGCATTACACTGCGCTGAAAATAATTATTCGTTCACCGATTTATACATTTCAATCAGCTTTGCCCTTTTTATCATCTTGCCGCCGTAGAACACCAGCTCGTTTTCATCGCCCTCAAGAATAGCAGGGTCAATCGGATTTTCCTCAAGCATTGACTGTATAAGCTCGCGGCGGTCAGCCGGATTCGACTTGTTGCTCTCCTTAAGATTTTTTCCGCTTTTATCAATCAGCAGCTTGTCAATGGACGGGTAGATAATAGCCGTGATAAAGTAAGCCATTGTTACAGGCAGGATAACTATAAGCAGAATAAATACCGTAACGAATGCACCCACATAGTTGCCTGTAAACGAGAACAGCGTTGTTACTATTGCAATGCAGGCTGCGCACGAAAACAGGGCAAGCAGGTTTTTCGGCAGCTCGCCAATCGACATAAGAGCCGCATTCTTGTAAATAAATTTAAACGGTATATCAAGCGTAACTGTTATTACCGGCACATAGAACAAGCAGAAAACCGACACAATCGCAACAGCCAGACACAAGCCGAACACTATATACATAGCTCCGTTGTATTTTCCTGCCTGATAGTAAAACAAAAGTGCAAAATAGTCAATCATCGCAACTAAGTAAAAAATAACACCGTGAATTATTGAAAATTTCAGGTTAGCTTTTACCGCCTTGAAGAAGTCCCTTATTCCTCTTACCTCTTTGCCTATTACTATATCCTTTGAAATCTTGCACAAGCCGCAGTAAAACGGCATCAAGAGCAATATCGGCAGAAACTGAATAAAAACGACCTGCGCCGTAATGCTTTCAATAATCCACACCAGCCCTATTGACAACAGCATAGGAATGGCAAACATAAGGTTTGATAAAACAAGCTGCGGTATCGCGTGAAGATATTTCTGAAATATCTCCAAATGATTTTTCTTTTCTTTATTCATCTTTGAATTCCTTTCCCGTAAACGCCGATTAAAATTCTGCCAATGCATATGATTTTTTCGGCGATACTTTATGACCCCGTTTGTAAAAAGTGTCGGTAATATTTTATCACAGACTTAAGTAAATGTAAACATATGTGAAAAAAATGCAGTAAAAAGCACGTCTACGATTGCGCCTGCCGCAGTTAAAAGCAGGATAACGCTGCTTTTCTGAAAGAAAGAGAGCATATCAGGCTTCTCCTGCTCTGAATTTTTCTTCAACGGAGAGAAGAATCTCCACAGCTTTTGCGAAAGCCGGAATGAATGCTTACACTGCAAAATCAAGGACAGAGAGGAAAGAAAAAGTCCGGGCAGCATTACTATAACATAAAATACAGCACCCTGAAATGAATAAGCAGAGATAAGATACCCTGCGCACAAGCCTGCCCCTATTCCCTTAAGCGCCATAACGGCAGGTATGCCTATCATTCCCCACAGCGACAGACCGAGCAGAAGCGACATTATGTAAAATAAAAAATATGCGCTCATTGAAGCCTTAAAGCCCTCAAAAAAGCCCTGCTCTATCCTGCCCTTAAAGTTGCTGATAAAAATGAAATCGAGGCTTTTCATCGTCTGCTCGTCCCCGTACTGCGCCAGAATGCAGCCGCAGACAATTCCTGCCGAGAGAAATGACGCAAGAAAAATCATCAGTCCGTATCTTTTTATGTAATACGCAAGCTCCTTCGGAAGGCTCTGTCTGCCCTGCTTTGATATAAAAAAAAGGCCCTTCACATTTCATCATTCCTTTTTGTTTTTGTAAAAGAATATGAAATAAAGAGCCTTAATATGAAAGCTACGCTTATTCTCCCGATAATTCGATTGCACGCCTTGTGCAAGCCTCCATTGCGTCCTTTATGGTCTGCTCAGTTTTGCTCTCATAGAAAACATCAAGCGCTTTCAGGGTTGTACCGCCCGGTGAAGAAACCTTTTTGATAAGGGTCTGAGCATCGTCACCGCTTTTTAAAAGCATCTCGGCACTTCCCTTCATTGTAGCGCAGATAAGCTGCATTGCTGTTTCGGCGTCTATCCCCTGCTCTACTGCGTACTCCTGCATAGCCTTTGCGAAAAGATAAAAATACGCAGGACTTGAGCCGTTGACGGAGATTATTGCGTTCATCTTGTCCTCATCAATAACGGCTGTAATTCCGCTGTTTTGAAACATTGATTTTACATCTTCAAAATCACTATCGGATACATTATCGGTTTTACTCAGCGCAGTTGCGCCGCAGCCGAGCAAAAGCGGAGTGTTGGGCATTACACGAACGCAAGGACAATCAACACCCAAGCCTTTTCTTAGGTAATCTGTTGAAATTCCCGCGGCTATCGACACAACAACCTTGCTGTCATTGCAAACGTCCTTAAGCTCTTGCAAAACAGTCGACAGCTGCTGCGGCTTAACTGCAAGAACTGTATAATAGCACTCCTGCATAACCTCAGCTCCGCTGTAGCCGATTTTAATTCCCTTGTCAGCCATAACGGCGCATTTATCCTTGTCAACATCAAACACCACTAAGCTGTCGGGTGATGTTCCTGCCTTGAGCATACCGTTTATTATCGCGGTTGCCATATTTCCTGCGCCGATAAAGCCTGTCTTTTTATTCATATAAATTCCCCCTTGAATTTAATGCATAATTCATAATGCAAAATGCAGAATTATAGTTGTCACCGCAAGCGGCTCTTAAATTAAGAAAAACTCGTTCCAAATTGCACACTCTCCACTCTTCACTCTTCAC
>DKZT01000015.1:0-10389 GCA_002493755.1 Ruminococcaceae bacterium UBA7067
AAACTCTAAACTCTAAACTCAAAACTCCAAACTCAAAACTCCAAACTCAAAAAGATATTGTCGTGCTTTCATCGCAATACACTGCGATGAATTCATCGGCAAAGCGGCTGTCAAGATTGATTTTTCTCTTTTCGCCTGTTTCCATATTTTTAAGCTCCGCTTTGTTTTCGGCAATTTCGTTGTCGCCGAGTACAAGGCTGAATTTTGCGCCGATTTTGTCGGCATACTTCATCTGCGCTCTCAGGCTTCTGCCGACAATGTCGGTTTCAGCGTGGATTGAACAGCTTCTGACCTGAGCCAGCAAATCAAAAGCCTTTGCCTGTGCGCTGTCGCCCATAACGGCTATGTAAAGACCGCATTCATCGGGCTTCGGAATTTCCACACCCTCAGCGTCAAGCAGAGCGAGAAGTCTTTCAATTCCGAGAGCAAAGCCGAGTGACGGCAGGCTCTGACCGCCGAGTTCCTCTATAAGTCCGTCATATCTTCCGCCGCCGCATACAGTGCCCTGTGCGCCGAGCGAATTTGTTACGAACTCAAATACAGTGCGTGTGTAGTAGTCAAGACCTCTTACGATTTTCGGGTTTACAACATATTTAACACCTGCGTTGTCAAGCAGACGTTTTACGCCCTCAAAATGCTCACGGCAATCGTCGCATATGTAATCAAGCACAGTAGGCGCACCCTCGGCAATCTTTGAGCAAACGGGACTTTTGCAGTCGAGTATTCTCATAGGGTTGCGCTCCAAGCGTGACAGACAGGTTTCGCAAAGCTCTGAAGTGTATTGTGAAAAATACTCCTTGAGCGCCTCGTAATATTTTGCCCTGCACTTCGGACAGCCGATTGAGTTAAGCTCAAGGGTGAGCTTGTCGCCGATTTGCAGGCGGTCAAAAATGCTCTGAGCGGCGCAAATCATCTCAGCATCAGCTGCAGGAGAGGCTGTGCCGTAGGTTTCAAGACCGAACTGGTGGAACTCACGGTAGCGGTTAGCCTGCTTTTTCTCGTAGCGGTAGCAGGATACAAGGTAATACACCTTGACGGGTAAGCCGTCGTTGTATATTGCGTGTTCAAGTAATGCTCTTGCCGCTCCTGCCGTACCCTCTGGGCGAAGAGTAAGAGAAGTGCCGCCCTTTGTGTCAAAGGTGTACATTTCCTTCTGAACGACATCTGTTGTGTCGCCGACTCCTCTTCTGAAAAGCTCGGTATGCTCAAAAACAGGAGTGCGTATTTCCTTAAAGCCAAAGGTGTCTGCCTCTGAGCGCATAAGGCTCTCGACAAACTGCCATTTATAGCTGTCCTTGGGCAATACGTCCTCTGCGCCGTATACCCTTTTTGTGATAAGTGACATATATAATTCCTCCAGAGTAGTGCGACACTATGTGTCGCAGTGAATATTGAATGATGAATAATTGTGGTAGTCGCCGCTGTGCGGCTCCGAGCGGCATAGCCGCACATATTTACTCCCTATTCTACCACAAAACGTTGAATAATGCAGTAGTTTTGACAAAAATTATTGACGAAAATTCTTGTATAATTCCTGCGGAGAAATTATTTGTCGAGCTTTTTGCAGACAGCGGATATCGGAACGGTTAAGAGCGCCCACAGAAAGCTGTAAAACGGGCATATCTGCCCCAGAATATTGAACTTTGTGTTTGTGTAGTCCCACACCTTCAGCTTAAGCTTTAAATTTACAATGCACCCCGTCACGAACTCAACCGAGGTTATCACCGTTGAGCCGACAATACACTTGACAGGCAGACGCATATTACTGAAGCGTTTAAAAATCTTGAACAGAGCAAGAAAGCAGGTGCCGCCTGCAAGAAACATCGACCAGTGCGTTCTCCTGCGGCAGATTATTTCAAGCATAGCATAGGCACTGCCGCCAAGCACGAATAAGCCGCCGTCCTTTTTTATTATATCGCCGTTCTTTTTTTCTTTCATAAAAACACCACCGCAGTTATTGTCGTCTGCGGCGGTGAAAATATACTATAAATCGAGAGTTTAGAGTTTAGAGTTTAGAGGTCTGAGTTATGTTGTTTGGTCGGGTTCAAGCCTTCTCCTTGGGGGAAGCCTAAACTCGTTACGAGTATCCTCAAAATTCAAAACTGAAAACTCAAAACTATATCCTCGTCACGCTTACAAGCGTTATTCTTTGCTCGCTTACATCGAGTATCTTGAATTTGTAGCCGTTGAATTCAAAGGCTTCGCCGTCGTTGGGGATTTTGCCGAGCCTTTCAAAAATCCAGCCGCCGAGCGACACGCTCTCGCTGTCAAATTCGCTTTCCCTGATACTGAGCAGTGCGGCTAAGTCCTCAAGACTGTAATCACCCGACAGCTCAAAGGTGCTGTCGTCAACCTTTTTATACGGCGCTTCAATCTCCTCGTCCTCGTCCCATATCTCGCCGACAAGCTCCTCAACCAGATCCTCAATGGTTACAATGCCGAGAATTCCGCCGTGTTCGTCTGTTACCAAGGCGAGGTTCTGGTGCTTGTGCTTCATAGTGCTGAGTACATAAGAGAGCTTCTTGTTCTTGTACACATAGTAGGCAGGCTGAATAATGTCACGCAGATTAATACTTCTGCCGTTTGCAAGGGCTTCAAGATAATCCCTTGTGTGCAGTATGCCGACAATGTTGTCAATGCTCTTTTTGTAGACGGGGATTCGTGAATATCTTTCGTCTAAAACGATTTTCCTTATTTCGTCCTCGTCATCGTCTATGTCAATGGCGGTTACGTCAACCCTCGGGGTTAGAACCTCCTGCACCGTCTTTTCGTCAAAGTCGAGAGCAGATTTTACAAGCTCACGCTCCTGCTGTTCAAGCACCCCCTCCTCCTCAATGCTGTCTATTATGTATTTCAGCTCGTCCTCGGTTACGCTCGGGGTTTTGTCGCCCTTGTTTACGAGGGTCAGCGCCGCCTGCTTGAGCTTCATAAAGCAGAAAACGACAGGTGTTAAAATTGTCATAAGTATACGAAGTATTTTTGCGGTTGCCATTGCAATTGCTTCAGCCTTTTCCTTGGCAAAGCATTTTGGAATAATTTCGCCGAAGGTCAGGACGATAAGCGTAACTGCGCCTGTGCTGATAGCCGCACCCGCATCGCCGAACAGGTTCATACACAAAACGGTTGCTATTGACGAACAGCCTATATTCACGATGTTGTTTCCTATTAATATTGTTGTCAGCGCATTGTCGTAGCGCTGAGTGATGTACACAACTCCCTTGGCTCTTTTGTTGCCAAGCTCTGCGGCGTGATTCATTCTGACCGTATTGACGGTAGAATAAGCCGTTTCTGTCGCTGAGAAAAACGCCGACAAAAGCACACAGATAAAAATTAATATACCCATTATAATGTTTTCCAAGACTCAATTACACTCCCAATAAGCATTTGCACAGTGAAACAATAACATTACTATAACAGAAAAAGAGCGGTTTGGCAAATGTTAGTTTTGAGTTTAGAGTTTAGAGTTTTGAGTGGAGAGAAATTGTGAAACGAGCATTGCCTCCCTTTCAAGGGAGAGGGACCTCTTGCGGTGGAAGGTTGCATCCCTCAGTCGGCTTCGCCGCCTGCTCCCCTCAAGGGGAGCCAAAATTCTGCCGCACATTCATAAGAGCGACCCGGAACGGTCAAGACCGTTCCCTACAAACTCACAGTCCTGTTGCGAAATTCATCTTCACTCTCCACTCTCCACTCTCCACTCTTCACTCTCTTAAAAACTTCACTCTTTTTAAATTTGCTATTGACAAACAATACTATGCGTTGTATAGTATTATGCAAGAGGTGGTATAGTATGGATGCACAGCTCAAACGAGGGCTTCTTGAGATATGCGTGCTTGCATCGCTTGAACAGGAGGATTCGTACGGCTACAAAATAATCAAGGACATCTCCTGCTGTATCAAAATTTCGGAATCAACGCTTTATCCTATACTCAAACGGCTTGAAAGCGCAAAATGCCTGATAGTTTACTCGGTTGAGCATAACGGCAGACTGCGTAAGTATTACAGAATAACCGATGCAGGCAAGAACAGGATAGGCGAATTTCTGGACGAATGGCAGGATGTAATGAGCGTATACAGCTTTATTAAGGGGGAACACAGAGATGACTAAGGGTGAATTTTTGCACGAGCTGAGGGTAAGGCTTGCCGCTTTGCCCGAGGAGGACATTGACAGAACGGTTTACTATTACGGCGAGATAATTGACGATATGACCGAGGAGGGCAAAACCGAGCAGGAGGCGATTGACAGCCTTGAAAGCGTTGACGAAATTGCACAGAGAATAATATCGGAAACACCGAACAGAGTTCAGGCGCAGAGCGCACAGCCGGTCATACTGGCGAAAAGACCTGTGTCGGGCGTGGTTGTACTGATTTTGCTTATTGTGCTGTTTCCGGTGTGGATAGGTATATTTATTGCGGCGTGGGCGATAGCAGTCTCGTTTTTCGGCGGCAGCGGTGCGTGCATAGTTGCCGGAATAGCCGGATTACCGGCATCAATCTTTATGATGGCTGACGGCTTGGCTGTCAAGGGCGTTTTTGCACTTGGAATGTGCTTGTTTACGGCAGGCTTCGGCATAATCTGGTTTATCGGCAATCTTTACTACACAAAGGCGCTTGTTAAGCTTATCGGCTTTATATTCAAAAAGATAAAGGCTTCATTCTGAGGGGGGAACGGATAATGAAAAGAATGAGAAATTTTTTTATAATAATTTCAATTATTTTAATGACAGCCGGAATAATAATATGTTCAGCTTCACTTTGTATGACAGGCTTTGATTTTTCGCAGTTTACCACATCAATGACAGGCTCGGAGGTTAAGGAAATGAACAGGGACTTTAAGGCAGACTATCAGCGCATAATAATTGATACCAAAAACAGAGAGATAAAATTTGAAAAATCTGAGGATGACAAGATTCATCTGGAATATAACGAAAGCGAAAAGCGTAAAATTGAAATCAGTGAGAGCGATTCAGAGCTGTCAGTTACCGAGCAGCTCGACTATAAATGGTATGACTACATATTTAATTTTGATTTCGGCAACAAGCTTGTTGTAAAGCTTCCGTCGAATATCAAGGCTCAGTTAAGTGTAAATACCAGTAATGGAGGAATAAGCCTTACCGATATAAGCGTTAAAAACAGCGTCGATTTGCACACCTCAAACGGTGCGCTTAATATTACGGACGCTTCAATAGACGGCGATATAAATGCGAAGACGAGCAACGGCAAAATTGAGCTTGTGCGTGCAAGTGTTGCAGGAAAAGCCGATATGAAAACCTCAAACGGCGAATGCTCGGCAGACGGAGCGAGTGTAAAGGGCGAGTTTAAGCTCAAAACAAGCAACGGCAAAATATATCTCAATAACGCCAAGGCGGAGGAAATATCCGCCGAAACAAGCAACGGCAAAATTGAGTTTTACGGCGCCGATGTCGATAAATCAATCAACGCTCAGACGAGCAACGGCAAAATAGAGGGAACTCTTGTAGGCACTCCGGGCGACTTCAGCTTCAGATATGAAAACAGCGGTCATAACAACAGTAATCTTCCGCTTGAGGGCAACGGCGGCAAGCAGGCATACTTTAAAACCTCGAACGGCGATATTGATGTTGCGTACACGAGCGGAGCAAGCTCCGCAGAGTGAAGAGTGAAGAGTGGAGAGTGGAGATGGAGCGGCTTCGCCGCTGAGTTTTGAGGATTGAGTTTTGAGTTTTGAGAAACCCGAAACGAGGTAAGCCTTCCCCTGGAGGAAATTTCCCTGTTAGGGGAAATGTCAGCGTAGCTGACAAAAGGGTGCCCGTTTCTGGAAGAAAAAGGTGGCGATAGCCGGATGAGGTGGCGGTCGCTCTGCTTAGTCTATCCAAAGCGTTCATCGGTTCGAGCATCCCCTCATCAGTCGCCCGAGGGCGACAGCTTCCCCCCAAGGGAAGCCTAAGCTCGTTTCAACTAAAAACTCCAAACTCCAAACTCCAAACTCAAAACTCGATTATGCAACTAAAATTTGCCAACTTGTTAAAATAACACAAAAACAGTGCTTAATATGATGAAACAAGCACCTAAATGCAAGTTTAAAAAAAAATCTTGCAAAATTTAAGAAAAAGGGTTGACAAATCAATTTCGATGATATATACTTGACAACAGAAACACAGCAATGGCGCTGAGGGAAGTTAATCCTTCAGCGCCCTTTGCCGTTTTTAGACAATTTTTAAACAGGATAGGAGAGTTTTAAAATGTCAAAAGTAGTTAATGTTCCGGAAATCTTCGGAAGTCTTGTTTTTGACGACGCTACCATGAAAGAGCGCCTGCCTAAGCAGACCTACAAGGCTCTTAAAAAGACAATTCAGGACGGCGATGTGCTTGACCTCAACATTGCCAACATCGTAGCAAACGCTATGAAGGACTGGGCGGTGGAAAAGGGCGCAACCCACTACACCCACTGGTTCCAGCCGATGACAGGCATCACGGCAGAAAAGCACGACAGCTTCATTAACCCGACCGACGATGGCAAGGTAATAATGGAGTTCTCGGGCAAGGAGCTTATCAAGGGCGAGCCTGACGCGTCATCATTCCCGTCCGGCGGCATCAGAGCTACCTTTGAGGCGAGAGGCTACACAGCGTGGGACCCGACCTCATATGCGTTTATCAAGGACGGCACACTTTGCATACCGACAGCCTTCTGTTCTTACACAGGCGAGGTATTAGACAAGAAAACTCCTCTTCTCCGTTCAATGGAGAGAATCAGCGACGAGGCAGTCAGAGTTTTAAGACTTTTCGGCGACACGGAAACAACAAGAGTTGTTACAACCGTAGGACCCGAGCAGGAGTACTTCCTGATTGACAGAGACCTTTATCTTGAAAGAAAAGACCTTATCTATACAGGCAGAACACTTTTCGGCGCAAAGGCACCAAAGGGACAGGAGCTTGAGGACCATTACTTCGGCGCTATCAGACCGAGAGTAGTTGAGTTTATGGCTGACCTCGACCGTGAGCTTTGGAAGCTCGGTATTCTCGCCAAAACAAAGCACAACGAGGTTGCTCCGGCACAGCACGAGCTTGCCCCGATTTTCACAACAACAAACCTCGCAACCGACCACAACCAGCTTACAATGGAGATTATGAAGAAAACAGCCGAGAAGCACGGTCTTGTTTGTCTCCTCCACGAGAAGCCGTTCGCAGGCGTTAACGGCAGCGGTAAGCACAACAACTGGTCAATTTCAACCAACACAGGCAAAAACCTCCTTGACCCGGGCAAAAAGCCGGCAGAGAACACACAGTTCCTGCTCTTCCTTGCAGCGGTTGTAAAGGGTGTTGATGAATATCAGGATCTTCTCAGAGTTTCTGTTGCAAGCGCAGGCAACGACCACCGTCTTGGCGCTAACGAGGCTCCTCCGGCTATCATTTCAATGTTCCTCGGCGATGAGCTTCAGGCTGTTGTTGATTCAATTGTAGGCGGCACAGAGTATTCATCCGGCAAGGCTCCGACAATGCAGTTAGGTTCAAATGTTCTTCCTGATTTCATAAAGGATACAACAGACAGAAACCGTACATCACCGTTTGCCTTTACCGGCAACAAATTTGAGTTCCGTATGCTCGGCTCGGCTCTTAACATTGCCTGCTCGAACATTATGCTCAACACAATAGTTGCTGAGGAGCTTGCAGAGTTTTCTGATGAGCTTGAAAAGGCTGAGGATTTCGACAGCGCTGTTAAGGCACTCATCAAAAAGACTCTTTCAGAGCATCAGAGAATTATATTCAACGGCGACGGCTATGATGAGCAGTGGGTTGTTGAAGCAGAGAGAAGAGGACTTTCAAACCTGCGTTCAACGCCGGAGGCTCTTAAGAAGTACCTCACAGAGAAGAATGTTGCTCTGTTTGTAAAGCACAAGGTATATTCCGAGGTTGAGCTTCAGTCAAGATATGAGATTCAGCTTGAGAACTACTCAAAGGTTATCAACATTGAGGCTGAAACAATGCTCGATATGTCTAAGAAAGACATTCTTCCGTCAGTATCATCATTCGTCAGAGAGCTTACCGACACGGCGCTTTCAAAGAAAGCGCTTTCAGACACTATCCCGTGCGATGTTGAAATTGAGCTTGCAGAAAAGCTTTCAAAGCTTCTTTCCTGCTTTGCAAAGAAGATTACTGCGCTTGAAGAAGCTCTTATCAAGGCTAAGGACGTTGAGGGTGCACAGGAGTTGGCTGATTACTATCAGCAGGTTGTATTCGCCGCAATGTCAGAGCTGAGAGCAGTGGGCGATGAGATGGAGGTCAATGTAGCTGCTGATTACTGGCCTTATCCGTCCTACGGCGATATGCTGTTCAGTGTTTAATACTTAAAATTATATAGATTTTTACTAAGGCACAAAGGCGTGTTACGGATTTTTTAATTTTGGAATGTTCAGAGGAATCCGTTGCACGCCTGTAATTTTATATTCTATTATTTCAGGCACAAAGGCGTGTTACGGATCAGTCAAAGGGGAATCCGTTATACGCCTTTATATTTTTGAATTTTTCAGGAGGGAAATAAAAATGGATAATGTTTTAAACACCGTAAACTCCGTTATCTTCGGCACCGAGGGTGTATGGTTTTTAATCGGTGCGGCACTTGTTTTCTTTATGCAGGCTGGCTTTGCAATGGTTGAAACAGGCTTTACAAGAGCCAAGAATGCCGCAAATATCATAATGAAGAACCTTATGGACTTCTGTATCGGTACTGTGGTATTTATGCTTTTGGGCTTCGGTCTTATGATGGGCGAGGACGCATTCTTCGGTCTTATCGGTTTGCCGAACCTCGATTTGTTCACAAACTTCGCAAACTTCCCGTGGCACAACTTCGTATTCAATATGGTATTCTGCGCAACAGCGGCAACAATCGTTTCCGGTGCTATGGCAGAAAGAACAAAGTTTATCTCTTACTGTATTTACAGCGGCATCATCAGCCTGATTGTATACCCGATTGAGGCTCACTGGGTATGGGGCGGCGGCTGGCTTTCACAGCTCGGCTTCCTCGATTTCGCAGGCTCGGCTGCTATACATACTGTCGGCGGTGTATCGGCTCTTATCGGCGCAATCATTCTCGGACCACGTATCGGAAAGTACGGCAAGAAGGGCAAGGTGAACGCTATTCCCGGTCACAGCCTGACTCTCGGCGCACTCGGCGTATTCATTCTCTGGTTCGGCTGGTACGGTTTTAACGGCGCTGCTGCCGACAACGCAGACCACCTCGGTCAGATTTTCCTTACAACAACAATCGCTCCTGCGGTTGCAACAGTTACAACAATGATATTCACCTGGATAAAGAACGGCAAGCCCGATGTTTCAATGTCGCTCAACGGCTCGCTCGCAGGTCTTGTTGCAATCACGGCTCCCTGCGCAGATACTGACGCTTTAGGCGCAGCAATAATCGGTCTGGTAGCAGGTATTCTCATTGTAGTAGCAGTTGAATTTATCGACATCAAGCTCAAGATAGATGACCCTGTCGGCGCAGTAGCAGTTCACGGCGTAAACGGCATCTGGGGTACACTTGCAGTAGGTCTTTTCGCAACAGGTGAGGGTCAGGACGGCGTTAAAGGCTTGTTCTACGGCGGCGGCTTTGAACAGCTCGGTATTCAGGCTCTGGGTATTGCAGCTATCATCGCATTCGTTGTAGTTACTATGACAATCACATTCCAGCTTATCAAGCACACAGTAGGCCTCAGAGCTTCAAAAGAGGAAGAGCTTGTCGGTCTTGACGCAACAGAGCACGGTATGCCGAACTCCTATGCAGACTTTATGCCGGCTACGCTTCCGCTTAAGGGTTCTGACCTTACAGAGGGCGAGGTTGCTGCTCCTGTAGCTGCCGCAGTTCCGGTACACGTTAATAACGAGGGCGTATATGACAATCCTGACGGCAAGAAGCTTACAAAGATTGACATTGTCTGCAAGCAGAGCAAGTTTGACGACCTTAAGGTTGCACTTAACGAAATCGGCGTAACAGGTATGACTGTAACACAGGTTCTCGGCTGCGGCGTACAAAAGGGTAAGCCTGAATTCTACCGTGGTGTTCCTGTTGAGGTTAACCTCCTGCCGAAGGTACAGGTTGAAATCGTTGTATGCTCTGTTCCTGTTAAGCAGGTTATCGACACAGCCGTTAAGGCTCTTTACACAGGTCATATCGGCGACGGAAAGATTTTCGTATATGAGGTATTGGACGTAGTTAAGGTTCGCACAGGCGAATCCGGCGGTCAGGCTTTGGTTGACCCCGAGGATTAATCAGCCCTATCCTTTTTAATTCACATAACAAGAAAAAGCTCCCGAGGGAAACCTTGGGAGCTTTTTCTGCGGTGCAAGCACCGCAGAAATGAAATAAATCCCTATGGGATTTGTGAAATATCGCTCTGCGATATGAAATAGCTTCGCTAT
>DKZT01000015.1:10665-13621 GCA_002493755.1 Ruminococcaceae bacterium UBA7067
GCGATATGAAATAGCTTCGCTATGAAATATTTGCCTATGGCAAATGTTAAGGTTGTCGCCGCAAAGCGGCTCTTTGAATTAAGAAATGTTTAGTTGTGGTTGCGATTTGCAACGATAATTTTCAATTTTCCATACTTCTATGCTACATAATATTATAATATGTAGCATAGAAGTAAGGTGATAAAGTTATGAAAAGTCGTATTATTGAAGAGATTTCAAATAGAAATAAAATGTTAAGCCGCAGCGAAAAGCTGTAGCTGTTGTTTTAAATATAGTGTGATTTTTTATTTTAATGTTACATAACTCATATATGGGTTATGTAGTTCCCAAGCCGAAGCTTATTGATATTGCTTTGTCCACCTCGTTCATTGATGAATCCTCAAGCGTGCCCATTTTCTCCTTGAGCCTGCGCTTGTCAATGGTTCTTATCTGCTCCAGCAGCACAACGCTGTCTTTCATCAAACCGCTCTGGTCTGCACAAAGCTGAATATGCGTCGGCAGATTTGCCTTTGACTGGCGGCTTGTTATTGCGGCGGCTATTACCGTGGGGCTGAATTTGTTGCCTATATCGTTCTGTACTATAAGCACAGGGCGGATTCCGCCCTGCTCTGAGCCTACTACCGGACTTAAATCAGCGTAATATATATCTCCTCGTTTAATATTCAATTTTTCCACGCTCCGAGATTTTTATAATAATTTTGTGCTGAGTAATTACCCACTATTATTTTTGTCAGGTTGATTTTTTTTATTCACTCAGAAGTGTCTGATGATACATATTATTATTTTGCGCGGAAAATTGATACAATGCGATATACTACAAAACCGCACCGGGGCAAATCCCCGACGCGGTTTTGTAGTGTTTAGTTTTGAGTTTTGAGTATTGAGTTCTAATAAAAGCTTAAATCTTGCAACTCTAAACTCTAAACTCTAAACTCGTTTTCTGCGCTTTCTCGGCAGCTTCAGTATATCAATGATTTTTTCGGCTGTTGCGCCGGGATTCCTGCCCGGACGGATAACAAAGCGCGCGGCTGCCATATACAGCGGCTCTCTTGCATAATACAGCTTCGCCATTGCCTCGTCCTTATCGGGCCGCTGAAGCAGAGGACGCTTCTTGTCGTTTCTCAGACGGTATTTTATATCGTCAAGCGGAACGGACAGGTAAACTATCAAAGCCTTTTTCTCAAGCGCCCTTACATTACGCTCAAATATCATTGAGCCGCCGCCCGAGCTTATTATGCAGTTTTTTCGCTCCGCAAGCTCTATACACGACTGATGCTCAATATCACGGAAATAGTCCTCACCGTGTCTGTCGAAAATCTCTTTGACGGTACAGCCCTCTTTTTCCTCAATGTAGCTGTCCATATCAATAAAATCAAGGGTAGTTCTTTTTGATATGATTTTTCCTACCGTGGTCTTGCCGCAACCCATAAAGCCGCACAGCACTATCGGTTTGGTGTTGTTCACTTGACCGCCGCCTTAAAATGTTTTCTTAAGCTCTTGCGCACTGTCTGTGCAAAGCTTGTCAATATCGCTCTTGTCAAAGCTTGTGCCGTTCCATATTTCGTGCGCAACAACAGCCTGCCATACGAGCATTGAAATACCGCCGATTGCTTTTGCTCCGTTAGCCCTTGCTTTCTTAACGAGAGTTGTTTCAAGCGGATTGTAGATTGCGTCAAAAACGTGAGCGCACTTTGATATAACATCGTCCTCAATAGGGCAGGCGTCCTCGTTTGGATACATTCCAACGGGAGTTGCGTTTATGAGCAAGTCAATGGTGCTTTTTTCAAAGTGGTCAAGACGGCATATTTTGCAGGTGTCAACGGACACGCCCGCAACCTTAAGCTTAAGCTCTGCGGCAAGGGCGGCTACATCGTGCAAGTCGCTTTCTCTTACAGCTATTGTCAGCGCACAGCCTGCAATGGCAGCCTCAAACGCCATAACCCTCGCAACGCCTCCTGTGCCGACGATTACAACGTTTTGCTTAAGCGGAATATCAGATGCGTCCAGAGCCTTTAAAAAGCCGTTGGGGTCGGTTGTAAAGCCCTTTGCAATACCGTCTGTGTTTTTAACTGTGTTTACGCTGCCGTACAGCTCAGCCTTTTTGTCAAGGCTGTCAAGCAGAGGGATAATCGTCTGCTTGTGGGGGATTGTAATGTTATAGCCGTCAAGGTGCTTAAGCTTCTCCTTGTATTTTATGGTCAGCTCCTCCGGTGTTATATCAAAAAACGAATAGTCGGCGTCAATGTCCTCAAGCTCAAAAAGGCGCTTGTGAATAAAGGGCGACATTGTGTGACCGATGGGGTGACCGATAACGGCATAGTTCTTTTTTTCCATAGTAATACCTGCTTTCATAAGTGAATTTTTCATAATGTTTTCATAATGATAGAATTTTAAAATAAGAAATTTTAGAAAATCTATAAAAATTACAAAATTGTAATTGACAAAGACAATAATTGCTAATAATATGTGTTTGTAACATTTAAAGCGCTGCAGTTAATGCAGAATTTTGTCCCTGACTTTATGTTACATTTTAGCATATTATTATGTGGTTTGTCCATAATTCAGAGGCAATGCGCAAAATAAAATTTTACGGAGGTTACAATTATGGTTTTAGAAAAGGTAAAGGCAATCCTTGCTGAGCAGTTTGATGTTGAGGAGGATACAATCACAGCAGAAACAACAATTCAGGACGATCTCGGCGCTGATTCACTCGACGTTGTTGACCTTTTGATGTCAATCGAGGACGAGTTTGAGGTTGAGGTTCCGGACGAGGAAATCGAAAATATCAAGACTGTTGGCAGCCTTGTTGACTTTATCGAGAAGAATTCTTAATTTTAATCAAAAAAATTTCACAAAAACCTTAAGAGACCGCTCGGTCTCTTATTTTTTTGTTGTTTTTTTTGTGTGTTAATAGTATAATATACTTATCTGAGTGTCAATTTAAATAAGCAGTTTT
>DKZT01000055.1:0-4966 GCA_002493755.1 Ruminococcaceae bacterium UBA7067
ATGTGTGTATGTGTGTATAACCATAGAAATATTCAGTAATAATGCGGCTTTCGGGGTTTTTGCCTGCTGTGTATTTGCTGTGATTATCTGTGTAATGTGTGTATCGGAAAAACGGCACTTAAGAGTTAATGCGAGTGTTGCGGTGTTTAATCTCCCTGCAAACTAAAAGCCATACCCGATTACTTGTGGGTATGGCTTTGTTGTAAATATGGTTATTAAATTTTGTGATTCTGCTTGAGCTTGAAAATTCAAGTATAAGTTTTTATTAAAACTCAAAACTCAAAAATCAAAACTATCTATCTTTATTCGTCCTCGCCATCTTCCCAGGAGAGGTTGTAGGTTACAGTTGTGCCGTCTTTCTCTATTTCAAGCACAGCCTTGCCGTTCGGACTGAGCTTTGTCTTTACATCAAGCTCCTTGCTGTCGCCGTCTTTGAGCGTAAGCTCCTTTTCGCTCAGGCTGAAGTCCTTGTCAAAGAACTTAAACTGTTCTGCGGCAAGCTTTGCACAGTCCTCGGGGCAGTCTGAGCCGTCCTCATATTCAAAGCTGATTTCACCGTCTGTGGCATTCCACTGATCCTTAGAGTATGATACGTCTATTGCGGCAGTCGAGATTTTGCCGTCCTTTGAATCAAAGGTTATTGTGTCTGAGACAGAGTATGAAACCTCGGTGACTTTGCCTGTCTGATCCTTTGTGTAAGAGATTGACGGCGAGTAATACTCGTTTGTTACGTTCTTTGCATAGTCAACAGATTTAAGCTTTGAAATGCCCTGAGTTGTCAGATCCTTGTTGAAGTCAACATCGGAGTTGTTGAAAATCTTGTTGACATCAAATGTCTTTGAAAGATCGCTCTCATAATACTTCGGCTTTATGTCCTTGGGAGCGTCCTTTGAGTAACTCGGGTGGAAGGAGATGCTTGCGTTCAGGCTGTCCTCTTTTAAAGTGTTCGATATATATATGGTTCCGAGGTCGTCCTTGAGTTTGATTGTTTTAAGCTCATCCAAATTTGAATAAAGCATTGCGTTAATAAGCGTGGAGTCAAGCTTTGTAAGCTCAAGAAGCTTCTGCGCAGTTGCACGCAGGTCGGACAGCTTCTTATCCTCGGAGCCGCTGAAAATAAGGTGTATGCGGGTTGGGGCTTCGCAGCCGCGATCTGATGTGTCGATGAATATGGAATAATTAACTCCGTCGCCGCCGTAATAGTTGAAAATCTCTCTTGACGAGCTTTTCTGCGTCACCCTGTATCTTATATAGGAATTCTTGTCGTCAATAATCGGCTTGATTTCGGGCAGCTTTTCAAATGCCTTGATTGTTTCCTTTTCGTCAATGCCAAAGCCTGAGTCAAAGCCCTTCTTGCTGTCATAGCTTGCGGCGGTGTATGTGTAGTCCGCAGGCAGAGCATATTTGTCGTCATAAATCTTGTCGCTCGAGCTGTTGCCTGAACTGCTGCTGGAGCTGCTTGAATTGTTCTGAGTTTCCGTTTCAGGCTCGGTAGGCTCTGTTTCAGTTACCGTTGCGGGAAGAGTAGCGTCAACATTTCCGCTTTTCGGCTTTGAGAAGAATACAAAGAAAATCACTATTGCCGCTACGATAACAAGAAGCGCAGCGCCGCCGATGATAAGAGCAATCTTTGCGCCCTTTGACGTGCCGCTCTTAATTGCCGCGCCGGACTGTTGCACACCGTTTATAATCGTTTCGGTTCTGCCGGGCTGAAAATCCTCATTGGCAGCGTATGGCTGAGTTGTAAAAGAATCCTGTGCCGTTGTCGGCTGGGACGGTGTTTGCGCAGGTGCAGCTGCTGTGCCTGTTAAGGTGCTGATTATGTCGTCAATTTGTCCCTGAGGAGCGGTGCAGGTCTGCGCAGCCTGATTGAACGAGGCTGTGATTATTGCGGCTGTTGCTGCTCCGACAGTGTTAATCGGCGCAACTCCGCGCTCAACTGCCTGCCTTGCGTTAAACAGCGTTCCCTTTACTTCGTCCTGTGAAAGCGACAGCGTATCGGCGATTTCTGCGATACCCAGCCGCTGATTGTAAAACATAATGAGGATAAGCTTCTGGTTTGCAGGCAGTGCATAAATTGTGTTCATTGCGCCGCCTGCGAGATTAGGAGCAACAGGAGCTGAGGCAAGCATAGTATCGTCATTCCAGAGCATAGCACCTGCGCTGATGCTCTTGGGGAAAATATCGGGGTTGATATTTTGCAGATATTCCTTTGCCTTTTTGTCTGTGATTGTGTTGAACCACTTGTCAAAACGGCTTACATCGGGAATCATATTGATGTTGTAAAAAGCTTCGAGGTAGCTGTCCTTAACAAGCTTTTCAGCGTCGCTCTGCTTTTGTACGATAGATTTCGCCGTAAGGTATGCCGAATTGAAGGTGGACATATAAAGCTGAGCAACAGCGTTTGTGTCGCCGCTTTGAGCCGCCCTTACAAGCTGTGTTGAATTTGTCATAGTCATTTCTCCGCTTTCATATATTTCCGACTAACATTATAATCAGATAGATAAATTTTACCATATTAAACTATTGAATTCAATTCATATACTTCACCAAACAAAGCCTGAAAATTCTTAACTTTGTGTTAATTTTTGGCTGAAAAAGCGGCGATTGTCCTTTCTGCCTGCAATAAAAAAAGACCGCAGGTTGTCCGCCGCAGTCTTTATGGTGTTTTTGTGCTTTGCATTACTGCTGAGGTACAACCGCATAGAAAATAAGGTCCTCGTTTCCGTTGTTTATCAGTGAGTGCTGAGAGCCTTTTTTGCAGTAGTGGCAGTCGCCCGGCTTTAAGCTTTCCTCGGCTCCGTCAAGAATAGCCTTGCCGTTGCCCGACAGAATGAAGATAATTTCGGACGAGGTTTCGTGAGTGTGCAGTCCGATTGTCGCCCCGGGTACAAGTCTGCCCTTTAAGATGCGGTTCTTGTCATCGGTGAACATAGAAGCGATTAATGCGCCCTCGCCGCCGTAAAAGTTCTGTAAGCTCGTTTCTGCAATTTTTGAAAAGTCAATCATATGTTATCCTCCTTGTTATGCTGTTACCGACTAAACGGTCAATCGGCCCCCTCAATTTGATTGTATCATAAAAAGAAAATAACCGTAACCTTGTATCAAAGTTACAGTGGATTTATGTCAAGGTTGAGCAAAAAGATGTTTTTACGAATTTTTACGGTAGTTTTAAACCGGCGAATTCAGAAGTTCTAAAAATCTTTGTCGTAATTATTTGGGCTTTTGCTTGGATTTTACTGTATTTATAGATGAAATCAGCATTCTGCGGATTGTACCGCAGTTGCTTATAAGCTTTTTGTACTGCTCATCGGGTATATATCCGGTTTCAAATAATAGCTCTAACCAATACTCGGTTTCATAAAATTCTTTTAAAGCGATTTCAAATTTTGATATAAAATCTTTTGCCCCCTGTGCATATTGTGCTTCATGCAGATTAGCACCAATGGATGTTCCGCTTCTGAGAAGTTGATTAGTAAGCACTGACTCTCTATGAGTAGATTTTTTCACGGCAAAGTAAAACTATCAGCTTCGCTAATTCTTTTGATTTATTACGAAGTGGGCTGTCCGACATCTAAATCACCTCATTGTAAGTATATCATAACTAATGTAAATCGCAAGTTATTTGGTGATATTCTGCCAAGGGCAGAGTGATATTTTCACTTCGTGAAAGTTATATTTATGCTTTGCATAAGTGATATTATATTCGCTCAAAGCTGCCCGTAGGGCAATATCACTCGGCGCAGCCGAATATCACTGCGTAGCAATATAACTCGCTGTAAGGCGAATATAACAGAAAAAGACGATTGCTAAGGCAATCGTCTTTTTCTGGTGGAGACGGAGAGGATCGAACTCTTGACCTCTGCGTTGCGAACGCAGCGCTCTCCCAGCTGAGCTACGCCCCCATATCTACCACCAGATTATACCACCGCTCGACGGATAATGCAATAACTAAATTATTTTTCCGACGCTCTGTGCAGGAATGTGTGCAGGAAATCGGGGAATATCTCACGCCACGCCTTTTCGTTGTGCTCGTTTTCAATCAGAACAACCTCGTTTACCTTATCAAAAGGATACTGAAGCTCGCACAGCAAATCGTACAGCATCTCAACGCTGTCGAATATCATTTTTTCTTCCTCGCCGACTGCGCCGCTGTAAATATATAGATACGGCAAATCGTCGCAAAGGTGCGGCATAAGATAATTTCTCCAGTCCTGCTCCGAATAGAGCAGGAAAGCAGGGGAGAGTGCGCCGACAGCCGAGAACAGGTCGCTGTGCTCTATTCCCTCAAAAAATGCCTGCAAACCTCCCGAGGAGCTGCCGCAGACTGCGTTTAAGCGTTTGTCACGGCTTACGGGATAATTTGCCTGAACATAAGGCATAACGGTGTTTATCAGGAAGCTGTCAAAAAGCTCACCCTCGGGTGTGAAAATCTCATTGAGCAAATCGGTGTGCAGTACCTCGCCGATGTTTTTGGGCGTAAGCTCGCTGTCGCGGTAAATGTTGCCGTTGTCTATTCCGACTATAACGGCGCCGCCCATACCGCTTTTCTGCTCTTTTTCAACAGCATTCGCAACGTCCCAGCAGCCGTGCGGCGTTGCGTCATTATCAAACAGATTCTGACCGTCAGTCATATATATTACGGGCAGAATTTCACCCTCGCTGTGAACGGGAACATATACCCATATTTTTCTCATTCCTCTTCCTGGAAAGGGCAGGAATACCTCGTTTAATTCAGCTTTAATCATTTTTATCACCTTATCTTATTAATATTTAAGCATAAAATGATCCCGTATTCAAGAAAAATCGGGAATAAGACAGGAGAAAACAAGGCGATAAATTCGTGAAAAATTTTAATAATAAAATTGTTGACATTACAGCCATAACTTGTTATAATATTATGGCACTAAAAAACAAGGACCATTAGCTCAGTTGGTTAGAGCAACCGGCTCATAACCGGTCGGTC
>DKZT01000055.1:5208-9667 GCA_002493755.1 Ruminococcaceae bacterium UBA7067
ATAGCTCAGTTGGTTAGAGCTACCGGCTCATAACCGGTCGGTCCGGGGTTCGAGTCCCTGATGGTCCACCACGAACACGAAAAAAGCAAGTCGCAAGACTTGCTTTTTTCAATAAGTCGAAGGACTTTTTAAATCAGTCGAAAGACTTGCTTTTTTCAATAAAATAGAGAAATAAATCCTTTGGGATTTGCGAAAGGAAAAAATATGGACAAGGCTTCAATTAAGAGAATAAATGAGCTTGCAAAAAAGAAAAAAACCTCGGGTCTTACCGAGGAGGAGCTTTCAGAGCAGAAGGCTCTTTATAAGGTATATATTGACGAGATGAAATCAAGTCTGCGCGCGCAGCTTGAAAATACCGACGCAATAACCCCGGACGGAAAGGTAACTCCGCTGAGTAGCTTCAGAAAAAACAAGGGGAATAAATGAGTTTTGAGTTTTCAGTAGAGAGTGAAGAGTGGAGAGTGAAGAGCGGAGTGATGGTTGTCGCAGCTTCGCTGCTCTTTTAATTGATATATGTTAGTTATGGAATTTTTCTTCAATCTCAACTCAAAGCTCAAAACTCTAAACTCTAAACTAAATAGAATAACCATATATAAATTTTACCGAGGTGATACAAAAATTCGACATCAAACTTGATTTTTTGTGGTATAATAAATAAAAAGCTATTGCATTATTGCCATAATTTATGTTATAATGATTGCACAGCTTTTTGAAATATTGCTGCATTAAGGCTCAAGGGGTGTTGTAAAATGAATTCTAAAATTTTAAGGACATTATCATATGGTATGTACGCTATCGGTGTTGAGGGTGAAACCCGTCCGTCGGCTTGCATTGTAAATACCGTGGTTCAGATAACGTCATCGCCTATGACGGTTGCCGTAAGCATAAATCACGACAACTACTCAAATGAGCGCATCAAGGAAACCGGAATATTTTCTGTTTCGGTTTTGTCGGAGGACACCTCGGGAACGGTTATCGGTGCGCTTGGCTTCAGCTCGGGCAGGGATTCGGACAAGCTTGAAAACCTGAGTTACAAGGTTCTGCGTGAAAATGTTCCTGTTCTGCGTGAGAATATATGCTGCTGGTTCTTGTGCAAGGTTGTAAATTCTGTTGAAACAATGACTCACACTATTTTTATTGCCGAGGTCAAGGCAGGCAGCGACGATTTCACCGGAGTTCCGATGACATACGATTATTATCACCGTGTTATCAAGGGCAGAGCGCCCAAAAATGCCCCTACATATCAGCCGATCGATGAAAAATCCGACAACAGTCCGCAGATGAAATATGTTTGTCCTATTTGCCGCTTTGAGTACAAGGACTCTGAGCAGAAGATACCGTTTGACCAGCTTCCGGACGACTGGAAATGCCCGATTTGCGGCGTGTCGAAAAAGGAGTTCAAAATTGAGGGTTAATACTAATACCTAATAAAAAGCAGACAATCTTTGCGGTCTAATTTCCGCAATACTGCGTTGTCGTCCTTGTCTTGCGAAAATTATACTCGCAAATATAAGTCTACTTTCTATCAGGAATTAGTATAACCTGCAAGCATAATAAATCCGACTAACTAACGGTCCGAAAGCCATCAGGTTTTCGGACCGTTTTTAAGTTTTTTCGGTTAGGTTTCCAATTTGGAAATAAATCTGAAGCAACCGCTGTTGCAACAGCCAATAAATGTCATTAAATACGATTAAATTTCATAAAAATATAAGCGCTAAAATACATTCATATAACAAGAAAAACCGCATATCAATGCGGTTTTTTGTGATTATGGCGGAGAGACGGGGATTCGAACCCCGGGTACGGTTATTACCGTACACATGATTTCCAATCATGCTCCTTCGGCCAGCTCGGACATCTCTCCATTATTAAGTGCCTGTGCAACTCACAGGCACTTTAATATTATATAATAATCGCTGCAAAAAATCAAGTGCTATTTCAAAAATAACAGAAAATTGAATTAGAGTTTAGAGTTTTGAGTTTTGAGGTGCGGCTTCGCCGCAGAGTTCAGGGTGAAGAGTGAGGAGAGTAGCGGACACAGAAGGAATGTTGCACTACGGAATAGAAATCCCCACGAGATTCCGGCTCGTGGGGATTTCGTTTGTTGTCCTACGGACAAATTGTTTCGTTCTGCCTGAGCATATTATATCATATGCCATCGGCTATTTCAAGTATATGCCGAAAGATTAATTTTATTCAACGCTGATTTTGAATTTTTTGAAATATCCCGTCAATAAAAATTCATTGGCGGTTATGTACGGTGATTCTTGCGGTAGGCAAGATAATCCTCAAGTATGATTGTCGCCGCCACGCTGTCGATAACGCTCTTGCGCTTTTTCCCTCTTGTGTCGGTGAAATTCAGATAATTGTGCGCCGTTATCGTTGTGCCTCGCTCGTCCTGCATATCACATTCAAGCCCTGTCTTTTCCGACAGGGCTTTTGCAAACGCCCTTGCTCTCTGTGCCGATTCACCCTCGCTGCCGTCCATATTTTTCGGCAGGCCGACAACTATCAGCTCGGCTCGGTTTTCTTTCGCCTTTTGCGCTATTTTATCAGCTAAAATATCTAAATCACGTTCCTCAATTACACAAAGCGGAGAGGAGAGAAGCTCGGTTTTATCGCATATTGCAAGACCTGTTCTTGCAAGACCCAAATCGACTGAAATAATAATCATTTTGTACCTCGTAAAATTATTGAAATAAATCGTTCTTGTTTTCCGTTTCGTCATAGCCGTAAGCAATAAGTCCGATACCGTCGCTTGCGGCATAGAATACATCTGAATATTTGCCGTAGCCCAGTCGCTTAAGCTCCTTTTGAAGCCAGACCTCGTTTTTTCCTGCGGCGTGCAGATTCTTTAAGAGAACCTCTCCGTCAGATATTATTGTGACAAAATACACCGCCTTGTTTGGGAATAAATGCACATCCTCTGGGCGGACGGGGCGCTTGGCGGATTTTGGCAGAAATGAAATTCTGCCGTTGCTTTCAAACACCGCCGCTTCTATCTCGTCAAGGTCAAAATACCCGTTGACACGGCACTGGATTAAAAATTCATTGAGGTCAAGCTTTGCTTTTTTCAGATTGTTTCTGTAAATTTTGCCGTTGCTCATTATAATAAGCGAGCGTCCGCCGAAAAAACGCCTTATCACTGCGCATTTTGACGAAGTGACAGAGATTAATACCACAACAACGGCATAGATTACCATAGCGATAAGCGGCTTTAATATGTCATCCTCAAGGGAGGTCGCCATTTCAGCGGCAATAGAGCCGATTGTGATTCCGTTTATATAGTCGAACATCGTGAGCTGCGACATCTGTCGGTTTCCCATCAGTTTGGTCAGAATAAACAGTGCTGCCAGTGACGCGAGAGAAGCAAGTGCAATTTTTATCAGTTCCATATTTTTCACCCATAGTAATTGTTTGTAAGTCGGGTGAAAATATACACGAAAATGCGGAAATTATTTTATCGTAATAAGCTCGGGAATTCTGTGTCGGTATACGGTAAATTCACTGTATCCAAGCTCACGCAAAATGTCGATGGCTCCGCCGATTCCCTTGCCTAAATCCTGCGTTTTGTGAGCGTCACTGCCGAGCGTAACGTGTTTACCGCCAAGCTCCTTGAAACGCCTTAAATACGGTATATCACGGCATTTGCCGATAGCTTTGGGTGAAAGCTCCGGGTTTCGGCAGGTGTTGAATTCAAGAGCCTTTTCTTTTTCCGCAAGCAGTGAGAGTACCTCGTCAATCTCGTTTTTGTAATCGTTAAAGTCAACCGCAATTTTGCTCCTGTCGCAGATATAGCGCATAGGGTAGGTGATGTGCGCAAGGCTGTCAAAATTTCCCCACTGCACACATTCGCAAAGCTCACGGAAGTATTTTTTTAATAGTGACGGTATTTCATCACTCTTATAGTCGAGCCAGAAAAAGTCGCCCATATCCCTGAGATTGTGCATTGAGCAAAGCACAAAGTCATAGTCCGTAAGGCTCAGCACCTCGTTTGTCGCCTTAATATCGTGCAGAGGCTCGCCAAGCTCAATTCCACATAATAGCTCGGTTTTTTCTGTATTGATGCTTTGCTGTTGCCTTATGTCGATTACCGACTGCGGCAAGAGCTTTTTTAAATCGCCGAACTCCTCGTCCGGCTCAAAATAGAACGCCGACTCAAAATGGTCTGTTATTGTAAGGTAATCAAGCCCGATTTGATTTGCCTGTTTAAGCATTTCGCAAACGCTGTTTTCAGCGTCAAAGGAATTGCTGCTGTGTGTGTGGCAGTCGGCGGTGATTTGTGTTTTCAGCATAAGAAATCTCTCCGTCACTTGTGAAGCTTTAAAATACATTACTTTAAATTATATCCCCGAAATGTCTGCATTTCAAGAATTTTCTATTGTTTATTCAGTTTTCTTTATTATTTTACAATAAATTTTACTTATTATTACATTCCAAGCGATTCGTGCAGCTGTGG
>DKZT01000055.1:9918-29346 GCA_002493755.1 Ruminococcaceae bacterium UBA7067
CGCAAAATATCCCCGTGCTATTGACAGTCGGGTTGAAAAATAAGATAATAAAGTGTAAAACTATTTTCAGGAGGACTTATTATGCGTGCGTTTATTACTGTTATCGGCAAGGACACTGTCGGAATACTTGCAAAGGTGTCTTGCGCCTGCGCTGAATACGGCGTGAACATTCAGGAGGTAACACAGTCTGTTTTGCAGGATATGTTTGCAATGATTATGCTTGTTGATATTGATAAATCAAGCATTCCGTTTGACAAGCTGTCTGACAGCCTTAGCGCATTGGGTGATGAAATGGGACTTAAAATTCACATTATGCACGAGGATATTTTCAACTCAATGCACAGGATTTAATTACGGAGGCATATTCATATGATTAATACACACGATATACTTGAAACCATCAATATGATTGACAACGAAAACCTTGATGTAAGAACTATTACAATGGGTATTTCGCTGCTTGACTGTGTTGATGAAAACATTGACAAGGCTTGCGACAAGGTTTATGACAAAATCTGCCGCTACGCCAAGGATCTTGTAAAAACAGGCGAGGACATCTCAAAGGAGTACGGTATTCCTATTATTCACAAGAGAATTTCCGTAACTCCGATTGCAATGCTTGCCGCAGCCTGCCCGTCAAGCGACCCTGTAAAATTTGCCTATGCTCTTGAAAGAGCGGCACAGTCAGTCGGGGTAAACTTTATCGGCGGTTATTCGGCTCTTGTTCAGAAGGGCTTTGCAAAGGGCGATTACGGTCTTATCGAGAGTATTCCCCGTGCGCTTGCCGAAACCGAGCATGTATGCTCGTCCGTAAATATCGGCAGCACCAAAGCCGGAATTAATATGGACGCAGTTGCAAAAATGGGCAGAGTGGTTAAAGAAACAGCCGAGCTGACCCGTGACAGAGAGTGCATCGGCGCTGCAAAGCTTGTTGTATTCTGCAATGCGCCTGAGGATAACCCGTTTATGGCGGGCGCTTTTCACGGTCCCGGCGAGCCTGACTGTGAAATCAATGTCGGTGTTTCGGGTCCGGGCGTTGTACGCTCCGTTTTGTCAAAATGCGGCGACTGCGACATTACCGAGGTTGCAAACCTCATCAAAAAGACTGCGTTCAAGATTACAAGAACAGGTCAGCTTGTGGCTCAGGAGGCTTCAAAGCGTCTTTGCGTGCCGTTCGGCATTGTCGATTTGTCGCTTGCGCCGACTCCTGCTGTCGGCGACAGCGTTGCCCATATCCTTGAGGAAATGGGTCTTGAGCAGTGCGGCGCGCACGGCACAACGGCGGCTCTTGCTTTGCTGAATGACGCTGTTAAGAAGGGCGGCGTTATGGCTTCCTCACACGTTGGAGGTCTTTCCGGCGCATTTATCCCTGTTACTGAGGACGCAGGTATGATTGCGGCGGCTAAAAGCGGCTGCCTAACTCTTACCAAGCTTGAGGCTATGACTGCAGTATGCTCCGTAGGTCTTGATATGATAAATATTCCGGGCGACACAACAGCCGAGGTTATTTCCGCTATTATCGCCGACGAAGCGGCTATCGGTATGGTGAACTCAAAGACAACGGCTGTCAGAGTGATTCCTGCAATCGGCAAAAAAGCAGGGGATTGGCTTGAGTTCGGCGGACTTCTCGGAGGTGGCCCCGTTATGGAGCTTAACACGGCTTCACCTGCAAAATTCATTTCACGAGGCGGCAGAATACCTGCTCCGCTCCAGAGCCTTAAGAACTGAGTGCGGAGTTAAAATCTGTATACTCTTATTAATCATCGTTTAATTGATTTGTGTTATGTGAATAAAATTGAAAAAATTTTTTAAGATATGATTAATTTTATCTTGAAAAAATTAACCGTGAGTGCTATAATAGCGACAACGCGGAACACATATACATATTAATATGTATAGTTTTTTGCCGTTGTTATCTTTATGTTTCAATGACGAAATGCGAGGACTGCGTTCCTCGCATTTATTCATTTTAATCCCGTACGGAGGTGTTTGTATGGAGGATATGCTTGCAAAAATCGTTGAAATGGACGAGAAGGCACGTGAGCTTACTGAAGAAGCAAACAAGGAGAAGGTAAGCTCTGAGGCGGACATAGCCAAGGCTAAAGAGGACGTTTACAACAATTACATTGAAAAGGCAAGAAAGCGTATCGCCAAAAACGAAATTACGGAACGCAATGCGGCGGACGAGGAGCTTAAAAAAAGTCAGCGTCAGCAGAAGGAAGCCCTTGAAAAGCTTGAGAAAACCTACTCTGAAAATTGCGGCAAATGGGTTGATTCCATTGTGTCTGCGGTGATTAATTCCTGATTTTCAGAAAGGGGATTC
Source organism: Ruminococcaceae bacterium UBA7067 (assembly GCA_002493755.1). Lineage (GTDB taxonomy): Bacteria > Bacillota > Clostridia > Oscillospirales > Acutalibacteraceae > UBA7067. Next base: position 12,242 of record DKZT01000055.1, read on the forward strand.
GGCTATGGTATTCACGAAATACGCCGCAAATGCTATAATCGCCAAAACCAGGGCGAAGTACGGCAAAAGGCTAAAGGATAAGGATTATCAGGCGCTGCTGAACTGTGCAAGCGTGGGCGAGGTTATGGCGTATCTTAAATCCCACACTCATTACTCGTCTGTGCTGAATAATATGAGCGAGCGTGAGGTTCACAGAGGACAGCTTGAAACGGTGCTCAGACAGCAGCTGATACAGGACTTTGCTTCAATCGCACATTATGAAATAGCAACGGGCGAGGCATTTTCGCAGTTTCTTATCAACAGAAACGAGGTTGAACAGCTATCGCATTTCGTGATGCTTTTAAGCTCGGGCAACACCGAGAGATATGTGTTCGATCTTCCTTTGCATTTTGAAGCGCACACCAAGATTGATTTGCAGGCATTGGTCAAGGCGAGAAGCTACGGCGAGCTTTTGGCGGCTGTTGAAAAAACAAAGTACAAAAAGCTGTTGGAGCCGTACCGCCCGGAAAAGGACGGCGAAATTGATGTTCCTGCAATAGAAAATGCGCTTTATTCCGATATGTATGACAATCTGTTTGAGATTATAGGCAACCACACAAAGGGCGAGGAGAAAAAGGCTCTTACCGAGCTTTTTACAACTCACATTGATTTGATGAATTTCGTAAGGGTGTTAAGGCTTCAGAAATACTTTCATCTTAAGCCTGAGAAGATACGCGAGCAGCTTTTGCCGCACGGCTCCATAAGAGAGAGCGTGCTTAAGGCTATGTGCGAGGCGCGTTCTCCTAAGGAGCTTTTTGCCGCCGCTGCTGCTTCAAGAGCAGGCAAGCGTATTGCAAAAATGGAGTACAGCTATGCAGGTGAAATTGACAAGCGCGGCGATTACAGCTACACAAAACGTCAGATACGCTTTTCAACCGTTCCGACAGTTGTGATGATGAGCTATTTCACTCTTGCACAAACAGAGCTTACCAATATAATAAATATTATCGAGGGTGTACGCTACAAGGTTGACCCCGATACAATAAAAAAACTTTTGATATATCAATAATTTAAGGAGGTAACCAGATGGCTGTTTCTCCAATTAAATCAATTGGTATTATCGGTCTGAGGTCGGAGCTTGACAAGGTTATCAACATCTGCGGAAGCTCAGGGTGCTTTCACCCGGACGATCCGCTGAACTTTTATTCCGACACAAGAGGCTTTATACCTGTCACTGACAAAAATCCCTACACCGAGCCGCTGGCGGAGTTCACCGAAACGCTGAATATCGCAGGCATTGAGCCTGAATATGTGGACATTCACGATGTTATCGACAGCAACGAGCAGGTGATTGACAGGGTAGAAGCTCTGAACAGTGAGCTTGAAAGGCTCATTGCACAGAAGGCCGAGCTGAACCAAAGGATTGACCAATGCAAACGAAGCATTGAAGAAACATCTCATTTTGTGGGTATGGAGATGGATTTCGACAAGATTTTTTCCTGCGAATTTATCAAGGCAAATTTCGGCAGACTGCCGCGCGACAGCTACCGTAAGCTTGAAAATTACAAGGATGACCCGTACATTTCGTTTTTTGTGTGTACCGAGGACGAAACGCATTACTGGGGAGTTTATGTAACGCCCGTCAATAACAGCGAGGATATAGACAGGATTTTCTCCGGTCTTTATTTTGAACACTGCGATATTGACGGCTTTCACGGAACACCCGAGCAGAGCGTGAAAATTCTGGAAAGTCATCTTGAAGCGTTGCAAAAGGATTTTGATGTTGCACAAAGCAAGCTTGACAGCTACTGCAAATACAACAAAACAGATATTAACCGATATTACACCAAGATTTCGGAGCTGGAGCTTTTCTCAGGCATTAAGAAAAACGCAATGTATTACCACAAAAGCTTCGTGCTTGTCGGCTGGGTTCCTGCCGACAGCGCAGACGAGCTTGTGAAAAAGCTTGAGAGCATCGAAAGCATAGAATGCTCTCTGACAGACGGCAAGGACGAGCTTAAGCACTCGCCGCCGATAAAGCTTAAAAACAACTTTTTCTCAAAGCCTTATGAATTTTTCGTTGATATGTACGGTCTGCCGTGCTACAACGAGCCTGACCCGACTTTCTTTGTTTCGCTTACCTTCACGATTCTGTTTGGTATAATGTTCGGCGATGTCGGGCAGGGAATAATTCTTTCCATAGCAGGCTGGCTGATGTGGAAATTCAAGAAGATGGATATAGGCAAAATACTGATACCCTGCGGAATATCGGCTACGCTGTTCGGATTTGTCTACGGCTCGGTATTCGGCTTCGAGGAGGCTCTTGATCCGCTGTATCACGCAATCGGAATGAGCGGCAAGCCCTTGCCTGTGCTTGAAAGCGCAACGATGCTCGTTGTTGTAGCCGCAGGAATAGGCGTTTTCCTCGTTCTTGCCGCAATGCTTCTGAATGTATTTTCATCGCTTAAGCGGCGTGATTTCGGGCGAGCGATTTTCCACCCAAGCGGTATCTGCGGAATAGTCTTTTACGTTTCGCTCGTTGCAGGTATGCTTTGCACGCTGTTCGGAATACCTGTTATGAACATCTGGTATGTTCTGTTTTTAATAGTTGTTCCGCTTATATTTATCTATCTCAACGAAATGTTCTCAAAGCTTATCAACGGCGAGAAAAACTGGAAGCCCGAAAAATGGGGCGAGTTCCTGGTGCAGAGCTTCTTTGAGCTGTTTGAAACGCTTTTAAGCTATGTTACCAACACAATGTCATATCTGCGAATCGGCACATTCGTGCTGGTTCACGCCGGAATGATGCTTGTTTTCTTCACTCTTGCCTCTCTTACCGGAGAGCCGGGTTCAATACCGTATATCATTATGGTAGTGTTCGGAAACGCCTTTGTTATAGTGCTTGAGGCTACTCTTGTTACCATTCAGGTGTTGAGGCTTGAATATTACGAGCTGTTCAGCCGCTTCTATATCGGCGACGGCAGAGCGTTCCAGCCTGTAAGACTTAAGAAAAAATAATTAATTTAGTCACCCTCTCCGCAATGCGGGGTAGAATATTTAATTTATTGTTTCAGGAGGAATTTATTATGCAGTTAATACTTCTCACTTTACCGGTACTTTTCTTGATCATCTCTATGTATATGTCTTACCGTTCGGTTATTACACATAAGCGCAGCAGAAAGAGCGCGGTTTTAAGACAGCTTCTGTCATTTGCGGCAATGCTTGTGCTTTGTGTTGCTTTCCCGGTTGCAGCATCGGCTGCCGGCAATGACGCTGCCGCAGCAGCAGACGCTTCTTCAAAGGGACTTCAGTATATCGGCGCAGGTCTTGTAACAGGTCTTTCCGGTATCGGCGGCGGTATTGCTGTTTGCGGTGCTGCTCCTGCTGCTATCGGCGCAACCTCAGAGGACCCGAAGGCATTCGGTAAGGCTCTTATCTTTGTTGCTCTTGCAGAAGGTATCGCTATATACGGCGTTCTTATTTCAATCCTTATTCTCTTTACCTGATTCTATGATTAGACGAAGGCTAATTAACGAAAGCATTGGTGAGATAAATGCGCTTTTACTTAATCAGTGACAATGTTGATACACAAATCGGTATGCGCCTTGCAGGAATTGACGGCATTGTTATCCACAGCGATGACGAGGTCCGCAAGGCTCTGACCGAGGCGATGGAGATGGAGGACGTTGCCGTTATACTTATGACAGAGCGGCTTGTTTCTCTTTGTCCCGAGCTAATTTATGATTTAAAGCTTAACAGGCAGCGTCCTTTGATAGTTGAAATTCCCGACCGTCACGGCAACGGAAGAACAAAGGACTCAATCACAAGATATGTTCAGGAGGCAATAGGGGTTAAGCTGTAAGGCTTGCCCCGCCTCTCGATAAAGCCAATGTCATCAACTTAAGTACAAAATTGATAAGAACGACCCGGAACGGTCAAGACCGTTCCCTACGAACATTTTCGGGCTACAATTTCTTAAGTTGATGACATTGCGATAAAGAGCCGCAAAGCGGCGACACCGAAATTTTTCATTATTCACTATTCATTATTCATCATTCATTAGTGTTCGGCACAGCCGAACACATATACACGGAGGGGAATGGTTAGTATGTCGCCTGATACAAAAACAGGTAACTTCTTAAACGCAATTCAGAAATTTGCCGATGAGCAGAAGCATATGATTCGTTCCGAGGTTGAGAAATTCAAGGCTGAAGAGCTTAAAAAGGCTGAGGACGAAGGCATAAGGGACGCCCACGCTTTGATACAGAAGGAAATGGCGTCAATGCGTGCCGGTATTGCAGGCGAGCTTGCCAAAAAGGAAGATGAGGGCAGACGCAGGCTTTACAAAAGGCGCGAAGAAATGGTTGGAGAAATTTTTGAAAAGGCAGAGGGTAAGCTTCTTGACTACACAAAAACAGCCGAATATACGGCTGCTGTCAAAGAGGACGCCAAGGAAGCCGCAGACTTTTTCGGTGGCGATACGGTAACCGTCTATGTCAAAAGCGACGATATGGCGATTTCGGGCGAGCTTTCGGCTATATTCGGAAATAATTGCAGCGTAAAGGCTGCTTCAGACATTATAATCGGCGGCTTTAAGGCACAGTGCGCTTCAAAGGGCGTGGTTGTCGATTTTACCCTCGACACGAAGCTTGAAAACCAAAAGGATTGGTTTTTGCAGAACTCCAAGCTTAAGATTTGATGTACGGAGGTTTTATTGATGGCAAACAGCAATGTAATATACGGCATTAACGGCCCTGTTGTTACCGTGAAAAATGCCAAGGAATTTTCGATGATGGAAATGGTCTATGTCGGCAGGGAAAAGCTTGTAGGTGAAATCATCGGAATTACACAGGACACTACAACCGTACAGGTTTATGAGGAAACCTCAGGCTTAAAGCCGGGCGACCCGATTGTGGGCACAGGCGCGCCGATGAACGTAACCCTCGGCCCGGGAATACTTGACAACATATTCGACGGTATCGAAAGACCGCTTTCCGAAATTGAAAAAACCTCGGGCGCATTTATTTCAAGAGGTGCAAGCGTGCCGTCGCTTGACCCCGATAAAAAGTGGAACGTCACAATCAAGGTTAAGCCGGGCGATAAGCTTTTCGGCGGACAGATATATGCAACTCTGCCCGAAACACCGATAATTGAGCATCGTCTGCTTGTTCCTCCGCTCATTAAGGAGTGCGAGGTTGTAAGCGTAAAGCCGAACGGTGAATACACCCTTAACGACACAATCGTAACCGTTAAGGACGAAAGTGGCAGGGAAACTGAGCTTACGCTCTGCCAGAAGTGGCCGATCAGAACACCGCGTCCTGTTAAGAACAGGCTCTCGGCTTCAATTCCGCTTATAACGGGTCAGAGAGTTATAGATACGCTGTTCCCGATTGCAAAGGGCGGTACAGCCGCAATTCCGGGCGGCTTCGGCACAGGAAAAACAATGACTCAGCACCAGCTTGCAAAGTGGTGCGACGCAGATATTATTATCTATGTAGGCTGCGGCGAGAGAGGCAACGAGATGAGCCAGGTTTTGCAGGAGTTCTCGGAGCTTATTGACCCGAAGTCGAACCGCCCTATGACAGACAGAACGGTGCTTATCGCAAACACCTCGAATATGCCTGTTGCGGCTCGAGAGGCTTCAATTTACACAGGCGTTACGCTTGCCGAATACTACCGCGATATGGGCTACAACTGCGCAATAATGGCTGACTCAACCTCTCGTTGGGCAGAGGCTCTGCGTGAGATAAGCGGCAGACTTGAGGAAATGCCTGCCGAGGAGGGCTTCCCGGCTTATCTGCCGTCAAGACTTTCAGAGTTCTACGAAAGAGCTTGCCTTGCCGACACACTCTGCGGCGCACAAGGCTCAGTTACAATGATTGGCGCGGTGTCGCCGCAGGGCGGCGATATGAGCGAGCCTGTCACACAGAACACAAAGCGTTTTACGCGCTGCTTCTGGGCACTTGACAAGGAGCTTGCTTATTCAAGACATTACCCTGCTATCAACTGGCTGTCAAGCTACAGCGAATATTTCACGGACCTTGACCCCTGGTTTGCACAAAACGCAGGCGAGGACTTTATAAAATACAGAGGCAGAATAACCGCACTTTTGCAGGAGGAAAGCTCTCTTATGGAAATCGTCAAGCTTATCGGCTCTGACGTATTGCCTGACGACCAGAAGCTTGTTATCGAAACCTGCCGTGTTATCAGAGTAGGCTTTTTGCAGCAGAACGCTTTCCACCCCGAGGACACCTATGTTCCGCTTGAAAAGCAGAAGCAGATGATGAAAACAATCCTCTATCTGCACAAAAAGGCAAAGCACCTTGTAAACGCAGGTATTCCTATTTCAAGGGTGCTTGAAACAGGACTTTTTGACAAGCTGACAAAGATGAAATACGATATACCGAACAACAAGCCTGAGATGTTTGAGCAGTACAGAGCCGAAATCAGAGAAAAGCTTGCGGCAGCGGCAAATGCTTGATAAGAGAGAAAGAAGGTTTTTAAATTGATTATAGATTATGTTGGTGTTAAAGAAATCAATGGCTCTCTTATAGTTATAGACGGCGTTAAGAATGCGTCCTTTGACGAGATTGTTGAAATCCGTCTTGACAACGGCACACGCCGTCAGGGCAGAATAGTACAGATGGACGGCGAGCGTATAGTTGTGCAGGTTTTTGAAGGCACAAGAGGACTTTCGCTTGAAAACACGAGAACAAGGCTTACGGGTCACCCGATGGAGATTGCTCTCTCGCCCGAGATTATCGGCAGAGTGTTTGACGGTGTTGGCAGACCTATTGACGGCTTGGGCGAGATTTTCCCCGACAAGAAGGCCGACATCAACGGAACGCCTATAAACCCTGTTTCAAGAGTATATCCGCAGAACTACATCAACACGGGTATTTCAACAATAGACACGCTTATGACGCTTATCAGAGGTCAGAAGCTTCCGATATTCTCAGGCTCAGGTATGAGCCACAACGAGCTTGCGGCGCAGATAGTCCGTCAGGCGAAGATTGCCGATGAGGCGGGACAGGGCTTCTGCGTGGTATTTGCGGCTATGGGCGTTAAAAACGACGTTGCCGATTATTTCCGCCGAAGCTTTGAGGAAAGCGGAGTATTGCAGAGGGTTGTAATGTTCCTTAACCTCTCAAACGACCCGATTATCGAAAGAACACTTACTCCGAGATGTGCGCTTACTGCCGCCGAGTACCTTGCGTTTACCCTTAATATGCACGTTCTCGTTATTATGACGGACATCACCTCATATGCCGAGGCTCTGCGTGAGTTCAGCTCATCAAAGGGTGAGATTCCGGGCAGAAAGGGTTATCCGGGTTATCTCTATTCCGACCTGGCTTCACTTTATGAGCGTGCAGGAATGGTTAAAGGCTCGACAGGCTCGGTAACTCAGATTCCTATTCTTACAATGCCTAATGACGATATTACGCACCCGATCCCCGATTTGACAGGCTATATCACCGAGGGTCAGATTGTTCTTGACAGAGCGCTTCAGGGTCAGGGACTTTATCCGCCTGTGTCTGTTCTGCCGTCACTTTCCCGTCTGATGAAGGACGGCATCGGCGAGGGCTTTACAAGGGCAGACCACCCGGCTCTGCAAAACCAGCTTTTTGCATCGGTTGCAAAGGTTTACAGCGCAAGAAGCCTTGCCTCGGTTATCGGCGAGGAGGAGCTGTCGCCGACAGATAAGAAGTATATCCAGTTCGGCAAGCTGTTTGAGGAGTATTTTGTAAATCAGGGAGCTTCAACAAACCGCACGATTGATGAAAGCCTTGATCTCGGCTGGAAGCTTCTCGGCACTCTGCCGAGAGCAGAGCTTGACCGTGTTGACGACGCTGTTCTCGATAAATATTACAAGGAAACCTCGCCGGAGGACTTCAATTAAGCTAAACTAAGGTGGTGAATATTGTGGGTTCACAGGTTACTGCAACTAAGGGCAATTTAATGAGCTCGAAAAAGACCCTTGCACTTGCCAGAATGGGTTATGCGCTGCTCGATAAAAAACGCAATATTCTTATTCGTGAAATGATGACCCTTATAGACAGGGCGAACGAAATACAGGGCAAGATTGACGACGCTTACAGCGAAGCTTACCTTGCATTGCAGAGAGCCAACATTCTCTCAGGCTTTTGTGATGAAATTGCAAGAAGCGTGCCGCTTGAGAACAGCCTTAAGCTCTCATACAGAAGCGTAATGGGCGTGGAAATCCCGATTGTTTCAATGCAGGAGGAAAGCACGCCGCAGCTTCACTACGGACTTTTCAACACAAGCTCGCCGCTTGATGACGCATACCTTAAGTTCAACGAGGTTAAGGTGTTCACAACAGAGCTTGCCGAGGTTGAAAACAGCGTTTACAGGCTTGCAAATTCCATCAAGAAAACGCAGAAGCGAGCGAATGCGCTTAAGAATATTATGATACCGAAGTTTGAGGCTGACGTTAAGTTTATTACGGAGGCTCTGGAGGAAAAGGAGAGAGAGGAATTCTCCCGCCTTAAGGTTATCAAAAAGCAAAAGTCACAGCAGGACGAATAAAATAAAAAGATTGGCAATTATATTTCCGGCGGTTATCTGTCGGAAATATTTTTATTTGCCTTTTCGCTCTTCCTGTGCTAAACTAAACCCGAAACGGAGGGGAGAGCGAGTGAGAAGGTTTGAAAAAATGCCGTTGTTCGCAAGGGCGGATATTATCATAATCCTGCTTGTGGCACTGCTTGCGCTTGCATCCGTTTTATTTGCGTTCGGCGGTAACGGCTCTCCAAAATACGCTTCCGTAAAGCTGAACGGCAAAGCTAAAGCCGAATATTCTCTTGACAGAACAGGCGAATATGAATTATCGGGCGAAAACGGTATTACTCTTACGCTTGTTATCGAAAAGGACGGAGTGTCCGTTCGTCACGCCGAATGCCCCGATAAGCTTTGCGAAAAAACTGGAAAGATAAGTGGAGCAGGGCAGAGTATAATATGCCTGCCTGCTAAAATCTCAATCTCCCTTGAGGGCGGCTCAGAGGAAATTGACGCGGCGGTGGGGTGATGTGATGAACAACAGCAGATCTTATTTTATTACACGCTGTGCGCTTTTGTGCGCCGTTGCGGTTGTGCTTTCAATGCTTGAATCAATGCTGCCTGCTCCGGTTTTTCTCGTGCCGGGCTGCAGGCTGGGACTTTCAAACCTTGCAATAATTATTGCAATACCTGTTATCGGAAGCGGCGGTGCGTTATCGGTTGCGCTCGTCAAGTCAATGCTTATTCTTATCACAAGGGGTGTCACCGCCGGAGTGATGAGCCTTGCGGGCGGTATGCTGAGCCTTTGTGTTATGATATTGCTTTTTCGCTGTAAACGCTTCGGCTTTGTTGGAGCGTCGGTTGCCGGTGCGGCGGTGCATAATACGGCGCAGCTTGCTGTCGCCGCCTTGCTGATGTCGGATATCCGTGTTTTCTCGTTTTTGTGGCTGTATCTTCTGCTGTCGATTGTAACGGGTGCGCTGACGGGAACAGCGGCAGGGATAATTATTCCGCCGCTGATTAAGGTTTTAAAAATAAATGATAAAACAGCAGGACGGAGCGGTTAGCTTCATCCTGCTGTTTTGATAAGTAAAATTGTATATTTTAGCATAGAATTTGTGCTTGCACCGCAGTTCCCTACAACCTTGCGTCCAAATCTCTCCACTCTTCACTCTTCACTCTTGACATTCATTTCCTTACAGGGATTCCTTTTCCGTCAAGATACTCCTTAAGAGTCGGTATCGGAATTTCGCCGAAGTGAAACAGCGAAGCCGCAAGCACAGCGTCTGCCTTGCCCTCGGTGAACGCGTCATAAAAATGCCCAAGCGCTCCTGCGCCGCCTGAAGCGATAACAGGTATTCCAACGCTCTCCGATACGGCTTTTGTCAGCTCTAAATCATAGCCCTGCTTTTGTCCGTCGCAGTCCATACTTGTCAGCAGTATTTCGCCTGCTCCTCTTTTTTCGGCTTCAACCGCCCACTTAACAGCGTCCATTCCAACAGGAATTCGTCCGCCGTTGATGTAAACCTCCCAGCTGTCGCCAGTGCGCTTTGCGTCTATGGCACATACAACGCACTGACTGCCGAATTTATAAGCCGCCTCGTTTATAATGTCGGGATTTTTAACAGCCGCAGAGTTTACCGAAACCTTGTCTGCTCCTGCTCTCAGAATATCGGTGAAATCGTCAACCGTTCTTATTCCGCCGCCGACCGTGAACGGAATAAAAATACTGTTTGCCACTGCGCTTACCATATCGGTGACAATCGCGCGTGAATCGCTTGATGCGGTAATGTCGAGAAAGACAAGCTCGTCAGCGCCCTGCTTGTCATAGGCGACAGCCGTCTCAACAGGGTCGCCTGCGTCACGCAGGTTTACAAAGCTCGTTCCCTTTACAACTCTTCCGTCCTTAACGTCAAGGCACGGTATAATTCTTTTAGCGTACATATCAAAACCTCTTTGTATACTAATCGGATGTTAGTTTTCTGATTATCCCTTTAAATAAGCAGTTTTGAGTTAATGCAGAATTCAGAATGCATAATGCATAATTGTGGTTGTCGCCGCTTTGCGGCTCATTAATTAATAATAACTCGTTACGAAATTCATCTTCAATCTCAACTTTAAACTCAAAACTCAATTATCGTTTAGCTTGCTTAAGGGGATAACCATATTTCGTTTTATTCATTAGTCATTGCAACAAAATTTTCAAGCATCTTAAGACCTACACTGCCGCTTTTTTCAGGGTGAAATTGAGTTGCGATAATGTTGCCGTATTCCACTGCGGCGTCAATTTTAGTGCCGTAGTTTGTTGTTGCGGCGACAATAGAGCTGTCATCAGCGGTCAGATAGTATGAGTGAACAAAATAAACGTAGCTTTCATCGGGAATACCCTTGAAAATACCGTCACGCTTTTTTATGCTTATTGAGTTCCAGCCCATATGAGGGATTTTTAATGAGCCGTTATTGCTCGGGATTTTTGTTATACTGCCGCCCAGCAGAGAAAGACCCTGCGCGCCTGCGCTTTCCTCGCTTTCGGAAAAAAGCAGGTGCAACCCTAAGCAAATCCCAAGAAACGGCTTGCCGCTCTCAGCGTAATCCTTAACGGCTTCAACAAGCCTGCTTTTCGCCATACAGTCCATAGCGTCACCAAATGAGCCGACACCGGGCAGTATTGCGCCGTCACATTTAAAAAGCTCCTCGCGGCTGTCAACGATTTTGCAGTCTGAGCCGATAAATTTCAGCGCCTTATATACGCTTTGCAGATTTCCTGCGCCGTAGTCGATTATGCCAATCATATATTTTCCCCTCGCTTAAATTCGCCTGAAATTTTCTTCATTTTACCATACAAATGCAGTCCTTGCAAACATAAATTGCATTTATTTCTAAAAAATGCGTTATTTAAAGCCGAGATTGCCTAAAATACATTTGCGTATGAAAGTTTAGGCTGATTTTACTTGATTTTAATCCTGATTTGTATTACACTTAATATGTTTAATTATGTTCAAAATCAATTTTTTGCAGGGTGACAAAAATGGAGCATTTATTTACAAAAATTGAAAATATGAGAAGCAAGCTGTCCAAGGGGCAGAAGCGCATTGCGGAATATATAGAGGAGCATTATGATAAGGCGGCTTTTATGACTGCATCAAAGCTCGGCGAAACGGTAGGGGTAAGCGAATCAACCGTTGTCCGCTTTGCCGTTGAAATAGGCTATGACGGCTACCCGAAGCTTCAAAAGGCTATGCAGGAGCTTATCAAGGATAAGCTGACCTCCGTGCAGAGAATCGAGGTTACAAGCACACGCTTCGGCGATGATAATATACTTGAAAGCGTACTCAATCAGGATATTGAGAAGATTAAACGCACCATTGACGAAATATCGCACGAGGACTTCAATGCGGCTGTAAAGGCTATTGTGGAGGCGAAGAATATCTACATTTTCGCTGTCAGAAGCTCCTCGGCTCTTGCAAATTTCCTCGGCTATTATTTCGACCTCATCTTCGGTAATGTCCGTGTTGTCAGCACAACAAGCAAGATTGAGATTTACGAAAAGCTTTTGCACATAAACGAAAACGACGTCATTATCGGCATCAGCTTTCCGCGCTATTCAAAAACGGCGGTTGAGGGAATGAAATTCGCCTCCGACCGCAACGCCTCGGTTATTGCTATAACCGACAGTATGATTTCTCCGCTTGTCGCTCCTGCCGACCATGTTCTGCTTGCAAGCAGTGATATGGCGTCTATTGTCGATTCTCTTGTCGCGCCGCTGAGCCTTATCAACGCGCTTATAGTTGCGACTGTTCTGGCTAAAAAGGCAAGCGTGGAAAGCACATTCCAGCGGCTTGAAACCTACTGGGATAAATATGACGTTTACGCAAAAACCTCCGAGATTGCAAAAAACACAGAAGAAAAAGAGGAGAAGAAATGAGCAGAACTGTTGTCATTATCGGCGCAGGTGCTTCGGGTATGATGGCGGCTCACTTTGCCGCCAAAAGCGGAGCAGGAGTTATATTGCTTGAAAGGAATAAAAAGGTCTGCCGCAAGGTTATGATAACAGGCAAGGGCAGGTGCAATGTAACCAACAATTCCTCGCCTGACAATATAATTTCAAAAACGCCGACAAACGGCAGATTTTTATACAGCGCAGTTAATTTCTTCTCTCCCGATGATACAATGGCTTTCTTTGAATCGGCAGGAGTTGAGCTTAAAACCGAGCGCGGCAACAGAGTTTTCCCAAGCTCGGATAAGGCGGCTGATATTGTTGACGCACTGCTTCGGACGGTTAAAAAAGACGGCTGTAAAATCTTAACGGAAAAGCAGGCGCAAAGCCTTATCATTGACGGTAACAGGATAAGCGGCATTATGCTTACGGACGGTGAAGCCGTAAAAGCCGACAGCGTGATAATAGCCTGCGGCGGCGCTTCTTACCCAAAAACAGGCTCGGACGGCTCAGGCTACGCCCTTGCAAAGCTGGCAGGGCATACAATAAAGGAGATAAAGCCGTCGCTTGTTCCGATAGAGTGCGGCGGCGATGTCTGCCAAAGGCTTCAGGGGCTGTCGCTTAAGAATGTTAATTTCTCGGCTCATTTCAAGGACGGAAAAAAGCCTGTTTTCAGCGAGCAGGGAGAAATGCTGTTTACGCACTTCGGCGTAAGCGGACCGCTTGTTCTGAGCGCTTCATCACATATGAAAAAGGGCGAGGTTAAGGATTACCGCTTTGTTATTGATTTAAAGCCTGCGCTCGATATTGACACTCTCGACAAAAGGCTTGTGCGCGATTTTGACGAGTTTTGCAACAAGGATTTTGCAAATTCGCTCGGCAAGCTTTTGCCTTCAAAGCTGATTCCCGTTATAATAGAGAGGTCGGGAATAGCGCCCGACGAGAAGTGCAACAGCATAACAAAGCATCAGCGCAGAGAGCTTGCACAGCTTATCAAGAGCCTTGAGATAAAGCCTGTGCGTTTTCGCCCGATTGACGAGGCTATAATAACCTCGGGCGGCATAAGCACAAAGGAAATAAACCCAAAAACAATGGAATCAAGGCTTGTCGGCGGACTGTACTTTGCAGGAGAGGTTATAGACGTTGACGCCTACACAGGCGGCTATAATCTGCAAATTGCGTTTTCAACAGGCGCGCTTGCAGGGCAGAGCAGTGCAGTTGACGAATATTAATATCAGGAGGAGCATTATGATTTCAGTTGCGATAGACGGACCTGCCGGAGCAGGAAAAAGCACGATAGCCAAGATGGCGGCAAAACGCCTTAATTTTATATATGTCGATACCGGCGCGCTTTACAGAACCCTCGGCTACGGCGCACATACAGGCGGCGTTGACATTCACAATGAAGCCGAGCTTGAAAGCTATCTCGAAAACAGCAGGGTGGAGCTTAAGTTCATTGACGGCGAGCAGAGGGTGTTATTAAACGGTGAGGACGTGTCCGATAAGATAAGAACACCGCAGATGGGCACGGCGGCGTCGGAAATTTCGGCTATACCGAGGGTGCGTGAATATCTGCTTGATATGCAGCGCGCTCTTGCAAGGACAAACAACGTGATTATGGACGGCAGGGATATCGGAACGGTTGTACTGCCGAATGCCGAGGTAAAAATCTTTCTTACAGCGTCGCCCGAGTGCCGCGCAAAAAGGCGGCTTGAGGATTTCCGCCAAAAGGGCGAAAATGTGGATTTTGATGAGGTTTTAAGGCTTATTGTCGAAAGGGACTATCAGGATTCACACCGTGAGATTGCGCCGCTTAAAGCCGCCGAGGACAGCGTAATTGTAGATACCTCCGACTTAAGCCTGGAGCAGTCGGTCGAGAAAATCATCTCAACAATAGAGGAGAAAAAATGAAAGAGAAGAAACCATTTATCTTTAAGCTTGCAAGGGTGGTATGCACGCCGATTTTCAAGCTTATTTACAGATACGAAATAACTAACAGAAACAACATTCCGCCGCAGGGCGCTTATGTTCTCGCCTGCAATCATCAGTCCTACACCGACCCGGTGCTTCTTAACATAGGGCAGAAGCGAATGATACACTTTATGGCGAAGGAGGAGCTTTTCCGCAATAAATTTTTCGCGGCTCTGATTCGCTCGCTCGGCGCTTTTCCCGTTCACAGAGGCGGCACGGGCGACCAGACGGCGATTAACAACGCTCAAAAGCTTTTGTCGGACGGCAAGGTTCTCGGCATTTTCCCCGAGGGCAAGAGAAGCACAACAGGCGAGATTCTGAAGCTCAGAGCAGGCGCAGTTATGCTGGCTTTTCAGTGCGGTGTTCCGATTGTTCCCGCCTGCATAACGGCAAAGGGTGGCAGAATAAAAATGTTCAATAAGGTTAAGATAACCTACGGCGACCCGATAACCTGTGAGGAGCTGGGCATAACAACAGGCTCGGGCAAGGAGCTGAGAGAGGCTACAAAGGTGCTTGCCGAAAAAATTTCCGCTATCCGCGAAAAAGACAGATTCTGAGGTGATTTTGTGGCTGAAATTACTCTTGCAAAAACAGCCGGCTTCTGCTTTGGAGTAAACAGAGCCGTAAATATGGTGTATAAGCTTGTTGAAAACAACGAGAAAGTCTGCACTCTCGGCCCGATAATACACAACGCCCGAATGGTAAGCGAGTTTGCCGCAAAGGGTGTGCGCACGGTAGACAGCCCCGAGCAGGTTATGGCGGGCGAAACCGTTGTAATTCGTTCACACGGCGTAGGAACACAGGTTTACGATAAAATAAAGGAGCTGGGTCTTAAAAGCGCAGACGCTACCTGTCCGTTCGTTGCAAAAATCCACAAAACAGTCCGTGAGCGTTCGCAGCTCGGCGACATTATTTTAATTGTCGGCGATAAAAACCACCCCGAGGTTGTGGGCATACAAAACCACTGTATGGGTGAAAATCACACCGTTAAATCTCCTGAGGAAATTGAGGAGCTTGCCGTTAAATTTCCTTATATGAAAAATAAACCCGTGTCGGTTGTCGCTCAAACAACTTTTGACATAAATTTATGGGAAAAATGTTCTAAAACAATAAAAAAGGTATATACAAATTCGATTTTATTTGGTACAATATGTAATGCTACGATTGATAGGCAGACAGAAGCAGCGCAATTGTCGCAGCGTTCCGATTTTATGGTTGTTATCGGTGACAAGGGCAGCTCAAACACCTGCAAGCTTTTCAGTATATGCAAGGGCTTTTGTGAAAACACCGTGCTTGCACAAACCAAGGACGACATTTTGCCGCAAATGGTTTTGAATGCCAAAAAAATCGGCGTAACGGCAGGGGCTTCTGCGCCTGCAAGGATAATAAAGGAGGTACTGGATAAAATGACAGAGATTTTAAACAATTCCAGTGTAACAAACAACGAGAATGCAGAAAGCAACTTTGCTGAGATGCTCGAGGAGAATCTCAAAAGTTTAAATACAGATGGGAGGGTACAGGGCGTAGTCGAAAGAATTACCCCTAACGAGGTTTTTGTTGACGTTGGCAGAAAGCAAGCCGGCGTTGTTAAGTTTGACGAGCTTACAAACGATCCTAACGCAAAAATCGAGGATCTCGTTAAGGTTGGCGATACTCTTGATTTGCTCATTATGCGTACCAACGACCAAGAGGGCGTTATTATGCTTTCAAAGAAGCGCGTTGACGCTTTAAAGGGCTGGGACATTATCGTTGCAGCAGGCGAGTCAAACGAGGTTTTGACAGGCGTTGTAACAGACGTTATCAAGGGCGGTGTACTTGTTGCTTCAAACGGTATGAAGATTTTTGTTCCTGCTTCACAGGCTACTCTCACAAGAGGCGAGTCGCTTGACGCACTTCTCAAGAAGGAAGTAAGCTTCAGAATTATTGACGTTGACCAGAAGAGAAGAAGAGCGGTTGGCTCAATCAGATCTGTCCTCAAGGAGGAGAACGACAAGATTAAGGAAGAGTTCTGGAAGAACTGCGAGGTTGGCAAGGTTTACACAGGCGTTGTTAAATCCCTCACTTCCTACGGCGCATTCGTTGATATCGGCGGCGTTGACGGTATGATTCACATCAGTGAGCTTTCCTGGAGCAGAATCAAGCACCCGTCCGAGGTTGTAAACGTAGGCGACACCGTTGAGGTTTATGTAAAGGACATCGACACTGAGAAGGGCAACATTTCGCTCGGCTACAAGAAGAGCGAGGACAACCCGTGGGAGATTCTCAAGAGAGATTACCCGGTTGGCACAGTTGTTGAGGCTCAGGTTGTTGGTATGGTTTCATTCGGCGCATTCGCAAGAATCTTGCCGGGCATTGACGGTCTTATTCACATTTCTCAGATTGCAGACCGCAGAATTGAGAAGCCGCAGGACGAGCTGACAGTCGGTCAGGTTGTTAAGGCTAAGATTACTGCAATCGACTTCGACAAGAAGAGAGTAAGCCTTTCAATCAGAGCGCTTATTGATGACGAAAAAGCACAGCAGGCTGATGAGGCTGACGAGGTTGTTGCAACAACCGAGGAAGCAGCTGAGGAAGAATAATTATTATTACAGTGTAATATAAAAAGCGGCGGTTTTCCGCCGCTTTTGTATATTCAGAGCTTCAACATATTACACAAAAAAAGAAAAAGCGATTGTAAAATTATAGAACTTGTGGTAGTATA
>DKZT01000055.1:29631-36736 GCA_002493755.1 Ruminococcaceae bacterium UBA7067
AACTTGTGGTAGTATATGAATATGAGGTGAGTGTGTAATGAAAAGAGCGTTTAAAACTGCCGTTTGTCTTGGACTGGCTGCACTTGCGATAATGTCCTGTGTAAGCGGCGCAGCAGCGGTTGCTTCCGATGAAATATTGTCAAGCCGAACCGTAACCGTTGACCCGTCAGCTGTGACTGATGATTTTCTTGTGCTTTCCGGTCAGACTTCCGATGGACCGGATTTTGAAGCTGCTGCAGCCGATATTGCTGAATGTGCGCTGAATTTTGAGGAGAGTATTGACGTATCAAAGTATAATATTGACTATGATGCTGCTCAGATGAACGTCCTTGTCAGCTATTTGAAGTATGAATATCCCGAGCTTATTAATCTTTCAAGCAAATACGGATATGGCGTGCGGTATTCCGGAGAGGAAAAGACAGTATACTTTAAACCTGTGTATCTTTTTTCTGCTGATGAAAAGGATAAGTATTTTACTCCGTTCAATGCCGAGCTTGACAAAATAGTTGCTTTGGCGCAGCAGCAGCCGAATGACTTTTCAAAGGCGCTTTATGTTCACGATTATATTGTTTCAGCTTGCGAGTATGCCACCGAAGCTTATGACGCCCCTGATTCTGCGTCTCCTTTTATATTCAACGCTTATGGCTGTCTTGTTGATAATCGCTGTGTTTGTCAGGGTTACAGCGTCGCTTACAAGGCTGTTATGAAAAGACTGTCAATTCCCGTTGACTACGCTTTAAGCGAGAAAATGAATCACATATGGAATACGGTAACGCTTGACGGCAAAACATACCACGCAGACCTGACCTATGATGACCCTGTTCCCAATATACAGGGATATGTAGGTCACTCAAACTTCCTGTGTACAGATGAGGAGATAACGGCGCAGGATCATTATTCGTGGACAACCTCAAGCACCATTTCGGAAACTTCATATCCAAACAGGTTCTGGAACGATATAAAGTCAAGAATCTGCATAAACGGTGATGAGGTTATCTATGCCGCGTTTAATTCGGTAAATAAGTCATATCTTGAACGCCGCAGCTTAACTACAAACGAAACGTCTGTTATTCCAAGCGCACTTTCGGGAGAAAAATGGCAGGCTTCAAGCGGCGGGTATTATGTCGGCTGTTTCAGCAGACTGGAGCTTGTCGGAGATGTGCTTTATTATTCGTTGCCGGACGGAGTTAATGCCATTGCGCTTGACGGCAGCGACGACCAGAGTGTTTACAGGCTTCCGCAGACGGCGGCAGGTATGTTGTACGGCTTCGTGCAGAGGGACGACAAATTTTATGGAGAACTGACAACTTCTCCAACATATGACGGAGAAGTTATGGAGCTTACACTTTCGCAGTTCAAGTGGTCAGTCGTTCCGGGAGATGCCGACGGTGACGGCAATCTGACTATTCTTGATGCGATTTTGGTTCAGAAATCAGTGCTGCAAATTGTTACACTCAGCGATAAAGCTGCTTCAGCGTCTGATATGGACGGCGACGGCGTCATATCAATTCACGACGCCCTGCTCATTCAGCGTGCCGTTCTTACAATGTAAAATAGAAATTTAACTCAAAACGGCTGCATTATCACATTAATACGATAATGCAGCCGCTTATTATATGGTTACTGTTTTTGCGTGACTTCCGAAGCTGTCGGAGGTCACAATTATTTTATTGCCGATTTTTTCACTCAGCTGTGAAACGTGGGAAATTATCCCCACGGTTCTGCCCATACTCTTTATCTTGTCAAGAGCCTTAATCGCAGTTTCAACTGTTTCACGGTCAAGAGAGCCGAAGCCCTCATCAATGAAAATCGAATCAAGTCTTATGCCGCCCGAATAGCCCTGAACAACATCGGAAAGTCCGAACGCAAGCGACAGCGAAGCCAGAAACATCTCGCCGCCCGAAAGCGTAAACACGGGTCGGGTGCCGCCGTAGCAGCCGTCAAATACCTCAATGTCAAGACCCCTGAGCGAGTTGCCGCCCTGCTCCTGAGTGATTTTTTCAAGCTTGTATCTGCCCTCGCTGAGTATTGCAAAATACTTATTCGCCTGCATTAAAATGTCGTCAAGCATCATACCAAGCACAAACATTTTAATGGGAACCTTCATCGGGTTTGACCCCTTAAGAATATTGGCAAGGTGGCTCAGGCTTGAATACAGCTTTTCGCACTCCTCGGATTTTTCAAGCTGTTTTTTAATCTGCTCCAGCGAGTGTCTGAGGCTCTCGCTTTCTTTTTTCGATTCGCCGCTTTCGCTTATTTTGGCTTTTAGCTGCCACTCAAGTGAACGGCACTCATCAAGCAGGCGTTCGGTGTCTGTACCTGCAAGCTCGGCACACTGCTGTTCGGATTCAAGCGCTTGCTTTTGATATTCCTCAAGCTTTTGCTTTCGCTCATTCATAAGCGCTGTTGCCGCCTCAAGGCGGCTTTTTGCCCTTGTGTATTCGTTTTGAATATCCCTTTCCTGCTTTTCAAGATTGAGTATCGTTTTCCTTGCGGCGTCAAGCCTCAGCCTAAGCTCTCTTTCACTGTCGCTGTGGTTTTGGTTCAGCTGGATAAGCGTATTTATTCTTTCCTGCGACTGCGCTCTTGATGCTTCAAGCTCAATTATACTCTTAGTCAATTCACCCGTTGCATTGCCGATTTGCTCAAGCTGTGCCTTTAATGCCGCAAGCTGTTTTTCGGCTGTCGGGAGCTTTGCCTTTTTTGCGTTCAGCTCGTCAAG
The DNA here is from genome assembly GCA_002493755.1 of Ruminococcaceae bacterium UBA7067. GTDB lineage: Bacteria > Bacillota > Clostridia > Oscillospirales > Acutalibacteraceae > UBA7067. Next base: position 32,354 of record DKZT01000055.1, read on the forward strand.
CGTGCGCCTTTGCAATTCAAGGTCGTGCTGACAGGTTTTGTAGTAAATGTTGTAGCCGTCGCATTTTTTCTGCTGTTCATTCAGCTGTGCGTTAATCTGAGAGCAGGCAGCCGCCTTTTCCGATTTTATCCTGAGCAGCTCGGAGCAGTGCGCTTCTTTTTCTTTAATGAGCCTTAAAAGCTCCTTTTGCTTTTTTACAAGTCCCTGTTCCTTTTCGCCTGTAAATACGGCAGGGTGCGGATGCTCTGTTGAGCCGCACACAGGGCAGGGCTTGCCGCTTTCGAGCCGTGAGGATAGGAATACAGACATATTGCCGCGTATTTTCTCGTCAATAATTTTTTCGCTTTCCTTAAGAGCTTCAAGCTCTAAAAGCGAGCTGTCGTAGCTCTTTCCTGCCGCTTCGGCTTCCTTTTGTGCCGCCGTGAGTCTGAGCTTAAGCTCCTCAAGCGTTTTGTAGCTTTCGCTTATTTCGCTGAGCGTTTGAAGCTTCATTATTTCTGACGGTATTCTTTGTATATCACATCTCAGCGCGGCTGTGTATTCCTCACCGTCGGCTGTCTTTTTAAGAATTTTCTGTGACTGCTCTTCAAGCGCAAGCTTTTGCTCCCGAGTTTTTTCGAGTGCGGATGTGCATTGCGAAAGCTCCTTTTGCGCCTGAGTGATTTTAGCTAAGGCTTTGAGCGCCTCGTCAAGCTGACGGGCATTTTCACGCTCGCGGTTTATTTCATTTTGCAGGTGTGCAAGCGTTTCTGTGTTTTTTTCAGCTTCTGCAAAGCCTGTAAGCGCCGCTTCCTGCTCGTGCTTTGCCTGTTCAAGCGATATAAGGCTTTTTTCGGCGGCACATTTCAGCTCGTCACGCTTTTTCAGCCTTTCCGCTTGTGCATGCTTTGTCTTTAAGGCTTTGTCAAGCCTTTCTGCCTCTTGATTTGTTTGCTTGTATTTTTCCGTTGCCGCATCCGCTTTTTCCTCAAGCCGTGAAACACTGTCGCAGCCGCAGCCTGACAGCACGGCAAGACGTTCTGATTGAAGGCTGAGCGCCTTGTCCCTGACCTCATCTGCCTTTTTAATTGCGCAATCCGTAATTTTTGACCATTGCTGAGCGTCAAACAGCTTTTCAAACAGCTTCGCCTTTTCGCTCGACTGTGAAATCAGCAGTCGGCGGAACTCGCCCTGCGGCAATATCATAACCCTTGAAAACTGGTCGCAGTCAAGTCCGAGCAAAGCCTGTGCCCTTGCCGATATGCTGCGGTCTGCACCGGCTTCAAGGAGCTTTTCACCGTCCGATAAGTCATAGCAGGAGTTTTCAACCCTTATTTTAACCGCTCCGTCACGTCTGCTTCTGTAAAGGCTCTGACTGCGGTAAAAGCGGTAGGTTTTCTCTCCTAACGAAAATGTAAAATCAACCGAGGTCGGTATGCTCTCGTCAGCGCCGATGCTCCTCATCTGATCCCAGCTTCTCAGTCCTCCCGTTGCCTTGCCGTAGAGAGCAAAGCATATGGCGTCAAGTATGGTGGTTTTTCCGCCGCCGGTGCTGCCGGTTATTAAAAACAGCGCATTATCTCCGAATGTCGTAAAGTCAATTTCCGTTCTTTTTATGTAAGAGCCAAAGCCCTCCATAATCAGCTTAACAGGCTTCATCCCAGTGCCTCCTCTGCAATTTTTCTGAACAGCTCAATTTCTTCGCTGTCAGCGTCTATTCCGCAAATCTGCTTTGAAAATTCACGGAACAGCTCGACAGGGTCGCCGAAGCTTCTTTTTGACGGTGTGCTCAAAAGCTCTCCCGGCGCTGAGATAAGCTCGCTGCTCATCTCAAGTATATTCGGGTAAAATTCACGCAGCCGTTGAAGCGGCATAAAAATCGGCTTTTTGTCGGTAAGGTGAATGTGTATAAAATCATCGCTCGGGTTTGCCTTTCCGTCCTCCATAAGCTTTTCAAATTCGCCTGATATAACCCTCATATCAAGCGACGGCTTAAATTCCTCAAAGCGGCGGTTTATTCTGCCGTTTTCAAGCTCAAAAATATTAACGCCCTTTTGGATGTTCTGTTCACCAAAGGAATATTTAAGCGGCGAGCCGGAATAATAGCCGTTTTCTCCTGCCTGCTGAGGTGAGTGCAGATGGCCGAGCAGTGTAAGGTCAAAGCCTTTAAACAATTCTCCGCTTACCTCGCCGCTTGCTCCGATATACACCGGACTTTCAGAGTCGCTTACGGTACAGCCGCTCATAAAGCAGTGTGACACCGCGATGTTTACGCATTTTTCGTCAAGCTGAGCGTATATTTTATCTGTGAGAGCCTTGTAGCTGTCGCCAAAGCTTTTTATGCCGTCATCACCGAAAAATCCCCTTGCGCTCGGCGGGTCAAAATGGGGAATAAGGTAAAAGCAGTATTTTTCTCCGTCTTTTTCAAGCACAACAGGCTCAAATGCGTCCTTTATGTCGGTTGCAATATGTATTCCGCTTTGCTTTAGTATTGAAGCGCCCAGCGTAATCCTTTCTCTGCCGTCGTGATTGCCGGTTATGGCAAGCAGTGGTATTTTCGTTTCGCTCATAAAGCCGATAAAATCGTCAAGCATTTTTATCGCCTCGGTCGGCGCAATGCTCCTGTCGAAAATATCGCCTGCAAGCACGAGTGCATCCGGCTTTTCCGATAGTATAAGCGGCTTTAGGAAGCTGTCCGTAAACTCCGCCTGTAATTCAAGCATTGAGCGTGAAAAAATTAACTTGCCCAGATGCCAGTCTGCTGTATGTATCAGCTTCATATTCTTACCGTCCTTTGCTGTAATATTGTTGTTGAGTGCCCATCTCCACTCTTCACTCTCCACTCTCAACTCTGTAAAAAAATTATAATTGAAATTTTCATTAAAATGTTGTATCATATCCTTACACTTATTTTACCACAGGGAAGGGAAAAATTCTATGAGAAAAAAATTATCAATGGCAATTGCTTTTGTGCTGGCGTTTGTCATATTGTCTGCAATGTTTATGACAGGTGCGAGTGCGGCAGGCGTCAGCTTTGATCCGCAGCTTGATTTGAACAGCGATTATCTCTATCTTGTTAATCTTGATACAGATACTCCTATATTTCAGAAGGACGCAGACAAAAAATGCTATCCTGCTTCTACAACCAAGATTATGACATATATTATCGTAACCGAGAAGGTCAAGGATCTTGAGAAAACTATGGTTACAATCAAGCAGAGTGTGCTTGACGAGCTTGAGGGAACAGACAGCTCTGTTTCGGGTCTTTCGGAATATGTTGATGAAAAAATCAGTGTGCTTGAGCTTCTGTATTGTATGATGGTGCCGTCGGGCAATGACGCCGCTTTGGTGCTTGCCGATTATGTGAGCGACGGTGATGTTCCTAAGTTTGTTGAGCTGATGAATCAGAAGGCTAAGGAGCTTGGCTGTAAAAACACAAACTTTATGAATCCGCACGGACTTCACGATGAAAACCATTACACAACGGCGTATGATATATATAAGATAACCGAGTACGCCATTACAACTCCGCATTTTACCGATATTACAAACACAACTACATATTATCTGAGCCTTGACAAGGATGGTGAAAGCCCGATTGTTACAACAAACAACCTGATCAACGAAAATGCCGAGGGCGAGTATTACTTTGAGTATGCCAAGGGCATAAAGACAGGAACAACGGATGAAGCAGGCTACTGCCTTGTTTCAAGTGCAATAAAGGACGGCGTAGCCTATATGTGTGTAGCAATGCACGCCCCGTGCTATGACGATAACGGCGACTACCGTGACAACGGGGCAATGCTCGACAGCAAGGCGCTTTACGAATGGGCGTTCGGAAGTATGGAGCTTCAGCAGGTTGTAGCGGAGCGGACTCCCGTATGTGAGGTAAACATTAATTACGCTATGGATAAGGATACCTTGCTACTCGTTCCCGAATACGCATATTCAACAATGCTGCCTGTTGATATGGGTAAGGATGATATTGTAATAAAGAGCGATGTACCAGAGGTTATCGACACCCCTGTAAGCAAAGGCACAAGGGTCGGCACAGCTACGATTTATTATAAGGATCAGGAGCTTACAAAAATTAACCTTGTTGCAAGCGAAACCGTTGAGAAAAGCGAGCTGGTTTATGCGATGACGGTGATAAAAAATGTTGTTACCTCACCGATATTTATTATCGCGGCGGCTTTCGTTCTGATACTGTTTATTGCATATCTTATCTTTGTGGCAAGACTCAACAAGAACAACGGCAAGGATAAGGAAAAGGTGAACAAGCCGAGAGAGCTTTGATTCACTGCATATTCACCGTAAATCAAGAAAAACTAAATGGCTGTTTCATCGTTGGTGAGACAGCCATTTTAAGTATATGCGGCTACGCCGCAGAGTGAAGAGTGGAGA
>DKZT01000055.1:37044-43032 GCA_002493755.1 Ruminococcaceae bacterium UBA7067
AGTGGAGAGTGGAGAGTGAAGATAAATTTCGCAACGAGGTTGTGTGGTTGTAGGGAACGGGCTTGCCCGTTCCGGCTCGAATTGATGAATGTGTGACAGGACTGAGAGTTGTGTTCGCTCTGCTGAATTTAGCGTCTGTTTAGCTATCAAAACAAATTATAATATAACTAATTGTAAAAATATACAAAAGGGAGAAAAACGAATGAGTAAAAACAAGCTTCTGATTGTTATCGACTATCAAAACGACTTTGTGTGCGGTTCACTCGGCTTTGAAAAGGCACGAACGCTTGAAAAGCCGATTGCGGATAAAATTGAAGAATACCGCAAAAGCGGCGGAGATGTAGCCTTTACCTTTGATACGCACGGCAAGAATTACTTAAGCACAAGCGAGGGTAAAAATCTGCCGATTGTGCATTGTGTTAGGGACACGGACGGCTGGGAGCTGTACGGTAATATCAAAAAGCTTCGCCAAAGCGGCGACAAATGCTTTTATAAGCCTTGCTTCGGTTCATCTGAGTTGTTCGATTATTTAAGGGAGAATAACTATGAAAGCGTAGAGCTTGTCGGAGTTGTGACGAGTATATGCGTTATCTCAAACGCAGTGCTTGCAAAAACTGCTCTGCCCGAAGCCGAAATTACTGTTGATTCACAATGCACCGCCGATATAAGCGAGGAGCTTTATTCTTCGGCATTAAGAGTAATGCAGAGTATGCAGATTAAAATAATATAAGGGGGTAATAAAATGAACGAGCTGAATATGTCAATGCTTGCCGACTTTTATGAATTTACTATGAGCAACGGCTACTTCAAAAACGGCTTTTATATGAAAAACACATATTTTGATGTGTTCTTCCGATCTGTGCCGGACGGCGGTGGCTTTGCAATAGCCGCAGGACTTGAACAGGTGATTGAGTATATAAAAAATCTGCACTTCGGTGCTTCTGAAATAGAATATTTCAGAAGCAAGAATATGTTTGACGAGGATTTCCTGCGCTATCTTGCGGATTTTAAATTCACGGGCGATATTTACGCAGTGCCCGAGGGTACTCCCGTGTTTCCGAATGAGCCGATAATGACGGTCAAAGCGCCTGCTGTCGAAGCACAGCTTATAGAAACCTTTGTGCTTCTGACGCTGAACCACCAGTCTTTAATAGCGACAAAGGCGAACAGAATTGTCAGAGCCGCACAGGGCAGGGCGGTGCTTGAATTCGGCTCTCGCCGGGCGCAGGGTGCAAGCGGAGCGATTGACGGCGCAAGAGCCGCATATATAGGCGGTGCGGCAGGAACAGCCTGCGCCTTAAGCGATATGCTCTACGGCGTTCCGGCAAGCGGAACAATGGCGCATTCGTGGGTGCAGATGTTCGACAGCGAATATGAGGCCTTTGAGTGCTACTGCAAAATGTATCCGCACAGCTCAACCCTGCTTGTCGATACCTACAACACGCTTAAAAGCGGAGTGCCGAACGCAATTAAAGCATTTAAAAATATACTTGTGCCGATGGGTATAAAGAATTTTGCAATCCGACTTGATTCGGGCGATATTTCGTACCTCTCAAAAAAAGCAAGAAAAATGCTTGATGAAGCAGGTCTTGAGTGCTGTAAAATTGTAGCCTCAAATTCTCTCGACGAGCATCTGATAAACGACCTTGTTATGCAGGGAGCAAGGGTTGATTTGTTCGGAGTCGGTGAGCGGCTGATAACCTCAAAAAGCTCTCCTGTTTTCGGCGGTGTGTATAAGCTTGTCGCCGTTGAAAACGAGGACGGCGAGATAATTCCGAAAATCAAGGTCAGCGAGAATGTCGGCAAGATAACTAATCCGCACTTCAAAAAGCTTTACCGCCTTTATGACAGAGAAAGCGGCAAGGCAATCGCCGACCAGCTTTGCGTGTATGACGAGTGTATAGACGACAGCAAGCCGATTACTATATTTGACCAGAATGCAACGTGGAAAAGAAAAACTCTCACCGATTACACGGCGAGAGAGCTTTTACAGCCGATATTCAGAAACGGCGAGCTTGTGTATGACGCTCCGCCGCTTGCCGAGATAAAGGCTTACTGCAAAGAACAGGTTGACCTGCTGTGGGACGAGGTGAAGCGCTTTGAAAATCCGCACAGCTATTATGTCGATTTATCAGAAAAGCTGTGGGAGATAAAGAACGGCTTGCTTGAGAGCGTGACAAAAGCCTGACAGTAGTTTGTTCATTTTTTATTCATTGACATAGTGTCAAAAATGACTATAATATACTTTACACGGTCTTTTGCCAATAAAAGCCAAGGGAACACTGATTAAATCGTTTGTGCAAGCAGCCTTCAGAGTGATTTATTCAGTGTTTCCCTAAAACTTTATACTGTAAAAACAAAAACGAAAGGATATGATTGTTATGGAGAAAAAGACCTTCAAGGCTGAATCACAAAGGCTTTTGGACCTTATGATCAACTCAATCTATACACACAAGGAGATTTTTCTGCGTGAGATAATCTCAAACGCAAGCGACGCTATCGACAAGCTTCACTTCGTATCGCTCACCGATGAAAAGGCGAGAGCCGTTATGGCTGACACACCGTCAATAAACATATACACCGATAAGGACGCAAAAACCATCACCGTTACAGATGACGGTATCGGTATGAGCGAGCAGGAGCTTGAGGATAACCTCGGTACAATCGCAAAGAGCGGCTCGCTTCAGTTTAAAAAGGAGCTTGACGAAAACGAAAAGAGCGAGATTATCGGTCAGTTCGGCGTTGGCTTCTACTCTGCATTTATGGTTTCGGACGATGTAACCGTTATCACAAAACGCTATGACAGCGAGCAGGCTTACAAGTGGAATTCAAACGGTATTGACGGCTACACTATCGAGCCGTGCGAAAAAGACAAGGTTGGCACAGAGATAGTAATGCACCTTAAGGAGGACGGAGAGGACGAAAAGTACAGCGAGTACCTTGACGAGTACAGAATCAAGTATCTCATCAAAAAGTACAGCGACTACATCCGCCACCCGATTATTATTGATGTTACAAATCACGTAAACACAGCCGCCGAGGGTGAAGACCCGAAGTGGGAGAGCGTTGCAAGCCGTGAAACAATCAACAGTATGGTTCCTATCTGGCAAAGAGCAAAAAACGAGGTGTCCGACGAGGACTGCGCCGCTTACTATAAGGAAAACTTCGGCGCATACAGCGATCCGCTTGCAACTGTCAGAGTGAGTGCAGAGGGAATTGTCTCTTACAAGGCTATGCTGTTTATACCGAGCGAGGTGCCGTTCAACTACTACACAAGAGAGTATCAGAGAGGACTTCAGCTCTACTCAAACGGTGTGCTTATTATGGATAAATGCGAACAGCTCCTGCCCGAGTATTTCGGCTTTGTCAGGGGTGTTGTTGATTCGCCCGATCTGTCGCTCAATATTTCCCGTGAGATTTTACAGCACGACCGCCAGCTTTCAATTATAGCTAAAAACATTGAAAAGAAGATCAAGAACGAGCTTAAAAAGCTTCTTGACAACGATATAGAGAAGTATGAGGGCTTCTGGAAAAACTTCGGCAGACACGTTAAATACGGTATTGCAAGTGATTACGGCACACATAAGGACGAGCTTTCGGATTTGCTTGTATATTACAGCTCGAACGAAGAGGGCAAGCTGACAACGCTTGACAGCTATGTTTCAAGAATGCCCGAGAGCCAGAAGTATATCTACTATGCCTGCGGCGACAGCATTTCAAAAATCACATCAATGCCGCAGTTGGAGCTTTGCAGGGAAAAGGGCTATGAAATCCTTTACTTCACAGAGGATGTAGACGAATTTGTTGTTCAGGCTCTTGTTTCATACAAGGAAAAGCAGTTCAAGTCAGTCACGGCAGAGAACGCCGACCTTCAGAATGAAGAGGAAAAGGAAGAAACAGAGAAGAAGCAGGAGGACAACAAGGACCTTCTCGAATTTATCAAGGAGAGCCTTAACGGAAAGATTGTGAAGGCTGTTATTTCCAACAAGCTCAAGAGCCACGCCGTATGTCTGTCAACCGAGGGTCCCGTTACTTTTGAGGTTGAAAAGTATTTCGCCGCTATGCCGGGCAATGATAACAAGCCGAAATCCTCAAAGGTGCTTGAGCTTAACCCCGAAAACCCTGCCTTTAACGCTCTTAAATCAGCCTTTGAAGCCGACGACAAGGACAAAGCGGCAAAATACGCCGAAATCCTCTTTGCTCAGGCTATGCTTATAGCAGGACTTCCGCTTGACGACGCCACACACTACTGCGACCTTGTTTGCTCGCTTTTATAAAAGAGTGAAGAGTGGAGATGAATTCGCAACGAGTTTGTGCGTTCGTAGGGAACGCTCTTGCCCGTTCCGGAACGCTGTGCTGAATCCTGCAAATACAAACAATATTTCAGAAAGTCGGTGAAACTGTGCATATCCTGCCGAAAAAGAGCTTTATACTCAAAACAGGAATGACCACAAGCGAGGTTCGCACCTTGCTCTTAAGCAAAACCGAGCCAAAAAAGAAATTGGACTTCTTTTTTGGTTGCAGTACCGATAAGCCGTTTTGCGGTGAGGTTGGTCTGTTTGATTTCAAAATTTCGGCTGTCTTGCAATACAGGAACAGCTTTAACCCTATTGTTATCGGCAAGGTAAATCCCTCGGGCAGCGGTTCTGAAATCAGCATAGATATGAGAGTATCGAAAAGTGTAAAAATTATCTTGCTTATTTTCTGCATCTTTGCGGCTGTTATTGATTCGTTTGCAGCGGCAATAGCAATTGCTACAGGGCAGATAAGCCTGTTGCTCGCTTCCTTGCCAAGCTGTATTTTTATATTGCTTGCAGCTTTCCTGATTACCTGCTTTGGCTTTCGTATAGGCGCAAAACGAGTCGAGGAGGAGCTGCGTACTTTATTCGCCGATTAATAATTTATACTGTATTCTATATAAAATCCCGTCAAAATGACGGGGTTTTATTTTTCTGTCAGATAAAATATTGTTAAATTGCTGTGAAAAATTTGCGGTATACCTTTACAGAAAAAACAATATATAGTATTATAAGAGTGACTAAGTGTGTTTGCGATAAAGCTGCGGCTTTATCACGATAACTATGCTTGAAAGGAAGTTTTATTATGGAACCAAAGTATAAAAGACTGCTTTTAAAGCTCAGCGGAGAGTCACTTGCCGGTGAAAACGGTCACGGAATTGACTTTGACACCGTTTTAAAAATCTGCCGTCCGATAAAACAGCTTGTAGATATGGGTGTGCAGGTTGCGATAGTTGTCGGCGGAGGCAACTTCTGGAGAGGCAGGAGCAGCGGCAAAATGGACCGTACAAGAGCTGACCATATGGGAATGATGGCTACCGTTATCAATGCCCTCGGCGTTGCAGACGCTCTGGAGCAGCTCGGCGTTGTTGTAAGGGTGCAGACGGCGATTGCAATGCAGGCTTTTGCTGAGCCGTATATCCGCAACAAGGCTGTCCGACATCTTGAAAAGGGCAGAGTAGTTGTGTTCGGCTGCGGCACGGGCAACCCGTTCTTCTCGACCGATACGGCTGCGGCTTTGCGTGCGGCTGAAATCGACTGTGACATCATCTTCAAGGCGACAATGGTTGACGGCGTTTATGACAGTGACCCGAAAACAAATCCGAACGCCCAAAAGTATGATAAGGTATCATTTTATGATGTGCTGAATAAGGATTTAAAGGTTATGGACAGCACGGCGGCTTCGCTTTGCAAGGATAACCATATTCCTATTCTCGTTTTCAGCATAGAAGAGCCTGAAAACATCGTTTCCGCAGTATGCGGCGAAAACATCGGTACACTCGTAGAATGAGATTTCAGTTTTGAGTTTAGAGTTGAGTGGACAGAAATGTGAAACGAGGTCGTAGGGAACGGTCTTGACCGTTCCGGCTCGCTGTGCTGAATGTTGTATACGCTTCGCAGTGAAGAGCTTTGAGCATTGAAATATTAATAAAAAGCTTAAACCCAACAACTCAAAACTCTCGACTCAAAA
>DKZT01000005.1:0-121 GCA_002493755.1 Ruminococcaceae bacterium UBA7067
ATTATAACGAATTCTCATTAGGATTTCAATATAAATTATAACAAAATAATAGCATTTGTTTTGTGAATTTCGCCGTATATAATCAGCAAATAACACTAATATTACAAAATATATCGAAAAA
>DKZT01000005.1:409-1350 GCA_002493755.1 Ruminococcaceae bacterium UBA7067
AAAAATTCAAACTATCTTGCTTGAGCTTTCATAGTGCGCATATCAGTTGACAATAACAGCCAAAAGAGAGACAAACGCAAATTCGGAACTTGAGGTAATGAAAATAAAGGCGGCACCGTATATTTTTAAGATAGTTAAAAAATTAACAATTTCCTCTTTATTTCACTCCGACAATGTACTATAATAGGTATAGAATTTTGAGAAGGGTGACCTTATGGCAAAAAGAGACAACATATCTATGCTGGTTGTAAGACGACTGCCCCGCTATTACCGCTTTCTTACGGAGCTTCAGGCTGAGGGCGTTATGCGTATCTCCTCAAAGGAGCTTGCCGACAAGATGCACCTCACCGCCTCGCAGGTAAGGCAGGATTTTAACTGCTTCGGCGGCTTCGGTCAGCAGGGCTACGGGTACAGCGTTGAACAGCTTAAAAATGAAATAGAATCTATTCTCGGTCTTAAAGAGCAGAAAAAGGCTATTCTGGTGGGAGCCGGCAACCTCGGCAGAGCCGTTGCCTCGCATATGGCGTTTGAGCCTAAGGGAATAAGTCTTATTGGTATATTTGACAAGAACGAAAAGCTTATCGGCACACGGCTGAGAAATGTAATCATTTCCGACACAAATCAGATAGAGCTTTTCTGCAAAAAGTATATGCCTAATCTGGCTATTCTGTGCGTACCAAAGGAAGCGGCACAGCAATTAAGCCGCAGGCTCTACACTATGGGAATCAGATATTACTGGAATTTCAGCCACTATGACCTTACAAACGACTATACTGATGTTGTGGTTGAAAACGTACATATGTCCGACAGTCTGCTGACACTGTGCTACCGCATAAGCGACGATATGGAAGCGAAATCACGCAGATAAATGAGTTTTGAGCTTTGAGTTTTGTTCCAAATTAACTCCAAACTAATTCTGCATTATGAATTATGCATTATGC
>DKZT01000005.1:1646-41507 GCA_002493755.1 Ruminococcaceae bacterium UBA7067
TATGAATTATGCATTATGCATTAAATTTAGGCTTTGGTATTGAATTTACCGAAGCCTATTTTTATACCGATATAACGGAAAACGACTGTAATTTCACTTGAAGAATTTATATAATAATGTTATAATATACGGTGAATTAATTTATATAAAATCGGCAAACTATTCCTGAAGGCGAAATGCTGAAAGGAGAGTTTGTATGAGCAAAGGAAAACAGGCGGCTGTTTGTGAGGATGAAAACAACGGCGCACAGGCTGAGGAGATAAACGACAGCGCAAGAGCGACAGGCACAGGAGCAGTTCTCATAAAAATCGGGGGACATATTGTTTATTGCCTTACAATAATAGGTCAGATTGAGGGTCACTCAATATTGCCGAACGACAGCAAGACAACAAAGTATGAGCACGTTATTCCACAGCTTGTTGCGGCACAGCAGAGCGACCGTGTGGAGGGAATACTCCTGCTTCTCAATACAGCAGGCGGCGACGTTGAAGCAGGACTTGCCATAGCCGAGCTTATTTCAGGCATTGACAAGCCGACGGTATCTCTGGTGCTCGGCGGCGGACACTCAATAGGTATTCCCCTTGCAGTATCAACGGATTATTCATTTATTGCAAAAACCGCCTCAATGACAGTCCACCCCGTTCGCACAACGGGACTGACTATCGGCGTGCCGCAGACCTTTGAATATTTCAGGCGGCTTCAACAGCGCATAAACGGCTTTGTGGCTGAAAATTCCGATATTTCAGCCGAGCGTTACAACCGTCTTGCAATGAACACGGGTCAGCTGGTGCTTGACGTTGGTACTATTCTTGACGGCGAGGAAGCGGTCGAGGAGGGGCTAATCGACGAGGTCGGAACCTACTGCAACGCCGCCAAAAAGCTCTGCGAGCTTATTGAGGACAGCAAAAAGGCAAAAAAGAAAAAGTAACCGCGCGGCTCAGCCGCTACATATTTCGGAGGATAAAATGACCGTTATCGACGCAATAATACAAGGTGCAGTTCAGGGACTTACAGAATTTCTGCCTGTTTCCAGCAGCGGACACCTTGCAATTTCACAGCATATTCTAGGTGTTACCGATTCGAACTTATTTTTCAGCGTAATGCTGCATATCGGCACACTGCTTGCTGTGCTTGTATTTTACCGCAAAACCGTCGCCGAGGTTTTTATGGGTTTTGTAAGCTTAGTTCAGGACATAGCCAAAAGGCGTTTCAGCTTCAAAAATATGACGCACAGCCAGAATATGGCTGTTATGCTTATTATAGGACTGCTGCCGCTGTTGCTTATTCTGCTGCCTGTTCCCGGCAGCGGAGGAATGAGCGCCAAGGACCTCGCAGAGGTATGGTCAGCCGACACGGGTTATTTCATTATGGTCGGCGTGGCTCTGCTTTTCACAAGCATACTTCTTCTTGTCGGCATAGGTGCAAACAGGAATACGGTTATGAGGGAACGCAGAGAGGCTCGTGAAGCCGGAGTGCACACACGCAGCACTAAGGGAGCGGGCAGGCATCATCTTAATCCGATTGACGCTGTTTTAATCGGAACGACACAGCTTTTCGCGGCGATTTTCCCGGGACTTTCACGCTCAGGCTCAACGCTTGCTATGGGTCAGCTTTGCGGTCTTAACAAGCAGACGGCGCTTGATTTCAGCTTTGTTCTCGGTATTCCGTCAATTCTGGCGGCGGCGCTTTTAGAGGGCAAGGACGCTGTTGCATCAGGCGCATTGCAAAGCCTTGAAATTGTTCCGGCGCTTGTCGGCGTTGCGGTATCGGCTGTTGTCGGATTCTTTGCAATCCTTATCTTTAAATGGATGCTCAAAAAGGACAGAATGTATATTTTTGTTATATATACTGCCATTGCGGCTTTAGCTGTAATTATTATAAGTATTATTGAACTGCAGTCAGGAGTTAATATCTTCACAGGCGAGCAGCTTAATTATGTATGAGGTGCGGCGAAGCCGGACTATAAATAGTGAAGAGTGGAGAGTGAAGATGAATTTCGCAACGAGTTTGTGAGTTTGTAGGGAACTGGCTTGCCTGTTCCGGCTCGAACCGATGAATGTTGAAACGGGTGTTTGCCTCCCTTTCAAGGGAGGGGGACCGCTTGCGGTGGAAGGATGCGCTCGAACCGATGAATGTATTGGATAGTTTCATAAGAGCGAACACACCCCTCAGTCGCCTTCGGCGACAGCTCCCCTCAATGGGAGCCAAGATTCTATCATCCATTCAGCAGAGCTACTTGGAACGGTCAGGACCGTTCCCAACGAACTCGTTTTGAGTATTCTTTAAATTCGCATTTCGCATTCTGAATTATCTCAACTCAAAACTAAAATATTGATTGTAAATCAGGATTAATAATTTTCGGAGGTAGGATTATTTGGCTGAAAAAAGAAAAAGCAATACTGCGGCTAAAAAGAAAGCCGCGCAGGGAAAAAACGGCAACGCAAAAAACACCTCAAAGCCAAGCTCAAAGAGCAGCCGCACAAAATCAGCGACTGCCGAGGAGAAAAGGAAAGGACTTTCCTCACAGACAAAGGCTATTATTATGTTTGCCGTTGCGGCGCTTATGTTTTGTGTTATTATCTTTAAAAACGAAAGCGTATGGCTTGAGGTTCACAATGTGTTCGGCGGTCTGTTCGGCTTCTGCGGCTTTGTGTGGCCGTTGCTGCTTGTCTATGTTGCCGTTATGACCGCACTTGAAAGAAAAATTCACGGCAAAACGGCAGGCAAGCTTGCTCTTGCAATAGGCACAGCCGTTTGCATTTCAACGCTGATATATGTGTTTAATGCAGGTGACAGTCACGGCGAAATCAATTACTTTCAGGAGCTGGGACAGCTCTACACTCAGGGCGTTAATTATTCAGGAGCAGGACTGTTAAGCGGCGTTTTAGGGATTCCGCTTGTTATGCTCTGCGGCACTCTCGGCGCACAGATTGTCACGGTTATTGCGCTAATTACGCTGCTGCTTCTGCTTTTCAGCGTATCTGTAAAGAACGTGCTTCGCGCGGCTAAAAAGCCGGTTGACAGAGTAAAGAAAGCCGCCATTGAGGAGCGTGAACGCCGCAGGCAGCAGCGCAGCCGCCGCAGTGACACAGAAAAAAACGGCGACATATATTCTTACGGCGGACTCTCAGACAGCGGCAATGAATTTCAGTATGAATCACAGCGTCAGCAGAGCTTTGAGGTTGACATTCCTCTTGACGCACCGAAAAAGAGCGGCAAAAAGCACGGCACAAAGCTTGACGAGCTGAACGCCGCCTGGGAAAACGCTAATTCAGACGCTGTTTCAAAGCCTGAAAGCAAGAATGTTCCTGCCGCTACGGCTGCGGCTCAGCAGGCTATGGAGAAAAAGAAAAAGCCGAAAAAATCGAACCCCGATCAGCTTCAGCCCGATCCGCAGACAGTACCCGTTGAGGCGGACAAGGCAGGCGAAAAGGAAAGAGTTGACGGCGACAGCGGCTACCGCTATCCCCCGATTGAGCTTCTCGCACCGAACCCCGATGAATACAGCGACAGCGCAAGCTTTGCCCGTGAGCTGAGAGAAAGCGGCGACAAGCTTGTGTCAACGCTTGAAAGCTTCGGTGTTAGGTCAAAAATCATAGACATTGCAAGAGGTCCTGCCGTAACACGCTTTGAGCTTCAGCCTGCCGCAGGTATAAAGATAAGCAAGATAACAAACCTTTCTCAGGATATAGCAATGAATCTCGCCGCAGAGAGCGTAAGAATTGAAGCACCTATCCCCGGCAAGGCGGCTGTCGGAATTGAAATTCCGAACAAAAGCGTAAGTATGGTGACAATGCGCGAGCTTATTGCCTCACAGCAGTTCAGAAGCGCAAAAAGCAAGCTTGCGGCTGTGCTTGGCAAGGATATTTCGGGTAATATTGTTATAACCGACCTTGCAAAGATGCCTCACCTGCTTATCGCAGGTACTACCGGCAGCGGTAAGTCGGTTTGCGTAAACTCTCTGCTTCTCAGTATTCTCTACAAGGCGTCACCCGATGAGGTTAAAATCGTTCTTATCGACCCGAAAATGGTTGAATTTTCAAAGTACAAGGGCGTTCCCCATCTGCTCATTCCCGTTGTGTCCGACGTTAAAAAGGCGGCAGGCGCACTCAACTGGGCAGTAAGCGAAATGCTCAACCGCTATAAGACGTTTGCGGCTTACGGTGTTCGCGACATTGAGGGCTACAACAAAATGGTCGATACATATAAGAAAAAATACAAGGATTTACCGTCTGAAACTCCTAAGGAGGACTTGCCGCTGACGGACAGCGGCTTGCCGATTCCCGAAAAGAAGCTTGAGAAAATCGTAATTGCGATAGACGAGCTTGCCGATTTGATGATGGAAGCGCCGAATGAGGTTGAGGAATCAATCTGCCGTCTGGCTCAGATGGCTCGAGCCGCAGGTATGCACCTTGTAATTGCAACGCAAAGACCGTCTGTAAACGTCATCACGGGCGTTATCAAGGCGAATATTCCAAGCCGAATTGCGCTAAAGACCTCCTCACAGATTGACTCCAGAACGATACTCGACCTGAGCGGCGCAGAAAAGCTACTCGGCAAGGGCGATATGCTCTTTGCGCCGATCGGCTGTGCAAAGCCGCTGAGAGTTCAGGGCGGCTATGCCTCGGACGAAGAGATTGAAAACGTAACGGCATTCACAAAGCAGTCGACTCACTCGGATTACGATGAAAACATAGTTGAGCAGATTGAAAAAATAGCCAGCACGGAAATCGCACAGGGCGGCAAAAAGCACAACGATGTTCAATCCGGCGACGACAGCGACCGCGACCCGATGCTTGACGAAGCGATAAAGCTCGTTGTTGAGGCGGGTCAGGCTTCCACCTCTCTTCTTCAGAGAAGATTGCGCTTAGGCTACGCCAGAGCAGGCAGACTTATTGACGAAATGGAGCAGATGGGCATTGTAGGGCCTCACGAGGGTTCAAAGTCACGCCAGGTGTTGATGTCGCATCAGGAATGGCTGGAGAGAAATAATTATTTGAGCGAGTAAGCGGCTTCGCCGCAGAGTGAAGAGTGAAGAGTGAAGAGTGGAGAGTGGAGATGAAAACCCGAAACGAGGTCTTGGCTCCCTTTTAAGGGAGCTGTCGCCAGCGGCGACTGAGGGTTGCGTTCGCTCTGCTGAAACTATCCCAAACATTCAGCGATTCGAGCGTCATCCTTCCACCGCAAGCGGTCCCCCTCCCTTGAAAGGGAGGCAATACTCGTTTCTAATTACTGTACTTACACAAAACACAGATATTGACAAATTACGAAAAAAGCATACAATAATAGAAGCTAAAAATTAAGGATGTGAAGCATTTGTTTGAGATATTCAAAGAGCATAAGGGCTTTGGCAAACAGATTTTTCTTCTCGCAAAGGACGAGCTTATAAAAACCTACAAGGGAGCCGTAATAGGCCCTCTCTGGGCGTTTGTAAAACCTGCTTTCACCATTTTTGTTTACTGGTTTGCATTTTCAGCAGGTATCAAACAGCTGAAATCTCTTAATATCAATCTGGGCGGACCCGAGCCGTTCACTATCGACTTCTTCACCTTTATGTTTGTCGGGATAATCCCTTGGTTTTTTATTCAGGACAGCATAACGCAGGGTGCAAAAACGCTGAGAGTTAACAGGCAGTTCATCACAAAGGTAAAATTCCCTGTTTCGACGATACTCACTTACACGGCTATCTCAAGGCTTTTTGTTCACATTCTGCTTGTCGTGGTTATGTATGTGTATGTCTGCTTTGCCGTCGGGCCAAGCTGGTATAATTTGCAGTTCTTCCTTTACTGTCCTCTGATGTTTATTTTCTTTGTTGCGCTTTCGTGGTCAACTGCGCCGATGTCAGCGTTCAGCAAGGACTTTGAAAGCCTTATCGTGTCGATTATGTCGGGTATTTTCTGGCTGTCGGGCATTATGTACGATTCCTACAACTTTGAAGAGCCGCTGAAAACCGTTATGCTCTTCAACCCCATCAACTTCTTTGTAAACGGATATAGAAACTGTTTTCTGTATAACCGTCCGTTCTTTGAATACAAAACGGAGCTTGTTATTTTCCTCGCCGAATTTATTGCGGTGTTCTTCCTTGGAATATACAACTACAACAGACTCAGGAAAAAGCTTCCTGATGTACTCTGATGAGGAGGTAATTATATGGCTGAACCGATTATTACCTTTAAAAACGTAAGCAAAACATATATTTTATATAAAAACGATCAGGCAAGGTTCAAGGCGCTTTTCTTCAAGCCGAAGAACCCAAAGACCAACAAGGCGCTGAATGATGTTTCCTTTACTATAAACAGGGGCGAATCTGTCGGCATTATCGGAGATAACGGCGCCGGCAAGTCCACCCTGCTCAAGATGATAACAGGCGTTGCCTACCCTGACGAGGGCGATATTACCGTAAACGGTCAGGTTGCGGCTCTGCTTGAGCTTACCGCAGGCTTTTCGCTTGAAATGACAGGCAGAGAGAATATCTACCTCAAGGGTTATATCCTCGGACTGAAGGACGACTTCATCAAGACAATTGAGAACGATATAGTTGAATTTGCACAGATAGGCGACTATATCGACCAGCCCGTACGGACATACTCAAGCGGTATGAAAATGCGCTTAGGCTTTGCAATAAACGTAAACATTGACCCCGATATTCTTGTAATTGACGAAGCTTTAAGCGTCGGCGACGCTAAGTTCAAGAAAAAATGCAAGGACAAGATTTCGAGCATAATAAAACAGGGAAAGACTGTTTTATATGTAAGCCATTCAAAGGACAGCGTTAAGGAAATGTGTCCGCGTTCAATCTATCTTAAAAAAGGCACTGTTATCTTTGACGGTCCAACGGAAGAAGCCTTAAAGATTTACGCAGAACAGAAAAAATAAAAAAACAACAGGTGATAAAATATGGTTACAGCTATGATATTCGCAGGCGGCGTAGGCGCAAGAATGAAATCGGCGGAGATTCCGAAGCAGTTTATTGAGGTTGACGGTAAGCCGATTATTGTAAGAACACTGATGAACTTCCAGCTTCACACTCAGGTTGACGAAATAGTTGTCGCCTGTCTTGAATCCTGGATAGACAAGCTTAAGGATTTGGTGCTTGAATACGGCATTACAAAGGTAAAGGCAATAGTCCCGGGCGGCGAAAACGGTCACGGCTCTATACACAACGGACTTGTGAAAATCAACGAAACGGCTCTGCCGGACGATATTGTGCTGATATGTGACGGCGTTCGTCCGCTCTTAACTGAAAAGCTTATTTCAGACTGTATCGCAACGGCGCGCGCATATGAAACGGCTGTGCCTGTAACGCCGAGCATAGACTCCGTTCTTGAGAGTGCAGACGGCAAGACCTGCAAAAGGTCGCTTCCGAGGAAGGAAATGTTCATCACTCAGGCGCCGCAGGGCTACACTATGCGAAAGATTATGTGGGCGCACGATGAAGCGGAAAGACGCGGCATCACCAATCCGATTTCAAGCAGTGAGCTTTTGATTGAGCTTGGCGAAGAGGTGCATATCTTTATCGGCGAGCGTGAAAATATAAAGGCGACAACTCCCGAGGATTTGAGATTTTTGCGTTCATACTACTATTACCGCAGTTTTGAAAACTTCGCAAAGGAGCTGAGCCTTAATGATGAAGGTTGAACAGGCGCTTATAAGACCTGTCTATGACGATATACTTGATGTGGCAACAGCTGCTCTTCCCTGGGAAAGGCTGAAAAACAAAACCGTGCTTATCACGGGCGGAGCAGGCTTTATCGGATTTTACCTGACAACAGCCCTGCTTATAAGAAACGATTTGTACGGCGATAATATAAATGTAATTGCGCTTGTAAGAAACAATAAAAAATGTGATGAGCGTTTCGGCGATTTACTGATGCGTGAGGATCTGACAATTGTTGTTCAGGACGTATGCGATGAAATAAAGATAAAGCAGAAGGCTGACTTTATCATCCACGCCGCAAGCCAGGCGAGCGCATATTTCTTTGAACACGACCCTGTGGGCACGATTGACGCAAATCTCACAGGCACAACGAGAGTTCTTGAATATGCCGAGAGGTGCAAGGCTGAAGCAACGCTTGTTATTTCAAGCCTTAAGGTATACGGTGCGCTTCACAACGGCAAGGACTCAATAAGTGAAGACGATATAGGCTATATTGACCAGACAAATTATAAAAACTGCTATGCCGTAGGCAAGCGTGCAAGCGAGGCTTTGTGCGCCTGCTACTGCCGCCAGAAGAATCTGTCGGTAAAGATAGCAAGACCTAGCTATATCTACGGTCCGTCAAGCCTTGACGATGACAGAGTGTGGGCGCAGTTTATCGCCAATGTTGTCAAGGGCGAGGACATTCTGCTCAAAAGCAACGGTGCGGCTATGCGTTCTTTCTGCTATGTAAGCGATACTGCGGAAGCTCTGTTTACCATCCTCCTATGCGGCGCAGATGTTTATCCTTACAATATTTCAAGCGAATATTCTAACGTGACTATCAGGGACTTTGCCAAGGCGGCGGTTGAAACCTTCCCCGAGAAAATGATGAAACTTAAATTTCAAAACCCCGAGGATGAAAAAGAGCCTCAGCGCTCTTACCTCGGCGCAACACCCGAGATTCTCGACAACAAGCGGCTGAAGGATTTAGGCTGGGTCGGCAGAACAACCCTTAAGGACGGTATCGCAAAGTCGGTAAGAATAGTATCGGCTCAAAACGGTTTTGATGGAGTATAAAAATGGAAGTAAAGAACCTCTTAAATGAGTATGAGTACGACTGGGCGGCTTTTCCGGCTGTACAGGAGGACTTTCCGCTCACTAAGCTTAAGAACAAGAGCATAATCATAGCAGGCGGTCATTCAAATCTTGCCCGTGCACTTTTGTATGCCATCCTTGCGGCAAATGACCTTAAGGGCGCAAAAATATCTGTTTCTCTGCTTGCAGACGAGGAGTATATCGACAATATTCCCGATGGCTTAATCGGCAGAGCAGATTTCCGCTACTATGTTTTCGGAGAACAGCCCGATAACCTGCCAAGAGCCGATATTGTTATCTCAACAGGCATTTGCAATATGGCGTTCAGCAAATCACCCGAGTTCTTCAGCGAATGTATCAGCAGCTCGAAATATACTCTTGAGGTTGCCGAAAAAACAGGCGCACAGCATTTTATACTTTTATCCGATTACAGAGCCTACGGCAAGGCTGAGCGCGGCGTTATGATGTCGGAGTATGAAAACGGAAAGGTCAGCTTCTCGCGTTCAAGCGGTCTTACCGCTATGATTGCTCAGGCTATTGAGGCTCAGTGCGCCGCATACGCAAAGCAAAAGGAATTTGATTTTACTATTCTGCGCTGTGCAATAATTCTCGGCGCAGGCGCACAGCTTGACGACAGCATTATTTCCGATATGCTCAGAGCTGTTGCAATGGGCGATGAATATAAAATCATCAACAGCAACAACAAATACTCCTTCGTATACTTAAGCGACGTATTAAACGCTGTTTTCTATGCCGCTGCGGTTATGAGGAGAAATACAACATATAATGTGGTCGGCGCCGACAGCACCGTTTCAACGGGTATGCTCTCGGCTATGCTGCACGACCTCTACCCCGACAGAGCAAAGATAACGCTTATGCAAAACGACAAGGATCCCGCATACGGCGTTTCGATGAATAATCAAAAAATTGTAACTTACGGCAAATGCGTTCCTAAAATCACGCTTTCACAGGCGATTGAGCTTGTAGTAAAGAGCTGCCTGCACGAGGATAAGATTTTTGTCTTTGACGATTCGTATCAGGGCAAAATCAAGTCTATTCAGAATATTCTGCTTCTTTACCTGCTTGAGATTGACCGTATCTGCCGCAAGCACCACATAAAGTATTTTCTGGCAGGCGGCACGCTTCTGGGCGCTATACGTCACAAGGGATTTATCCCGTGGGACGATGACGCTGACGTAATGATGCTCAGAGAGGATTACAACAGGTTTCTTGAGGTTGTTCAAGACGAGCTTCCGGGAAACGTCAAGCTCCACACGGTTGACACTGACCCGAAAACGCACAACATTTTTACTAAGCTGAGAATTGACAACACAATGTTTGCCACAAAGTGGACAAGCAAATTTCCCGATATGCACAACGGCATTTTCTTTGACGTTTTATCGCACGATAATACGGCAAACAGCAAAATAGGCAGAAAAATCCATCTTCAGCTTACGCTTATGACGCGCTCTCTTGTGTTCAACAAGTGGCACGGCAGAAAGGTCAACAACGGCCACAGGATACAGAGCGCAGTTACGGACCTTATCAAAAAGATTCTGCCGCTTAAGGTGTCGGAAAAGCTTCAGTTCAAGTGTCTGCGCTGGTTTGAGCATAAGAAAGACGCCAAATATCTGTATGACGGTATGGGCAGGAACGTGTATAAGGGTGATTTCCCAAAAAAGTGGCTCAGGGACACTGTATACTGGGATTTTGAGGGCTACCGCTTCCCCGTTCCGAAGGAATATGACAGGTACTTGAAATACCTCTACGGCGACTACAAGAATATGGTGCTTGCAAGCGAACGTCGGACAAGCCACGATATTGTGGTTATGGATCTTGGAGAATACTCAAAGGCTCAGCGCCCCGAGCACACCTACCACAGCATTTCTGTTGCCAAGCCGATAAGCGACGAACAAGCGCTGCCGAAGAAATACCCGAAGCGCAGCGAATCGCCTGCACCCAAGGCGGCGGAGGTTCAAAAAAATACCGCCGAAGAATCAGAGGACAACGAGGAAATAAAGGTATTTGTGCCAAAGTCCAAGCAAGCAAAGGATAAAGCAAATAAACATAACTCGGACGGCGACACCAAGCGCATTGACGCCGTAAAAGAGGAAGAAGCATTGTCGGAAAAGCATAGCGAACCAGAGAGCGAAAAACCGAGTGAGCCGCCGACAGAGGAAACGCTTGAAGCTCCTGCTCAGACACCGACTGAAGAAGAACCGAAGTCTGAAGCTGAATCGGAAACAGACAAGCCCGAGGAAAAGCGCAATCCAAGCTTCGATGAAACTATTGAATTTTCACTGCGAGAAACGGATATTTCAAAATATTCGAGCAGCGAAGCAAAAAGACGACTTGCCGACACCCGTGAGTTTGAGCTGCCGGATAGAATAAATGAATAAACAAACCGCCGATGAGCAGTGATTTCTCACAATTCATCGGCGGTTTTATTATAGAGAGTGAAGAGTGGAGAGTGAAGAGTGGAGAGTGGAGATGTAACCTGTAACGAGTTCGTAGGGAACTGGCTTGCCTGTTCCGGTTCGAGACGCATAGTGTTATACTCTATTCTGATTTTGTAGAGCATTGCAGTAAATACGCCTATCCCGGAACGGTCATGACCGTTCCCTACACCCACTCTCCACTCTTCTCTGAATGCTTGCAAAAATACAAAACCAAGGGAAATTTTTATGAAAAAGCTTATTTTCGGAATAATACTGCTTTTTGCAATAATGGCGACAATTCCTGCAATGGTCAGCATACCAAAGGCAGACCTATCCTCGGTTTTCAGCGCATCAAAAGCCGATACCTCCGCTAACAGAGCGGAAAACAAGGAGCAGGAAACTGAAAAGCCGTCCGAGCCGACCGAAGCCGATTTTCTGCTTCTTGAGGAAAACGGCGAAAAAACCGCTTACACCGCAAAGGAAATGCTCAGCGGTATGCTTGCGGCAAAGATGCCGGAAAATTACAGCGAGGAAAGCGCAAAGGCTCTGGCGGCGGCGCTTTATTCTCAGCTGTGCTATGCGAAAGAAAACCGCAGTCCCGATAAATACGATGGCGCCGACACAGCAAAAAAAGACAGCTGTGGCATAAGCTTTCTTACAAAGCAGGAGGCGGCGGAAAAGTACGGCGGAGATTTTATAGAGGAATGCGAAAAGTACGCCGACTTCGGAATAAAGACGAGCATAAAATACAGCGGAAAAATAATCGACGCTCCCGTTTTTGTATCCTGCGGCGGCAGTACAAACTCGGCAGACGAGCTTTTCACCGATAAAGACCTGCCTTACTGCAAGTCGTCCTCAAGCCCTTGGGATATGTACGGCGATATATATTCAAAAAAGGAGCTGACAAAGGAGCAGGCTGACAAAGCAATTACGGATAAGCTCAGCGGCGCACAGCTCCCCGAAGGAATATCGGACTATGTAAAAATAAAAAGCACCGCCCGAAACGGAGCAGTGCTTGAAGCCGAAATATGCGGCAAGAGCATAAGCGGAATTGAGCTTATGAATATATTTTCACTAAAAAGTCCCTGCTTTGAAATTGAATACGATGACGATAAGCTCCGCTTTAGTGTAACCGGCGAGGGTATTCCAGTTGGAATGAGCATTAACGGAGCCGCCGGTATGGCACAGCAAGGAGCGCAGTGGGACGATATTCTGCTCCACTATTTCAGCGGCTGTGAGATAACGAATTAATTCACAAATTTTTCAACAGCGTAGGCAACGCCGTCATTATCGTTTGACAGCGTAACAAAATCAGCCGCCGCCTTTACCTCGTCATTAGCATTTTCCATTGCCACTCCGAGTCCTGCGTATTCTATCATTGTCAAATCGTTGTAGCCGTCGCCGCAAGCCATACATTCCTCTCTTTTACAGCCGAGCGTTTTAAGCAGAAAATCAATCGACTGAGCCTTGTCAACGCCGAGCGGAACAAGCTCAAGGAAAAACTCCTCGGAACGGTAAACGTCAAGCCTGCCCTCATATTTTTTCTTCAAAAGCTCTTCAAGCTTCAGAATATCCTCAGGCTCTCCCGACAGCAGGCATTTGTTGACCTCAAAATTTACATATGCCGCAAAATCGTCCACAAAATTGGTTTCAAGTCCTATTATGTCAGCCTCTACGCTTGAATAATTATTCAGGTTGCCGCTTGTAACGATTGTATCGTTTTCATATGTGTTTATGGTAACTCTGTAATCCTTGATTATCTCACAGATTTCGGGCAGATATTCATTCGGGAAGCACCTGTTGTAAATTGTTTCGCCTGTTTTAACCTGTGTTATTCTTCCGCCGTTGAACGAAAGAATATATCCTCCCGTTTTATCGAAGCCGAGCTTTTTTGCATACGGCATAACACCCTGCGGCGGTCTGCCGCTTGCAATTACAACCGTCTTGCCCTCGTTGCGTATTTTCGTCAGCACATCAAGAGTTTTCTTGGTGATTTGCTTCTGCGAATTGACCAGTGTCCCGTCAATGTCCAATACAACTGCCTTGTAGCTCATAATACACCTGTCCTTATTTTTCCCTAAAATCATTCGTTAAGGAAATACCGCACAATTTTGATGTGTGGTATTTCCTTTACAATCCGACTATAATATATTGCTTAAACCCGAGCTTGTCAATAGTTTAACAAGCTCCCGGGAAAACTTCGGATTTATATATTATTTCTACAAAATACGACCTTATCTTTTGTTTAAACAGCATATATACAAAAGCAACAGCTGCCAATCTTATGCACATAGAAAGCACAAGAACTAATTCATCATCTCCGACACCAAAACAGAAACACCGAAACATTTCAACTATGTTTCGGTGTTTCTGTTTTATTTTCTTTTACAAGCTCAATGCTTTCTTTTCCTGTCATATGCTCAATTTTCAGCTCAGCCATACAAAAGCGGTCGTATTCCCTTTCAATTTCCTGCAAGCTTTGCTCCTTCAGCTGCGGCGAGTACTTCTCGGCAAGCCTTACAATAGCCGCTCTTTTTTCTTCTTCATTATCCAGAATACGAATTCTGCCAAACACAATCACGCTTCTGTAACAAGTCGTAAACTTTTCAGGAACAACCGTGTCACAGTCAATCACACAAAAGGACGCCTTACTGTTTTTAGCAATTGCGTCTGTTTTGTGTCCTGATTTTGCGCTGTGAAAATAAATCTTAGAATCATAATATACATAGCTCAACGGAACAGCATATGGATAATCCTCGTCACCAATTACCGCAAGCACTCCCGAGCTTCCTCTGTTGAGGATAGATATACATCTCTCATCAGACAGCTGCTGTCGATTCCGCCGCATTTTTCTGAACATTATATAATCCTCCTCAAAATATTATTTGTGATATTTTCCGCCGCTTGAAATCTGAAATGCCCTGTAAAGCTGCTCCAGCACCATTACCCTTGCGAGCTGATGAGGAAATGTCATTTTCGACATTGAAAGCTTAAGCTTCGATTTCGCCTTGATTTCATCGGACAAGCCATACGAGCCGCCGATAACAAACGCTATGCTGCTCACACCCGAAACCGCCGTTTTGTCGATAAAATCGGCAAGCTCCGGTGAGGAAAGCTGCTTGCCCTCTATGCACATTGTTATAATTGCGTCACATTTTTCCGCCTTTTGCAAAAGGCGTTTTCCCTCGGCTTCGACAACACGGTTTATCTCGCTTTGGGACGGATTGTCTCCTATTCTCTCCTCTGCAAGCTCAACTATTTCAAGCTTACAGAACGCCGTGAGCCGCTTTGAATATTCAATGCAGGCATCCTTCAGGTATTTTTCCTTCAGCTTTCCTATGCACAAAACACTTACGCTTAGCATTTTTTTCACCTACAATATTACGCTTTCGCCGCAGGTTTCCGGGGGAGCTACCATAAGCGTAAAGTCCTTGTTTCTCTTCATTCCTCTTTGCCCAAGCTCGTAAAGAGCCGCGCTCTCTGCTATCATCGGCATATTATTATCACGGCTTAAATGAGCAAGAATAAAGCGTGTTGCTCCGCTTTCAACAAGCTGAGGCAAAAGCCGTGAGCAGGTATCGTTTGAAAGATGTCCGCAGTCCGAGAGTATTCTGCGCTTTAGCTGATACGGATAAGCGCCGTTCATCAGCATACCGACATCGTGATTCGATTCAATAATAACGGCGTTACAGCCTGTTATGGCTTCGCATATTTCCTCGGTTATTATCCCCGTGTCGGTTGCAAGGGCAATTTTCGTTCCATCCGACATTTCAACCGTGTACCCTACGCTGCCTGCGCAGTCGTGGGAGGTGGCAAACGGCTTGATAAGCATACTGTCAATGGCTATTCCGCGGCTGTCGATTTCGCAGCTGTCAACCTTTTCGTTCACCGCACCCAGGTGCTCAAGCGCGTTCAGGGTTTCGTGCGATGCATAAACCTTGATTTTATAGCGCGACGAAAACACACGCAGACCCTGAATGTGGTCGGAATGCTCGTGCGTTACAAAAATCGCACGGATTGTATCAATATCAATGCTGTTTGCCGCAAGAGCGTTTTCAAGCTGTTTTGCGCTTCTGCCTGCGTCAATGAGTATTCCGCTGCCTGCCGAGCTTATGTAGTAGCTGTTGCCCCTGCTGCCGCTGAATAGCGGACAAATCTTAGCCATTTTTTCACCTCAAAAACAAGCTTAAAAAAGCTGCGGCAAAGCGAACATATCCGCCCGAATTGCCGCAGCCTTTAAGTATCGTATCAAAATTTATTATATACAGCTCACGCTATAACCACCTGTGTTGTCGTGGTGGTTCTGCTTTTAACAATGTCTGCTCCAAGCTTCTGAAGCTTCTCAATAATATTCTCGTAGCCTCTCTCAACATAGCCGATATTCTCAATCACCGTTGTTCCCCTTGCACAAAGTCCTGCAATAACCATTGCCGCTCCGGCTCTTAAATCCGTAGCCTTAACCGGCGCCGCCTCAAGGTGATCAACACCCTCAATGAAAGCTCTCTTGCCCTCAACGGTTATCTTCGCACCGAGCCTTGCAAGCTCTGAAACATACTGAAAACGGTTCTCCCACACATTCTCATTGACAATGCTGATACCCTGAGCTATCGTGAGCAGAGCCGCAAACTGCGGCTGCATATCTGTCGGGAAGCCGGGATGCGGCATTGTTTTAATCGTGCATTTTTTAGGTCTGCCGTCGCTGACAATTCTTACAGCCTCGTCATATTCCTCAACCTGAACGCCGATTTCTCTCAGCTTTGCGCTGATAACCTCAAGGTGCTTCGGTATCACGTTGCTTACAACAACATTGCCGCCTGCCGCCGCTGCCGCAACCATATATGTTCCGGCTTCAATCTGGTCGGGAATGATTGAGTATGTTGTGCCGTGAAGCGACTTGACTCCCCTGATTTTTATTGTATCAGTGCCTGCGCCCTTTATGTTTGCGCCCATCGAGTTCAAGAAGTTCGCCAGATCGACAATATGCGGCTCCTTTGCGGCATTTTCTATTTCCGTAAGACCCTCAGCCTTAACTGCGGCGAGCATTGCGTTCATAGTTGCGCCTACCGACACAACATCAAGATAAATGCTGCTTCCCTTAAGCTCGTCTGCGCTTACGCTTATCACTCCGTTTTTCAGAGTGTGCTTTGCGCCGAGTGCCTCAAATGCTTTAAGGTGCAGATCAATCGGGCGAACGCCGAAATTACAGCCGCCGGGCATTGCAACCTCTGCCCTGCCGTATTTTCCCAGAAGTGCCCCAAGCAGATAATATGACGCTCTCATACCTTTAACCTGGTCATAATTTGCAACATGAGTAAATATTGTGGTCGGGTCAATCTCCAAGGTCGTTTTATTGACATTTCTTACAGTTGCACCCAGACCCTGCAAAATATTCGCAATAAGCGTTACATCGCTAATATTAGGAACATTTTCAATTCTGCAGGGAGAATCAGCAAGAACAACCGCAGGGATAATCGCAACAGCCGCATTTTTTGCGCCGCCTATCTTAACCTCTCCGTAAAGCTTCCTGCCGCCGTTAATCACATATTTGTCCAATAGGAACACTCCCAATTATTATTTAAGCATAAAAATAAATATATGAATATAAGTAAAAATCAATTTATATTGCCGAATTTTCATACCAACGCTTAATATCAAAAGCTTCAAAGAAAATCCTCTAATTCAAAATAATAATACAAACGACAAACATTGTCAACACAATTCGATTTATACAAAAGCAATTTCACTATTTTGGTTATTTTTCTGATATTCTTCTGATGTAAATATAGTTGATTTTAATTCAGAGCGAACACACCCCTCAGTCGGCTATCGCCGCCAGCTCCCCTCAATGGGAGCTAAGGTTTTGTCATACATTCAGCAGAGCGAACCGGAACGGTCAAGACCGTTCCCTACGAACTCACAAACTCGTTGCAAAATCCATCTTCACTCTCCACTCTTCACTCTCTAATCTGCAGTGCGGCCGCTACACACTCTGCCAATACTTTCTGTCAAGGTTTCTGTATTGAATAGCTTCGGCAATATGACGGGATTTAATCACCTCACAGCCGTCAAGGTCTGCTATTGTTCTTGAAACCTTAAGCACCCTGTCGTATGCCCTTGCCGAAAATCCCATTTTTTCAAAAGCCGCTTTAAGCATCATTGAAGCTCTGTCGTCCATAACGCAGAATTTTTTCAGCGTTGACGGCGTAAGACGAGCGTTGCACCTCACGCTTGTGCCGTCATACCGTTCTCTCTGAATACGTCTTGCGGCATTCACCCTCGCCTTTATATCAGCCGAGCTTTCGCTCACGGCGGAAGAACTTAGCTCGTCGTAATTCACGGCAGGAACCTCAACGTGCAAATCAAGCCTGTCAAGAAGAGGTCCGGATACCCTTGAAAGATATCGGTGCACAGCGCCCTTTGCGCAGGTACAGCTTCTTGTCGGATGCCCGAAATAGCCGCACGGACAGGGGTTCATCGCCGCCACCAGCATAACCGAGCAGGGATAGGACAGCGAGCCGCTGACCCTTGAAATTGTCACTACGCCGTCCTCAATCGGCTGTCGCAGCACCTCAAGCGAGCTTCGGCTGAATTCGGGTAATTCATCAAGGAACAGCACGCCGTTGTGCGCCAGCGAAATCTCGCCCGGCTTCGGAACGGTTCCGCCGCCCGAAAGTCCTGCCGCAGACACCGTGTGGTGGGGCGAGCGGAATGGTCTGTTTTTTACAAGCGGCGCGCCCGGCGGCAGTACGCCTGCTATGGAATGTATTTTTGTGGTTTCTATCATCTCGTCAAAGCTCATATCGGGCAGGATAGACGGCAGTCTTTTTGCGAGCATACTCTTGCCCGAGCCGGGAGGTCCGATAAGCAGGATATTATGTCCTCCTGCGGCGGCAACCTCCATCGCCCTCTTCGCCTCAAGCTGTCCCTTGACCTGAGAAAAATCGGGGTATTCGCTGATATCGCCGTCCTGAGAAGAGCAAGGCTTAGCCGAGGGAATCTCGCGCCGTCCGCTTAAGTCATTGTAAAGCTCCACAATATCCTCAACAGGCTTTACCTCAATCCCCGACACAACAGCGCCCTCTGCGCCGTTTTCGGCAGGTACATAAATGCGCTCAAAGCCGCACTGTCTTGCCTTGATAACCATCGGCAGAACTCCCCTGACGGCACGAATCCTTCCTCCGAGCGACAGCTCGCCTATAAAGGCATATTTGGGATTAACAGGCGCAAGCTGACCTGTTGTCTGCATAATGGCGACAAGTATCGGCAAATCGTAGAACGGTCCCTCCTTTTTGGTATCGGCAGGAGCTAAATTAATCGTTATTCTGCCGAGTGGAAAATCAAACCCCATATTTTTCATTGAGGCTCTCACCCTATCCCTGGATTCCTTAACAGCCGCATCCGGCAAGCCGACAATATCAAAGGCCGGCATACCGCCCGCTAAATCCGCTTCAACATCTATTACATATGCATCAAGCCCGAAAAGGCCCATACTTTTACTCTGCACTACCATAGTCCACAACTCTTTTCCGAATTTATACTTTAATTTTACCATAATATCTTCTTTGTTTCCCCTGCGCATTTTAGACAAATTTTTCATCTATAATATGTAACAATTAACGTAGAACTTGCCTGAATTACCATTTAGTTGCAGTTTTTTGAGATTTTGAATAGATTTTATCAACATTTTCTCTGTTCTGTGGCATTTCTGTGGCATATAATTAAAAAAATCCATTGACATTTTGACTGTTTTCAAGTAT
The DNA here is from genome assembly GCA_002493755.1 of Ruminococcaceae bacterium UBA7067. GTDB lineage: Bacteria > Bacillota > Clostridia > Oscillospirales > Acutalibacteraceae > UBA7067. The sequence goes on from DKZT01000005.1 coordinate 20,576, forward strand.
GATATGTTTATTAAAGAGTTCTCTGCGAGGTTATTAATATGTGCAATGAAGATGTCGGCTGTTACGGTAACGGTGATTTAAGCGACGAACAGTTGATTGAGCGCATCAGAAGCGGAGATGAAGCGGCATTTGAAATACTGTCAAAGCGGTATGCCGCAGTAATTTTCGGCAAGTCCTATGAGTTTTCAAAGAGCATCAGCTCCGAGGATAAGGACGATCTGGTGCAGGAAAGCTACATAGCCTTTCTTCACGCCGTAAACAGCTACCGAGCAGATAAAAACGTAAGCTTCAAAACATTCGTAAACCGCTGTATTTTCAACAAGCTTTCATCGGTTTACGCTAACGAAAAGCGAAAAAAGAAGATTCCATACAACTGCATAATTCCGATAGACGACAGCGGTCTTTCCGAGGTCCAAAGCGGAACAAATCCTGAGCAGCAGTTCATTGACAACGAGGGCTTTGAGGATTTGCAGAAAAAAATAAAAAAATCTCTTTCCTCCTTTGAGCAAAAGGTTTTGTCCCATTATTTAAGCGGCAGCTCTTATGTTCAAACGGCGCGTTCGCTTAACACAACGGTCAAGGCAGTTGACAATGCATTATCACGCATACGCAAAAAGCTGAGATGCATTTGACTGATATATGTCCCCGTAGCTCACGAAGAGCATTGTTATACTAATGCTTAGTATGAATCAAAGGCAGTGGTGCAACTCCACTCGTGGGATAAACAAATTCACCAAAGTGAGGTAAAACAAATGTACGAAGACAAGACTCTAACCTGCAAAGAGTGCGGCAGCGAGTTCGTGTTCACCGCAGGTGAGCAGGAGTTCTATGCGGAAAAGGGCTTTGTAAACGAGCCGCAGAGATGTAAAGCCTGCAGAAACGCTCGCAAGAATGCCAACAAGACAGAGCGCGAGATGTTCACAGCTACCTGCGCATCATGCGGACAGGAGGCAAAGGTTCCTTTCAAGCCGAGAGAAGACCGTCCTGTATATTGCAGCGAGTGCTTTGCAAAAATCAAGGAGCAGAATTAATTACTTCTTGCTAAAGAGTTTTTAATGCGCAACCTTCCCCCGATTTATCGGGGGATTTTGTGTTTTATCGGGAATTTTTTTGCCGAATAAGGTGTTTTTGTGTCTTATTATGTTGACTTATCAAAATCATAGGTTTATAATTATGAACAAAGTTTGAATTATTTAAGAACGGAGCATAAACATAGAGCAAATGCACCGCAGAAAATTCAAGCCTTGTATATTTTTTCAAAGGAGATGGAGAATATGAATGGTATTTTAATGATTGTAATTGCCATTGTTGTTCTCGGCGGAGCATATCTGTTCTACGGCAGATGGCTCGCAAAGAAATGGGGCGTTGACCCGAAAAGGAAAACCCCCGCATACGAATTAAGAGACGGCGTAGACTATGAACCGGCTCAGAGAGGCGTTGTGTTCGGTCATCAGTTTGCGTCAATAGCCGGCGCAGGACCGATAAACGGACCTATCCAGGCGGCAATCTTTGGCTGGGTTCCCGTTTTGTTATGGGTTTTAATCGGCGGCGTTTTCTTCGGCGCAGTTCAGGACTTCGCATCAATGTTCGCTTCAGTACGCAACAAAGGCCGCAGCATCGGCTACATAATTGAGGTATATATCGGCAAGGTCGGCAAAAAGCTGTTTTTGCTTTTCTGCTGGCTGTTCTGTATTCTTGTTGTAGCCGCCTTTGCAGACGTTGTTGCAGGAACTTTTCAGGGCTTTACGGTTGTTGACGGAGTTCAGAGCGCAAACATAACGGCAAACGGCTCGGTTGCAACAACCTCGATAATGTTTATCATTGAGGCTGTCGCACTCGGTATGATTCTTCGCTATGCAAAGCTTCCGACAGTTGTCAATACGCTTATTGCAATAGCTATGCTTGTTGCCGCTATCGTAGTAGGTCTTGCATTTCCTGTTTTCCTGCCGCTTAACGTATGGCACCTCATTGTATTTGTTTACATTCTCATTGCCGCTGTTGTTCCCGTATGGGCATTGCTTCAGCCGAGAGATTACCTCAACAGCTATCTTCTTGTTGCGATGATTGTTGCGGCTGTTGTCGGCGTTTTCGTTGCAAATCCGTCCATCAACCTTCCTGCATTCACAGGCTTTGAGGTTAACGGTCAGTATCTGTTCCCGATTCTGTTCGTAACAATAGCCTGCGGCGCAGTTTCAGGCTTCCATTCGCTGGTATCCTCAGGTACTGCTTCAAAGCAGATTAAAAACGAGAAGGATATGCTCCCCGTATCCTTCGGTGCAATGCTTATGGAAAGTATGCTTGCGGTAATCGCTCTTATCACAGTCGCTTCATTTGCAGCCGGCGCAGCCGAGCAGCAGGGTCTTACAACACCGCCGCAGATTTTTGCCGGTGGTATTTCAAACTTCCTTTCAACAATCGGCTTGCCGAGCGACATCGTGTTCACGCTCATAAACCTTGCAGTATCTGCATTCGCTCTCACATCGCTCGACTCCGTTGCACGTGTCGGCAGACTCTCATTCCAGGAGCTTTTCCTTGACGCTTCCATCAAGGACGAGGATATGGGTCCTGTCCGCAAGCTTCTTACAAACAAGTATTTCTCAACAATAATCACGCTTGCGCTTGCATTCGGTCTTACCCTTGTCGGCTACAAGAGCATATGGCCGCTGTTCGGCTCGGCAAACCAGCTTCTTTCGGTTCTCGCTCTCATTGCCTGCGCAGTATTCCTCAAGCGCAAGAAGAAGATTCACGCATTTATGTATATTCCTCTCGGGATTATGATTGCCGTTACCTTCACAGCTTTGGGAATGACAATTTATCAAAAGCTTACAGCTATCGTTACCGCCGCTTCAACCGATGTATTCGGCGATTCACTCCAGCTTGTTTTCGCCGTTTTAATCCTCGGTCTTGGAGTTTGCGTTGTTTTTCAGGGATTTCGCCGCTTGGTTGTTAAAAACCCCAAGCTTACCGAAGCAGAAAAAATTCTTGAAAATGCAAAATCCGAATCAACAGAAGCATAAACAATATTAATATTCTCATAAAACAACGCTTGTCTCAATGCGAAGGCAAGCGTTGTTTTTGCGTTTTATGTTGATTTTATTTCGACTTTGGGATATAATATAGTTTATTAAAGTCAGACAAACGGAGGAATTTAAAATGGCACAAATTACTAAAGATACAATAATCGGCGATATTCTCGACCTTGATTCAACAACAGCGCCCTTCTTCTTTGAGATGGGAATGCACTGCCTCGGCTGTCCTGCTTCAAGAGGCGAGAGCCTTGCAGAGGCTTGCGCCGTTCACGGAGTAGACGCAGACGAAATGGTTGAGAAAATCAACAGCCATATCGCTGACAAATAATGCGGCTGATATGCCGGACAATTTTTGGCGTGCCTTATGACACGCCTTTTTGTTTTGGGGTGATTTTGTGAACAGGAATACAATCAGGCTTGACCGCCGTCTTTCGCTGTGCGCCGAATTTGTGCGCAACGGCGCCGCAGTTGCCGACATCGGCACAGACCACGCATACCTGCCGATTTATCTTGTGCAGAGCGGAAAAATAAGCCGCGCCATAGCCGCCGACATTAACAAAGGTCCTCTTGAAAGCGGAATTGAAGCGATAAAGCAATACGGAGTGTCCGACAAAATTTCGGCAAGGCTGTCAAACGGACTTGAAAAAATCAAATCGGACGAGTGTGACGATATTGTAATAGCAGGTATGGGCGGCGAGCTTATCTGCTCCATTATTGAAGCCGCGCCTTGGCTTCAGGACGGCGACAAGCACCTTATCTTACAGCCGATGACCCGTCCCGAGATACTGCGCTCATATCTTTACAAAAACGGCTATGAAATTATCCGTGAACAGGCAGTTGAAAGCGACGGCAGAATTTACACGGTTATGCTCGCCGCCTTTTGCGGCAAAGCTGAAACGCTGTCGGATTTTTCCGCGAGGGTCGGCAGGCTCAAGCCGCAAGAGAGAGAGCTTGACAAAGAGTATCTTGAACGGGTGCTTGTTTCACTGAAAAAGAAGCACAACGGACTTCTCTGCTCCGACAGCAAGGAGGAAGCCGAGAGCTTATCACTCACGATTGAGAAAATAAACGAATACATAAACGGAGGAAAAAATGGCTAAGGTAAGCGAAATTTACAGCTCAATAAACAAAATAGCGCCGTTCGACACGGCAATGGACTTCGACAACGTAGGTCTGCTTTGCGGCGATAAAAACAAAGAGGTCACAAAGGCTCTTGTATGCCTTGACATAACAAGAGCGGTGGTGAACGAGGCTGAAAGCTCAGGCTGTGAGCTTATCATAAGCCACCACCCGGTTATTTTTAATCCGCTGAAATCCCTGCCCTGCGACAGCGTTCCGTATCTGCTCGCAAGCAAGGGAATATCGGCAATTTGCGCACACACAAACCTCGATATTTCACCGATAGGCACAAACGCCCAGCTCGCCAGAAAGCTCGGTTTAGCGGCTGTTGAGATGATTGAAAACGAACCGATAGCCGTCGGCATTCTGAAATACGAGATGTCCGCAAAAAACTTTGCAAAGCACGTTAAGGAAGCTCTCGGCTGTAAGGGACTGCGCTATACAGATACGGAAAGACGAATAAAGAGAGTAGGAATATGCACGGGAGCAGGCGGCGATATGCTCTATAAAATCGCAGATAAAATCGACGCCTTTGTAACCGGTGAAATTAAGCATCACCAACTCATAGCCGCCGATAATATGGGCATATGCATTGCCGATATAGGTCATTACCGCTCTGAATTTATTGTATGCGCTCCCCTCGCCTCTATGCTATCAAGCCGCATAAACAGCGTTGAATTTATTGTGTCCCACGCTGACACCGAGCTGACGGAATATATCTGACGGCGCAATATGCACAAACTTTAATCAGCGCTTACTTAAACAGCTTATCCATCAAGCTGTCTGTTTCCCTGCGGCGCGATTCGTTTTCTTCAAGCGTGATTGAAATAACGCTGCCCTCGCCTGCGCCTTTAGGCACAAGAGCCTTTGGCAGCTTTGCAAAGCTACCCTCGTCAATTTCCACAACGGCGAAGCCGCCCTCAAATCTGTCAATTATTACATTCATATTATCTACGTATAATTAAAGCCATCTCGAAAGGGGTGGTTTTAATTATATCTCCTTTCTTCACCTCTGTGCGTTAATCGTGCGGATTACAGCTTTTGCAGGCGGTGTAGCCCTGTTCCTTAAGCCGTGTAACCGTGAGCGTTGTGTAGTCCTTGTTCTTTTCGGAAATATCCTTAGCGAGAGGACACTGCAGGGTGTGAATTTTCTTTGTGCTTTTGTTGATTATCAGTCGGCTGCTCTGAGCTTGTGAAGCCGCAGGGCTGCCGGAGAGTGCAATTCCCTGTCCATTTACCGTAAGGCTTTCTCCGTCAGTTTCGGCAACAATACTGCCCTTATCCTTTGTCATCATCACCTCGGCGCCGCTTTGCCGCCAGCGGTCGAGAGTTGCTTGGTCAGGCAGGTTGTAGTCGTTTTCCTCGGCAACCGATACAGCGGCTACCCTTGCGCCCACTCGGCTTACAAATTCCTCGCCCGATGAGGTCTTACTGCCGTGATGCCCCACCTTGACAAAATCTGCGCTTACATCTGCCGTTATCTCGCCCTCGCTTTCCTTTTCGGCGTCACCCATAAACAGGAATTTCACCTTGCCGTATGTAAGCTTGATAACTGCGGAATAATTGTTAAGCTCCTCGTAGCTGTCACTGTTTGGAGCGATTATGTCAATACTCAGATTATCCTCGGCTAAAATGCTCACGCCTGCCTTTGCGGTATTTATTTTAAGCCCTTTATCGTCAATCGCCTTTAAAAGCTTTTCAAACGTCTTTGTGTCGGCGCTTGCTCTCGGCATATAAATCTTTCCTATATCAAACGAGTTTACCGCCTTTTTCATACCGCCTATATGGTCGGCGTGCGGATGCGTTGCGACGAGATAGTCGATTTTTTTATAGCCTGCAGAGCTTATGTAATCAGCAACCGTATCGCCGTATTCGCTTTCTCCCGAGTCAATCAGCATACAACGGTTGTCGGGCAGTTCGATGAATATTGAGTCGCCCTGCCCTACGTCAAGCACAGTGACCCTCACCCCGCCGTCAGACTGTGCAGGAGCATTCCGAACGGTGCAGGAGCAGAGAAAAAGCATTGACGCCGCAAGAAAAATCGACGTCAGTTTTAATATAAATTTGCTGTGTTTCAATTCTATCACCCGATTGATATTATATATTTATCTGCGCTCGGGGTCAATCCTTTAGCGACACAAACAAAACAGATGCGCTTACTTCCAATAATTTATACAAATTATTGGAAAAATCTTGTATCGGCAGTCAGAGTGTTGTATAATAAACAAAAGCCTGTCGAAACAGGCTTCCAGAAATACGAGGTGAGTCCAATGTCAAATTTTTACGATGAAAAAATTGAAACAATGTCAAGAGATGAAATGTCACAGCTTCAGTCCGAACGGCTTGTGAGTATGGTGGAGCGCTGTTATAACAATGTTCCGCTTTACAAAAAACGCTTTGATGAGATGGGAATTCTGCCCGGAGATATAAAAACAATAGAGGATTTAAAAAAGCTTCCGTTCACATATAAGACGGATTTAAGGGATACATATCCGTTCGGTATGTTCGCAGTGCCTAAGGAGGAGCTTATCAGAATACACGCTTCCTCCGGTACAACAGGCAAGCAGACGGTAGTAGGCTACACCGCACACGATATTGACATATGGGCGCAGTCCTGTGCAAGAGCGCTTTCCTCAATCGGCGGAACAAAGTCTGATTATGTGCACATTTCATACGGCTACGGTCTTTTCACCGGCGGCATGGGACTACACTACGGCGCTGAAAAGCTCGGTGCAACGGCTATCCCTGTATCATCGGGCAATACTAAAAGACAGGTACAGATTTTGCAGGATTACGGTTCAGACATAATCTGCTGCACTCCGTCATATGCTATGTTCATCGGCGAAACGATAAGAGAAATGGGAATCGACCCCAAGACCCTGAAACTTCGCGCAGGCGTGTTCGGCGCAGAAGCGTGGACAGAGAATATGCGCCGTGAAATTGAGAAAATACTTGATATCAAGGCTTACGATATCTACGGACTTTCCGAGATTGCAGGACCCGGAGTTGCTTTTGAATGCACAAGCCAGACGGGTATGCACGTGAACGAGGACTGGTTCTACCCTGAAATAATCAACCCCGACACGGGCGAGGTTCTTCCCGACGGACAGTACGGCGAGCTTGTGTTCACCTGCATAGGCAAGGAGGCGCTGCCGCTCATCAGATACAGAACAAAAGATATAAGCTGTCTTTCAAGAAAGCCGTGCTCCTGCGGCAGAACGCTTGTTAAAATGGCTAAGCCTAAGGGCAGAACAGACGATATGCTTATTATCAGAGGTATCAATGTGTTCCCGTCACAGGTTGAGCACGTTCTGCTCTCGCTCAATATGGACCCGAACTATCTTATCGTTGTTGACAGAGTGGGTACGCTCGACACAATGGAGGTTCAGGTTGAAATGACGCCCGAGATGGTATCCGATACTGTCAAGAATATTGAGGCGTTGGAGCGTACTATCGCGGCTGCTTTGCAGTCAACGCTTAATATCAGCGCAAAGGTTCGCCTTGTTGAGCCTAAGAGCCTTCCCCGCTCAGAGGGCAAGGCTGTAAGAGTAATTGACAACCGTCACATTTAAAATAAACGGAGGTTTTTAATATGATTCAGCAGATTTCTGTTTTTCTTGAAAATAAAAAGGGCAGACTTGCTTTTATTACAAAGGTTCTCGCCGCTGCCGGCGCAGACATCAGAGCAATGTCGGTAGCCGACACAAGCGACTTCGGCATTTTGCGCCTTATAGTTGACAAACCCGAAACAGCTATTGCAGCGCTTAAGGACGAGGGTATGGCTGTGTCGCTTACAGATGTTCTCGCAATCGGCGTTGAGGATACTCCGGGCGGTCTTGCAAAGGCTACAAACGCTCTCTGGGACAGCGGCATAAGCGTTGAATACGCCTATGCCTTTATTAGCCAGAAGGACGGCACGGCATTCGTTATTCTCAGAGTTGACAATAACGAAAAGGCTGTTGAGGTTCTTAAGGAGAATAATATCACCGTGATTGAGCAGGGCGATATCCGCAAATAATATCGCACACAAAAAACAAACACTGAATTTCAGGGGCTGCCAAAGCAAAACGGTATAAGCTGTTTTGCGGCAGCCTCTTTGCTTTATATACGGCTTTCACTTCAAAATCACTTTTCTTTTATCCGTGCCTATTATAATAGTATGGCGCGGAGTATTTTTGCGGAGCGTATTTTGCATTATGCCGCAAATTTCGCTCTTTACAGGCATTTTTTGTGTTGACTTCAACCGTTGTAAAGATTATAATTAGAGTGTTAGCAATTTGGCAGACTTTGTCTGCTTTTATACTAATTTCTGATAGAAAGTAGATTTATATTTCCGAGGATAATTTTCGCAAGACAAGGCGGAGGACGCCGCAAGGCTGACGCCTTGCAAGGACGACAACGCAGTATTGCTGAAATTAGACCGCAAAGATTATTTACTTTTTATTAGGTATTAGTATTATTAGATGAAGAAAGGATTTGTTATTATGAGCAGAGTTTACAACTTTTCTGCAGGACCGTCTATGCTGCCTGTACCTGTACTCGAAAAAGCAGCAGCACAGATGCTCGACTACGAGGGCAGCGGACAGTCAGTAATGGAAATGTCACACCGTTCAAAGGTATACGGCAGCATTATTGAAAGCGCAGAGGCTCTCTTGAGGGAAGTTATGAACATTCCCGACAACTATAAAGTATTATTCCTGCAAGGCGGCGCTTCGTCACAGTTTGCAATGGTTCCGATGAACCTTATGACAAAGTCCGGCAAGGCTGACTATGTAATTACAGGTCAGTGGGCTAAAAAGGCATATAAGGAGGCTGCACGTTACGGCAACGCAAATGTAGTCGCTTCATCAGAGGATAAAACCTTCTCTTATATTCCGAAGCTTGACCCGTCTACCTTCACAAAGGACGCGGATTACTTCCATATCTGTATGAACAACACAATCTACGGCACAGCATATCACGAGCTGCCGCAGACAGGTGATGTTCCGCTTGTAGCCGATATTTCATCATATATTCTCTCTCAGCCTATCGACGTTTCAAAGTTCGGCGTTCTGTACGCAGGCGCGCAGAAGAATATGGCTCCGGCAGGCGTTACAATCGTTATTATCCGTGACGACCTCATCGGCAACGCAATGGACATCACACCTACAATGTTCAACTACAAAACTCACGCAGACAACGGCTCAATGTTCAACACACCGCCGTGCTACACAATCTATATTGCAAAGCTCGTTTTAGAGTGGGTTAAGAACGAAATCGGCGGTCTTGAGGCTATGAAGGAGAGAAACGAAAAGAAGGCAAAGCTTCTCTACGATTTCCTCGATAATTCAAAGCTGTTCAAGGGCACAGTAGTTCCCGAGGATCGTTCTCTTATGAACGTACCGTTTGTAACAGGCAACGCAGACCTTGACGCTCAGTTTGTTAAGGAGGCTTCCGCAAGAGGCTTTGAGAACATCAAGGGTCACCGCTCAGTCGGCGGTATGAGAGCGTCAATCTACAACGCTATGCCTTATGAGGGTGTTGACGCACTCGTTAAATTTATGGCTGAGTTTGAAAAAGCAAACGGCTAAGCTTGGCTGAATAAGGAGTATAACTACAATGTATAACATTAAAACATTAAATAAAATTTCGCCGATAGGCTTAAATCGCCTTGGCGAAGGCTTCACTGTGGGCGACGATATTGAAAATCCCGACGCAGTTTTAGTCAGAAGTGCATCTATGCACGATATGGAGCTGCCCGAGAGCCTTCTTGCAATCGCAAGAGCAGGCGCAGGCGTAAACAACATTCCGATTGACAAGTGCAGCGAAAGCGGCATTGTTGTGTTCAACACACCTGGTGCTAACGCAAACGCAGTTAAGGAGCTTGTTATTGCAGGCTTGCTTTTAAGCTCAAGAAAGATTGTTGACGGTATTGAGTGGGCAAAAACACTTAAGGGCAACGGCGATCAGGTCGGCAAGATGGTTGAAAAGGGCAAGAGCGCATATGCAGGTCCCGAAATCAAGGGCAAGACTCTCGGTGTTATCGGCCTCGGCGCAATCGGCGCACTTGTTGCAAACGCAGCAGCCGCTCTCGGTATGAAGGTTTGCGGCTACGACCCATTCCTTTCGGTTGACGGTGCATTAAAGCTTTCACCGTCTATGGCTCACTGCGTAACGCTTGACGAGATTTTCGCTCAGAGCGATTATATCACTGTTCACGTTCCGCTCACACCCGATACAAAGGATGTTATCTGTGCAGAGAACATCGCAAAGATGAAGGACGGCGTGAGAATCCTCAACTACTCAAGAGCCGACCTTGTTAATTCGGCAGATGTACTTGCAGGAATTGAGAACGGCAAGATTGCAGCATATGTTACAGACTTTGCAACAGACGATCTTCTCGGTGTTCCGGGTGTTATCGCAATGCCGCACCTTGGCGCTTCAACTCCCGAAAGCGAGGAGAACTGCGCTGCTATGGCTGCCGATGAGGTTAAGGATTACCTTGAAAACGGCAACATCACAAACAGCGTAAACTTCCCGCAGGTTAATATGGCACGCTCGGGTGAAATCCGCTTCTGTATTCTCCACAAGAACATTCCGTCAATTCTTCAGCAGTGCCTCGCTGTTCTCAGCGACAAGGGCGCAAATGTTGAGAATATGGAGAATAAGTCAAGAAAGGATTACGCTTACACGGTTGTTGACGCAAGCGGAGCTGATGAAGCATTGAGCAGCGAGATTGCAAAAATCGATGGCGTTGTAAGAGTAAGAATTATTAAGTAATTAGTTTTGAGTTTTGAGTTTAGAGTTTAGAGTTTAGAGTATTGAGTATCCGACATTCAGCAGGGCGAACCGGAACGGTCAAGACCGTTCCCTACGAACTCGTTTCGAGTCACAGAAGTAACCAAAATTATTCTTTTTTCTTTATTCTCTATTCTTTTCAGCGGTGCTTGCACCGCTCACTCCACTCTCCATTTAAATACTGTTCCCCGTTTGGAAAAGCTCCAAACGGGGATTTTTTCTACTATCTGAATTTTTATACATTTTGTATTATTAGGATAATACCTAAAGTAAAGCTTCTAAAAACCACAAGGGACCCGCCGAAGCGAGCCCCCTGTGGTATAGGATTTCTTGAAATAATGGTAAAACAAAAAAATTGGAAAATTCTGATTATACTTTGTTCTCGATTACTGCGTCGCCTGTGTCGCCGAGCAGATTAAATCTGAACAGCTTTGACTCATCATCCTTGTTTTCGCAAACGATGTAAGCCTCTGCAATTTTACCGCCCTCGATAAGCTGTGTCAAACCAACAAGCTGGCAAAGCTTACTCTTTAAGTTGAGGTGGTCGCCTTCCCTTGTAACTAAAAATACATTGCCCTCGCAAGTGTCAAGCACGGCGAGGAATTCAGTTACGTCGATGTCGTGAAGTTCAAGAATCGGTGTCATAAATATTCCTCCTTAATATTTCGTGCCTACTCTGGACTTGTAATCACATTTCGGAAATTTTCTTTCAGGCTTTTCTCTTGCCTGTGATTATATTATAGCATGCTTTTTGGAAATGTCAACAAAATAATTGTGTGATTTTTGTAAAATACGCCTTTTCAATTAGCAAAGTGACGATTTTATAGCGTTATTTTAAACAATTATCACCTAATGCAAATCGTTCTTTTATGCAATAGTAAATTCGGCTCATCAGAATTTTATCTAAATTACGCAAACTTAAAATTACAGGGAATCAATTATCTGTAATAGTTTACCAAAGTTTCATTATTTCAAAAAATCCGTATTTTATGGAAATTTAAAGGCGAAAAACAGCTTAAAACCACTGTTTTTCGCCCCTTTAAGCTATATTACTCGTCTCTGCCGCAGCACTTCTTATACTTTTTACCGCTGCCGCACGGACACGGGTCGTTTCTGCCGACCTTCTGCTTTGCGGTTTTTCTCACCGTTCTGTTTGCACTGTCTGTTCCGTCACCGCTTGTGGCTGTCGGCTTTGCAACCTGCTCACGCTTAAACACAACATTAAGCTTCTGGTTCTGCTGTGCCTGCTGAGCAGCCATACGAGCCTGCTCCTGAGCCGCTGCGGCTCTTTCCTGCTGTGCCTTTGCTGCTGCGGCTGCTCTTGCCTGCTGCTCCATTGCGCGGCGCTGCATTTCCTCCTGCTGTCTTTGAATAGCGAGGATTCTTCTGGGCGCAACAAGCACCATCTTAACGGTGTTTTCACGTATGGTCGCAATCATCTGGTCGAACATATCGAAGCCCTCGAAGCGGTACTCAACAACCGGATCTCTCTGGCCGTATGCACGAAGTCTGATGCCCTGCTTAAGCTGCTCCATAGCGTCAATATGATCCATCCAGTAGGTATCAACATTCTTGAGGAGGTATACGCGCTCCATTTCACGCATTGTTTCCTCAGGCAGAATTTCCTCGTTGCCCTTGTAAAGCTCCATAGCCTTATCGTTAAGCTCACGGATAAGGTCGATCTGCTCAAGTCCTTCAAGGTCCTCTGCGGTGTATTTCATCTCGGTTTCATCAATAAGCCAGCCAAGGTAATAATCCCTGAGGCTTTCGAGATTCCAGTTATCGTGCGGTACATCGTCCGGGCAGAACGATTTAACGGTGCTTTCGATTGTCTGCTCAATCATCTTGAGAATCTGATCCTTGATGTTCTCGCCGTCAAGCACCTGGTCACGCTGAGCGTAGATAATCTCTCTCTGGCGGTTCATAACGTCGTCGTACTGCAATACATTCTTTCTTATTGCAAAGTTACGGCTTTCAACCTTCTGCTGTGAGCTTTCGATAATGTTCGAGAGCATCTTGTTTTCAAGCGGCACATCGTCCGGAGCATTCAGTCGCTCCATTATAGCCTTCATTCTGTCGCCGCCGAACAAGCGCATTAAATCGTCCTCGGTAGAGAGGTAGAAACGGCTCTTACCGGGGTCGCCCTGACGGCCGGAACGGCCTCTGAGCTGATTGTCGATTCGCCTTGACTCGTGGCGCTCAGTACCCATAATGAACAGACCGCCTGCGGCTCTCACTTCTTCCGCCTCGTCCTTTATCTCTTCCTTATACTTAGCGTTAAGCTCGGAGAAGGTTTTTCTTGCCGCTAAGATTTCCTCATCGTCCGTATCGCCGAAGGCTGTTGATTCGGCAATAATCTCCTCGGGCATCTGCATACGGCGCATTTCAGCCTTTGCAAGATACTCCGCATTACCGCCGAGGATAATATCCGTACCACGGCCTGCCATATTTGTTGCGATTGTAACTGCGCCCTTTTTGCCTGCCTGAGCTACAATTTCCGCTTCCTTTTCGTGGTGCTTAGCGTTCAATACGTTGTGCTTTATTCCCCTGCGCTTGAGCATTGAGCTTAAAAGCTCTGACTTTTCGATTGAAATTGTGCCGACAAGCACAGGCTGTCCCTTTTCGTGGCACTCGATAATATCGTTTATTACTGCGTTGAACTTGCCCTCCTCGGTCTTGAAGATAGCGTCGGGCAAATCCTCACGGGCAACAGGCTTGTTTGTCGGTATTTCAACAACGTCAAGCTTGTAAATCTCCCTGAACTCCTCTTCCTCGGTCATAGCCGTACCGGTCATACCGGAGAGCTTTTTGTAAAGGCGGAAGTAGTTCTGGAATGTTATTGTAGCGAGCGTCTTGCTCTCGTTTGCAATCTTAACGCCTTCCTTAGCCTCGATAGCCTGATGCAGTCCCTCGTTATAGCGTCTGCCGTACATAAGGCGGCCTGTAAATTCATCAACGATGATAACCTCGTTGTCCTTGACAACATAGTCAATATCCCTCTGCATAATGCCGTAAGCCTTGATAGCCTGATTTACGTGGTGCTGAATTGTGAGGTTATCCGGATCGGTGAGGTTGTCAATGCCGAAGTACTGCTCAGCCTTTTTAACGCCGAGCGGAGTCAGCGTTGCAGACTTAGCCTTTTCGTCAACTATATATTCAATTCCGTGTTCCTTGTAGTATTCGTCGTTATCCTCTTTGCTGTCGATTTCGGCAAACTTCTTGCACTTCATAGTTCTTGCAAGAGCGTCTGCTCTCTCGTACAAATCGGTGGACTTATCGCCCTGACCGGAAATAATAAGCGGAGTTCTGGCTTCATCAATGAGGATTGAGTCAACCTCATCGACAACAGCAAAGGCATGACCTCTCTGAACCTTTCTCTCCTTGTAAACAACCATATTGTCACGCAGATAGTCAAAGCCAAGCTCGTTGTTTGTGCCGTATGTAATGTCAGCGGCGTAGGCTTCCTTTCTCAGGTCGTTGGGCAAATCGTGAACAATAAGACCTACGCTCAGTCCCAGCCAGCGGTAAAGCTTGCCCATCCACTCCGAGTCACGGCGAGCAAGGTAATCATTGACTGTAACGATATGAACACCCTCGCCTGTCAAGCCGTTCAGATAAGCCGGCAGAGTAGCAACCAAGGTTTTACCTTCACCTGTTTTCATCTCGGCAATTCTGCCCTGATGAAGAACGATTCCGCCTATAATCTGTACCGGGAAATGCTTCATACCCAGAACTCTGTATGATGCCTCTCGGCAAACCGCAAATGCATCTGTCAGAATATCGTCTGTGGTTTCTCCGTTTTTGAGTCTTTCCTTGAGTATGTTGGTCTGCTCCTTAAGCTCCTTGTCGCTCATCGGCTGATATTTGCTTTCAAGCGCAAGAACCTTGTCACACAGAGGTTTAACTCTTTTAACCTCTCTTTTACTGTAATTGCCAAACATGGCTTTCAGAAAATTCGCCATAGTATCATTCCTTTTCTGTTTATATAAACGAACCTATAAAACACATTATCGGCTCCAAGCAGTGCTTTGCCACACTAATCCGTTTAATTATACCACATAATTCCGTAAATTTCATTACTTATTTTAAAAAAGGGATAAATTAATAAATTAGAAATATTTGGGCGCTCATTTCGCAGAAAAAAAGATGCATATGCCGAATATTGTCGGCTTATGCATCCAAGGTTGTTGTTTAATATGCTATTTCATTATTCGTCATACACTCGTCTCCCGTCAGGGTATTCAATATAAGGTGCGTTTTTTTCAAAATCGTATTTCGCTATCGGCAAACCCTTAATCTTTTTTATTTTATTTTCAATTCTGACTGCCTCTTTAAATCGCTTGGTTAACTCTTCGTCTGAAAGACCGCAGGTAAAATCAAGCTCCATATCTTCACTCATATAAATTACCTCCTAACCGATTTATAATTTTATCATCATTCCGCTCTCATACTCTGTGCGCAAGCCTGAATTGCCGCTGACGCGACAGGTCCTGCCGTTGTAAGACCGAATGTTCCGTCCTCCACAACAACAGCAAAGGCAAGCGGTGCGTCCTCGTCCTGAGTGAAGCCTACAATCCACGCATCGTTGCTCTCGCCCTCCTGCACCTCGGCTGTACCTGTCTTGGCACATACGGTCAGGTTTCCGCCGAACATATAGTCGCCGTAATTTGAGGTTACGGTGTATCTCATCATATCGTTGAGCCTTTGCGCCGTACTGCTTTTGAGCATCGCCTGACCGCTTTGTACTGCGGCTGTGAAAACAGAATAATCACTGCCGTTTATACTATGCACGTAATACGGTTCGGCGCGGTTGCCGCCGTTTGCAATAGCGCTCATAAGTATGCACATCTGCATCGGATTTGCAAGGTCGGTATACTGTCCTATGCCGCTCCATGCAAGGTCATTGTCGCTTGCATTTTTTACATCATACTGACCCTTGACTGTCGGAGCGTGACCTATATTGAAGCTTGAATTAATGCCCATCTCATTTGCCGCCGCAGTCATTTTATCCCTGCCCAGCTCATAGGCAAGCTGAGCAAAAACAATGTTGCACGACTGCGCCAGTCCGTCATCAAGGTTAATTGTGCCGTGCTGTGACATACAGGTAACCTTTTCGCCGCCGATTTCGGCACTGCCCGTACATTCAAAGGTTCGGCTGTCAATATCCGGCATATTCTCCAGCGCCGCCGCCGTTGTTATAAGCTTAAAGGTAGAGCCGGGCGCATAGCTTGAGGAAATCACACGATTTAAGTATGCGCCGACATAATCTTTCTCATTCTCCTCGTTTATCTCGGGCGGATTCTGCGGGTCGTAGGTTTTTGAGCTTACTGAGCAGAGAATCTCCCCTGTTTTGTAGTTCATCACAACGACTGCGCCGTTCATACCGCCGAGCGCTTCATAGGCTGTTTTGCAGGCATTGCTGTCAATCGTGAGCGTAAGGTTGTTGCCGCCCCTGAAGCTCTGCGGCATTTCAAGACCCCATATATATGAAAAGCCTGTAAGCTCCGAGCGGTAAACGCTCTGAACCGCCGTTGAAATATTAAGGCTGTTGTCGCCTACAACATGGAGCGTTGACAAACGCGTGTTGTAATCCTCGTTGTAAACACGATTGCCGTCAACCGTCTGCGCCAGCACAACACCGTTGCGGTCAAAAATTTTTCCAGCCTTTTCAAGACCGCCGCTGCCGGCAGTATGTCCGTTGTAGCTGTGCTGAACCCACGAGCCGGCATTAAGGCTTATGTTTACGGTAAAATACGTTATTCCGGCAAAGAACAAAAGCACAAGAACAAACACAAACATCGAGCGTGTTCTCACTCGTTTCATTATACTCTCACATTCCTTCCATTATCTTTTCTTGATTGAGTAGGTTCTTTCATCGGCAGCCTTGATGAATGCGAGCAAGCCCCAGCAGGCTATCATACTTGAGCCGCCTACGCTGACAAACGGCAGTGTAACGCCTGTCAGCGGCAGAATATCGGTTGCGCCGAAAATATTTAATGAGGACTGCAAAACGAGAAGTCCTGCGGCGCAGCAGGCGGAAATGGAATAGAAGGTCGAGCGGCTTCTTGTGGTGATTGCTCTGGCGTAGAAGAACAAGCCGCCGATTGAAATTGCGATTGTCAGAGCGACAATAAGCCCCAGCTCCTCACAAACCAAGCCGAAAACAAGGTCGCTCTCGGACGCTCCCACATATTTTAAAAATCCGTTTCCGAGTCCGCAGCCGAAAAGTCCGCCGCTTGCGGCATAGGTCAGAACTCTTGCCGTCTGATAGCCCAGACTGTTGTCGGAATTCTGAAAAGCCTTGCCCCAGCCCGAAAAACGGTCGGCAATATACGGCTTAAAGCGCAGAATCATCAAGCCGCCGAACAATGCGCCCACAACCGACACGACAACCGTTTTGTAGTCGCCCGAACGCACTATAGAAATCATAATAAATGTTCCGAAGAAGATAAGCGCAGTACCGAAGTCGCTCATTATGAAGAGCGCGCCGATACAGATTGCGGAAAAGATGATGAAAATAATAAAGTTTCGTCTTGTCTGCAAGTGGTCGAGTGCTGACGCGCCGACAAAAATATATGCTATCTTTACAAATTCAGACGGCTGTACGGATATGCCGCCAATCATAATCCAGTTTGCTGCACCGCCTCTTATCGAGCCGAAAACAATATTTACTCCGAGCAGTGCAACGGCGATTATCATAATCGCAAGCCGCCATTTATTCACCCTGTCGGGGTTTTGCAGAAACTTTATCATAAAGCAGAAGAAAGCCATTCCGATTGCGCAGGCGATAATCTGCACATAGGTCTGGTGCAGTCCCTGCCGCACCGACAGCATCACACCGATACCCGTTAAAAACAGGGCAAGTCCCTCAAGCTCAAAGCCGACACGCTTGAACACCTTTGTCGAAACAAAGTAAAACAACCACGCTACCGCCATAAACGCCGCATATATCAAAAGCGGCTGAAAGTCAACGGCTTCAATCGACAGACAAGCCTCGGCAGCCATAAAGAGAGTGAAAATAGAAATGAGCATCATCAGCGCAAACGGCGCAATGCCCTCCTTACTGCCCTCTTTTTTAATAAACCACGAGCGGTTTGTTATTGTGTAATCCTGAGCGCGCTTTAAAACGAAGGTGTCCTTACCTATCTTTATTTCATCGTTAATATAAACAGGCACTCTGCCCTGCGTCTGCTCGCCGTTTACAAACGTGCCTGTTTTTGAGCCGGTGTCGCTTATAAACCAGCCCTCCTTGCGGCGCAGAATAACACAATGCTCTCTTGATACGGAAAGGTCGTCGGCGATTACAATATCATTTCGCTTGGCTCTGCCGACCGAGTTTTCCCAGCAAAGCACGGGCAGCACCTCGCCGTTGGCGGTGTTTTCAAGCATAATCAGCGGCTTTTCGTCCCTGCGCTGACGGCGCATTGACGAGTAACACTGGAACACAACGATGATGCCGAGCAGCGGAATTAATATTCTCAGTGCAACAACCGCAGCGTCGGTTAAAACCTGTATATTAAGGGATTGCAGAAATTCATCCAAGGGTATACCTCCTCATTTTGTGATGATAAGATGATGATATAATTAATCCCTTAAAAAGTCAATAGAATTTGTGTGAACATATTTGCGTATGCAAAAAGCCCCCGTGTGGTCACACGGGAGCAAATTAATTTTATACAACTTTCTTAAGCCTTGAGCAGAGCAGAACCGCAACAATAATTTTTGCGGCGTCGCCCGGCAAAAACGGAAACACGCAAACCGTGAGCGAATACCAAAGCTCAGAGCCTGTTGAAATCACGAACCACGCCGTACCGAAAGCATAGCACACAGCAAGGCCTGCAACCATAGCCACAGTAAGCGCAACGATTTTTTTGTTCCACAGGTGGCAGATAAGAGCAACTGTTCCTGCGGCGAGAACATAGCCGATTATGTAGCCGCCCGTAGGTCCTGCAATAGCCGCAAAACCGCCCTTAAAGCCTGCAAAAACAGGAACACCGACTGCGCCCAGCAAAACAAAAACAAGCTGACTTATCATTGCCCGTCTTATTCCCAGAATACCGCCTGCAACGAAAACGGAAAGCATCGCAAGGTTAATCGGCACAGGACCGATCGGAATTGAAATCTGCGAAAACACCGCTGTCAATGCGGCAAACAAAGCTGTCAGCACCAATGAATAGACAGCGCCCTTTTTAACTGTATTTGTAGTATCCATAAAAATACCCCCTCAAGATTCTTGATACATTATATATCCTTGAGAGGGTATTGTCAACTGTTTTATTTATTTTTTAGGTTTACAATTCCTTTTCCTTAAAGCCGCCCTGACCGTCATCGTGCCTCATATGCGGATAAATCATATCGAGATAATCGTCCGGGAACTGCTCGTCAAGAAATTCTTCAATAACATTAGCCGCAGGTACGTTCGCCTGTCTTTCGTTATATCTCCATTGTGCCAGGCAGGAAATAACACAGTCATAAACCATAAAGGCACAAAGTGCAATACTCAGAAGCTTACCCATATTTTTCGGAAGCTTTTCAATGAGCATTGACGCAAACGGATAAAGGAACTTTGCCCACGCAATGCCGAGAAAGCCCCAGATAAGCGCATAGAAAAGGCTTGTTCTGCCATAAAGGTTGAAAGCCTGATGCGAATAATCCCACGAAATCGCACCGAAAAACAACTGCTGAAAGTAACTTGTAAGATACTCAAAGGTTGCGCCTACAAATGCGCTGACCAAAAATACAATCCATAGTCTTGCACGGCTGAATTTATAAAGCGCAAGCGTCATCATAACTGCGCCGATACCGTAAACGGGAATAAACGGGCCGTAAACAAGACCGACGCGGTATTCAAACACACCGCCGTTATACACAAAGCCGACTATCGTTTCAAGAATACAGCCGATAAACGAGCCGATAGTGAACAGCCAGAACAGCTTATAGAAGTTCACGCCGTATGCAAACGGCTTTTGCTCCTCTGTTTCAAAATAACCGTCATACTCACGGCGGTTAAGCTGCTTTGTGCTGTCGGCTATTTTATTATACAGCTTTTTGAGCTGCTGGTCGTTTTCAACGCTTTCTCCGTCCATTCTCTTAACGGCACGCTTCTCAAAAAAGCCGTTGTCATTCAAAAGCTTTGCATACTTAACATCAAGCTGTTTCTTAATCTCTTCAATTTCCTCATCATTATAAGTGTGACGTTCTTTAGCGATTTCCGTCTTGGTCTGATATTCGTTTATCATACCGTCAATACCTAAGTTGTCGCCTGTTTTTATGGAAACCTTTGCAACCGCCTTGCCCCAGCCGTGAGAAATTTTGGACAGCTTCTCTGATATTTTGTTAAGCCGCTTAACCTTTAATCTTATTTCAAGGTACGATACCGTAGAAACAACGGTGTCAATAAGCAGCAAGCTGCCTGCAACGGCAAATATAAAATACATCACGGTATTCGGTATATACTCAATCAGATGGTCGGTAAGCGGCAGGACATTGCCGACAAGAACAGTAAGCACAATGCCCCACAAAACGCTCAGCGGAATTGTAATAAAGCCCTTGATATTCAGCGGCATTGTCGAATAGTTCCACAGCCTGCAATGAAGCACCTTTTGCAGAAACACACCCGTACCAAACACAAACAAGCTTACAACAACAGTAAAAATAATAAGCTGTGCATACCATTCATCAATAATAAGCTCACTTATCACATAACAGATTGCAACGCTGAAGCCGTATATCGGGCAATACGGGCCGTTAAGATAGCCGACATTCGCAATCGTTTTCTTCTCAAAGGACGTAATCGCTTCTTCAACAGCCCATCCCAGAACAGAAAAAACTATAAAGTAGAATACGGCGTTTTGCCATTGAAGCATCTGTTCACCCCCACATTACAAAAACATTAATATGATTATCCCTTTAAATAAGCAGTTTTGAGTTTAGAGTTGAGTGAACATAAATGTGAAACGAGGTCGTAGGGAACGGTCTTGACCGTTCCGGCTCGCTGTGCTGAATAT
>DKZT01000050.1:0-3872 GCA_002493755.1 Ruminococcaceae bacterium UBA7067
ATATTAACGAAAAATTCTCTCGCCAATCTGCACACTCTTATTTAATCAGTGGTTACTTTACACGAAAAGACCCTTTATAATTCCCGTTATAAAATCAACTCCGCCGATAACGAGAGCAACAAGAAGTATAAACAGTACAACCGAGACAATTCTGACAGCTATTCTTTTGCCCGAGGACATTTCATCAAATTCATCGGGGATAGCCTGAGACTGCGCCGCAGTACCAACGGCTTCTTCGTCCAAGGCGGAATAATCGTCAGCGCTGACAGCATTTATACCGATAAGAACCTCCATAGCCTGGTCATAATAGGAATACGGAACCTCTATCCTGTATTTAGCGTTGTCAACACCTGTTACAGCCTTTGCGGTGGCTTCCTTTTTCTCGGCTCTTGTTGCGTAAGGAATATCGGCATCGGTAAGAGCCGCAGTTATTCTGTCCTTTTCAATTCCGAATGCACTCACAACCGCAACGGGCGTTGAGGCATTGATTTTCTTGGTTAAAATTTGCTCCTTACAGTTCGGGCAGGTTCTTTTATCCTCATAAAGCTTATGGCAGCAATTACAGTAATATTTCACACAGACGCCTCCTTATTCTGATTTTGCGTGTATTATTATATCAATTTATTTCCAAATTTGCAAATTCAAAAATTATTTTTAAGCTTTTTTATCTGCATAAGAATTATATTTTCGACACATTTTTTCATTCTGAAGCCTCTGTAAAGCATAACAACAGCAAAGCCTAAAATCAAAACGCCGCAGGCAGACATCAGCACAAGCAGAGTGATATTCATCGAAAGAATCGACATTATCAGTCCGTATACGCACAGCAAAAGCAATACGGCGCACGGAACGCAAATCTGGAAAATATAATGTAAAAAGCCAAGACGAACGCCGCCCAGATTCGGGAGATAGCCGATCTCCTCCGAAAGAATCACACCGTTTGTTTTTACAAAAAGCTGAGGAAGCGTGTATCTGCTCTTCTCCTTATCGAAAGAGCTTCGGCGAAATTCAAAGCTGATTTCGCCTGTCTCGGGCGATGACGGCTTAAAGGTTATTTTCTTTTTTATTCTTATCGGGTCAATGTTCTCGTACCACGCGCCCTTATCGAAAACAAGGAAGAACAGAATTGAGGTAATAATCTCTCTTAAAATAAAGAAAATTCGGTTAATGGGACGCATTGTAAGATTTTTAGGTACAAATTCAATATTTGTATGACAGTTTATCTGCTCGCCGCAGTCAAAGCAGGCGGATTTTGAAAAGCTGTCTATCGGTCTTTTTTTGTCCTCACACTCAATCATAAAGGTATCGGTTTTATTTATGTTCTTTGAAATAACACGCAGAAACATTCATTCACCTCTTTTCACGATTTAATCATCATAGGTCGGATATACATATTACCGCACTGCCGCCGCTGACGCTCACCTGTGCGCTGTCGCTTGTAATGACATTGCTGACGCCCAGCGGAAAATCAGCCTTGAGCGTATAGCTAAGCAGAGGATAATAGAAGCCGCTCAGCGAAACGCAGCAGCCCTTACAGGCAAACGGAAATATTGAAAAGGTCTTATCCTTTTTATTCTTAATCACTATCTGCTCGTTTTCAACAATAAAAATACTTGTGGTTTCACTTATAATCATACCTTTACAGCCGTGATGCTTAAGATACAGCAAAGTTGAATAATTTGCAAGCGTGTGATCCTCCCTGCCGCCTGTTGAGGCGAGAAAGACAAAATCGTTATAGCCTCTTTTTATTCCCTCACGCACAGCGTACATTGTGTCGGTATCGTCCTTATGAACAGGAAGAATGATTGTTTCAATATCGGTATTGGGAACTGAGGAGGAGTCAAAGTCACCCACAATTAAATCGGGCTTGATTCCTGTGTTTTCGGCATACACATATCCAGCATCGGCACAGATTACAAAGTCATCATCTGTTATTCTGTTTTTGTAAAAGCTTATATCCGCAAAGGGAGCCGCGCAGATAATCACACACTTTTTCATTTCATTTCCCAATCCTTAATATCCTTAACCTCGTTATACATTGTAACATAGCTCTGATGTCTTGATTTTTCAATTTTACCCTCTTTGAGTGCCTCAAGCACTGCACAGCCAAGCTCCTTTGTGTGAGAGCAGGAGGTAAAGCGACAATCATCAAGGTACGGCACAAATTCGGAAAAGCAGTGCGGAAGCTCGTCCTTTTTAATTATCTCATATCTCTGCAAATCAACGGTTGAGAAGCCGGGAGTATCGGCAACATAGCCTCGCTGATGCTTGTGAAGCTCAACGGTTCTCGTTGTGTGACGTCCTCTGCCGAGCTTTTTGCTTATATCGCCCGTTTCAGCATCAATACCCGGAAGCATTGCGTTTAAAAGCGTAGACTTTCCAACGCCGGAATTACCCGTAAACGCCGTTAAGCCGTCAACAAGAATACTTGCTCTGAGCGTATCGGCGTCATATTCCTTTGAAGAAAAGCAAAGCGTATTTATTCCGGAGCTTGTATATATCCTGTAAAGCTCATCGGCACTGCTTAAATCCGTTTTACTGATTACAAGCATAGGTTCTATATTTTTCTTTACAGCCGTTGCAATCATTTTATCAATAATCAGCAGGTTCGGTGACGGCGACATAACCGAGGATACTATCACCAGCCTGTCTATATTTGCTAAAGCCGGACGAAGCAGACTGTTTTTGCGCGGCAGAATCTTTTCTATTACGCAGTAGCCGTCATCAGGAACGGCGATTTCAACCTTATCGCCAACACACGGAGAGCTGCCCTGTTTTCTGAAAACACCTCTCGCCTTACATTCATATATCTTTTCGGCGGCTTCCACATAATAGAAGCCGCCGATTAATTTTGTTATAATACCGCTTTCAGTTATCACAAAATCACCCAAGGTTTATTATTTGCTGTAAATTACCACGGATTATACGGATCATAATACGGGTCTGTCTGATCAGTAGTTTCAGGTTCGGTTTCAGTGCTCGTCTCAGGCTCAGTGTCTGTTTCAGGCTCGGTCGGGAGTGTTGAATCCTGAACAAAATCGTATTTTGCAGAGTTTACAATTTCACCCTTTGTGAAGTCGATCTGATATTCACGGTAGAGGTTTTCATTAAGCGAAACCTGAACATATATTGTGCCCTCTGCTGTCAGCTTAACCTTGTAAGTGCTGTTGTACTTCGGAATGACATTCTGTGAGTATTCCTCGTTTACAACTCCGTCAACTGTTACTCTTATGAATACCTCTCTTTCAACATCTGCCGGAAGGTCAATATTAAGAGTACAGGTTCTTGTTTTGTCAAGTCCCTTCGCAACAATAAGCTTTACCTTCTCGCCTGTTTTATACTCAACGTCATATCCGGGACTTTGCGCCATAACGGTGTCTTTTTCTTTGTCAACCTTTTCGTTGTACTCATAATCAACCTCAAAGCCGAGTGATTCAAGAGTATACTTAGCCTCGTCAAGAGATTGGCCGACTACATTCGGAAGAGTTACGGTATCTGTTGTGCGCTCACGGCTGACAAATATCTTTACAGGTGAGTCAACCTCAACCTCAGAGCCAGCCTTTGGCGAGGTATCAAGAACCATATCAACCGCTGTGTTCTCGTCCTCAATATAAACAACCTGAGCCTTAAGGTTCTTATCGTTGATTTTTGTGAGAGCGTTTTCCGCCGAATATCCGTTTACATACGGAACAGAAACAACGGTGCTTGTGCTGTTTACTGTCAGCGTAATTGTAGAGCCCTCTTTAATCTGCTTTGAGCCGGATTCGGGCGACTGCTTCAGAATGGTGCCGATAGCCTGATTCGGGTCAAAGGAATTTACAGTTTCAAATTTGAAATCATATTTGCCGCCGTTAATAACCTCGTCGGAATTC
>DKZT01000050.1:4133-20475 GCA_002493755.1 Ruminococcaceae bacterium UBA7067
ATCATTCCTATGAAGTTCGGAATATCAACGGAAATTGTGTTCTGACTCTGGCATGCTCTGAACGCTCCGAGAATACAGCACACAATGGCAACAAGCACAAAAGCCGAAATTATGCCGGTGAAAACAGAGCCTACCGGAGATTTTGCCTTTTCAGCGTCTGCGGCATACTTTCCGTATTCGTCCTTATATGCGTTATCGGCTACGCCGCCGTCTGCATTATTAAACACCTTTGTTGCATCATCGCCTGATGAATCGGGAGTCATATACTTGTATTCAAAAACGATTGAAGGGTTCTGTTTGAACAGCTCAATATCGTCAAGCATTTCACGCGCGCTCTGGTAACGCAGCGACGGATTCTTCTGCATAGCCTTCAGCGTAATTTCCGCAAGTCCGTCGGGAACATCGGGGTTTACCTCTTTTATAGGCTTAGGAACCTCCTGAAGCTGCATTATAGCAACCGACACAGCGTTGTCTGCCTCAAAGGGCAGTCTGCCTGCGAGCATTTCGTAAAGCATAACGCCTACCGAGTATATGTCGGTCTTGCCGTCGGTAAGCTCACCCTTAGCCTGTTCGGGGGCAATATAATGAACCGAGCCGATAGCCTTATCGGTCATTGTTCTTGTTTCAACACTGCTGAATCGGGCGATGCCGAAATCTGTAACCTTAATTGTGCCGTCCTGCAAAAGCATAATATTCTGCGGCTTAATATCACGGTGAACAATACCCTTACTGTGTGCGTGTTCAAGCGCCTGAAGAATTTGAGTTGTAAACAGCACTGCCTCTTTCCAGCTTATTTTATTATCCTGCAATTCGATATACTCCTTAAGAGTGATACCGTCAATATATTCCATTACGATGTACTGGATAACATCGCCGAAGCTCACGTCATAAACCTTTACAATATTAGGATGGTTTAAAACAGCGATAGCCTTTGATTCATTTTTAAATCTGCGAATAAACTCGTCATTAGCAGAGAACTCGTCTTTTAAAATTTTTATTGCAACCGTTCTGTCGTCAAGCGTGTCATAGGCACGGTAAACCATAGCCATTCCGCCTGCGCCGATAAGCTCATGTATTTCATATCTTCCGTCAAGCTTTTTGCCCGAATACTTATCCATATATTAATCTTCTCCCAAATCTGATGAATTTGTAATTACCGCAACGGTAATGTTGTCGCTGCCGCCCAGCTCCTTTGCGGTGTCCACAAGCGCCTGCGTGTATTTTTCGCCGCCCGAAAGCCTTGCCATTCTGACAAATCCCGCCGGTCTTATGTAATTAGAAAGACCGTCCGTGCATACAACAACATAATCATTGTCCTGAAATTCGCTCTCAATATAATCAAGATGTATTTCCGGAACAATTCCGAGAGCGCGTGTGATGATATTCTTATTCGGGTGAGCCATAGCCTGCTCTGAGGTGATTTCACCCTTTGCAACCATCTCCTGCACAACAGAATGGTCTATTGTAAGCTGCTTTATGCGCCTGCCGCGTATACTGTAAACACGGCTGTCGCCAACGTGAACAATATGAAGCTTGCCGCTCTTGACAAGCACAAGCTCAACAGTAGTTCCCATTCCGCGAAGCTCCGGATCGTTTTTCTGAATTTTATACAGCTTATTGTTTGCTTTCTGAACGATTTCAGTAAGCAGATCGACAATTTCCTCATCGGTTAAGCTGTCTCTGTATCCCCTTTTAAGTCTGCGTGATATTTCCTTAACCGCAACGGAGCTTGCAACGTTGCCGCCGTTTGCGCCGCCCATACCGTCACATACAACAGCCCAGGCAGCATCTCCCGAAAAAACTCCGCCTGTGCAGGCATCCTGGTTTGTTGAGCGCACCAGACCTATATCGCTTTTTAAAAATACTTCCAAACTGTAACCTCCCTTTGGTTAACAGAATATCTATTGTCAGCTTTCTGCGTCCTTAACCCTGCCCCTGAGCTGTCCGCAGGAGGCATTTATATCTGAGCCGAGAGTACGGCGGATTGTCGCCGGTATTCCGTGACTGTTAAGATAATCGCAAAAAGCGTTAAGGCTTTTTTTGCCGCTTTTTTTGTAGCCGGTTTTGTCAACCTCGTTGACGGGAATAAGATTAACGTGACAAAGCATACCCTTAAGCCTTGAGCAAAGCTCGGCGGCACAGGTGATTGAATCGTTTACCTCGGCTATCATAGCGTATTCAAAGGTTATTCTCCTGCCTGTTTTATCGGCATACTCCCTGCAAGATGACAAAAGCTCATCTATGGGAAAGCGCTTATTTACAGGCATTGTTGCACTTCTTATTTCGTCATTTGGCGCGTGAAGCGACACCGAAAGCGTAATCTGGAGCTTTAAATCCGCAAGCGCCCTTATCTTATCGGCAAGACCGCAGGTGGATACAGCTATATGACGCATACCGATGTTCATTCCGTCATCGTCCGAAACAAGGTGAAGAAATTTTATCACATTGTCGTAATTATCAAGCGGCTCGCCCATACCCATCAGAACCACGTTTGAAATACGCACGTTCCGGTCCTTTTCCATTGTCTGAAGCTGGCTGAGCATTTCTCCTGCGGTAAGACTGCGGCGGAAGCCGCCCTGCCCTGTTGCACAGAAGGTACAGCCCATTTTACAGCCTGCCTGAGTTGAAATACACGCTGAGTAGCCGTGATGATAGCTCATAAGCACAGCCTCGACATATTCGCCGTCATTTAATGAAAAAAGATACTTTACTGTACTATCATAACAAGAAATCAACTTTTTTTCAATAGCTGAATCGGATATATAGTAATTTTCCTTAAGTTTTTCCCGTAAATTTTTAGAAAGATTAAGCATTTCATCAAAGGACTGCACATATTTTTTGTGAAGCCACAGAAAAATCTGCTTTGCTCTGTACTTCGGCTCGCCTATTGACGAAAGAGCCTCTTCAAGCTCCTTTATGCTCAATGACTTTATATCCTGCAAATTATTCACACCTTACAAATGCGCTGACAAAGAAGCCGTCGGTGTTGTACTCAGACGGCAAAAGCGTCAGACAGTTATCGTTTTCGGGTATTATGCGTTTTACACCATCGGGAAGCTTAAGCGCAAGCGGCTTAAAGCTTTTATTCTCAGCGAGAAATTTGACTGCAACAGCATTATTTTCAGCTTTGTTAAGAGTACAGGTCGAATATAATAATACTCCATCTTTTTTAACAAGCTGTGAAGATTTTATGAGTATTTTGTATTGCAGGGCAGGCAAATCGGAAAAATCGTCCGTATTCTTATATCTTATCTCAGGCTTGCGGCGCATAACTCCCAAGCCCGAACACGGAACATCGCAGATAACCTTATCGGCTAACGGACTGTCTGCGCCCGATAAAGCGTCACGGACAGCCGCGCTGATAATGTCAATGCCGAGCCGTTTTGCTGTTTTTGAGATAAGCTCAACCTTATGCGGATGCAAATCGTATGAGAAAATCTTGCCCTTGTTCTTCATCAGGACGGCAGATTTGAAGCTTTTACCTCCAGGAGCAGAGCAGACATCAACAACCGTGTCGCAGCTTTGAGGATTTAAAAGCTCAATCGCAAGCTGTGAGGCTTCGTCCTGAATATAGAACAGTCCCTGCTTAAATGCTTCAAGCTCCTCTATTGAGCCTGTGTCAAACAGCTCAAGTGAATTTTTCGCAAGCTCTGACGGCTGTGCCTTTACTCCCTGCTGTGACAGACTGTCAATAAGCTCCTGAGCTGTTGTTTTAAGCGTATTGACAGCCGCAGTTACGGGCGGTCTGCCGAACAGCGATTTCAGTATTTCCTCGGTATATTCCTCGCCGTAGGAATCATCAAGTATTTTTATAATATCAGTCGGGCAGGAGTATGTAAACGAAAGATACTCCTCTCTGTTCTGTTTTATGTCGGGCGTTTTGTAAGCCTTATCCGCACGCAGAAATGAACGCAGAACGCCGTTGATAAATCCCGAGGATTTTGTAAGCCTTAAGGATTTGCACAGCTTTACTGCTTCATTCACAGCGGCGCTGTCGGGGATTTTATCAAGATATAAAAGCTGATAAATCGCCGTTTCAAGCAGTATAAGCACCTTATCCTCTATTTTCCTGATTGGAATTGACGAATACTGCCGTATTATCTTGTCGAGCGTGAGCCTGCGCTCAAGCACGCCGTAAAAGATGGCAGACGCAAGAGCAGCGTCACGGCGGTCAAGCTGTGACGCTTTTATGGCTCGGTTTATCTCAATATTTGAATATGCGTTGTTGTAAAGCACGTTGTAAAGCGCCTTGAACGCAGTTTTTCTGCTGTTAGCCATAGCGCATATGCTCCTTTTTAATTTCTTCTGCTTCTGCCTGCTGCTATTACAAGCAAGCGCAAAAGGCTCATTATTGATGAAAAAGCCGCCGCAACATATGTCATAGCCGCTGCCGAAAGCACCGCCTTTGCGCCTGAATATTCGTCCTGTGCGCTCAGCGTATTTGTTGATTTAATAATCTGCAAGGCTCTGCGGCTTGCGTTAAATTCAACCGGCAGAGTGACGAGTGAAAATACAACTGTAAGAGAAAACAGCGCAATTCCGATATACAGAACTATCTCATACTGAACAGGCAGGAAAAGTCCGATAAGAATTACAATCCACGAAAGCTTAGAGCCGATATTTACGGCAGGAACTATTGCACTGCGGATTTTATTCGGAACATAACCTACTGCGTGTTGAACGGCGTGTCCTGCCTCGTGTGCGGCTACTCCGACAGCCGCTATTGTTGCGCTGTTATACACCGCATCGGAAAGTCTTATCGTGTTTGTGCGAGGGTCGAAATGGTCGGTAAGCCTGCCGCTTACGTGCTCAATACGGACATTTGTTATGCCGTGCGAGGCAAGCACATTGTAAGCCGCCTGTGCGCCTGTTATCGCTCGGCGGTTGCCGATTTTAGAGTACTTGGCAAATGCGGAATTAACCCTTGCCGAAGCGATAAAGGAAATTATTATTGCAGGCAGAATAAATATCAGGTAGGTTTTATCGAAGTAATAAAGGCTCATAATAAACACCTCTTATTCAAATTTATCACCAATATCAAGCTTGTGTCCGTTTAAAAACGAACGGCTGTCCATTCTCTTTTTACCCTCAAGCTGAAGCTCGTTAATAATCACACTGCCGCTGCCGCAGGCAACCTCAAGCGGTGAAAGCGAGATAACCTCGCCCGGATTTCCCTGTCTGTCCGACAAGTCGGTGCTGTGGATTTTTACCCTTTTGCCGTTTACTGACGAAATCGCAACAGGCCACGGACTTAAGCCTCTTACCTTATTATGCACCTGAGAGGCAGACACATTCCAGTCGATTTGGCAAAGCGACTTATCGAGCATAGGAGCATAGCAGCTTTGGCTGTCGTCCTGCTTTTCACGCTGTGCAGTGCCGTTTTCAAGCTCTTTAAGCGTTTCAACAATTAGCGAAGCGCCAAGTGATGACAGCTTGTCGTGAAGCTGTCCTGCCGTTTCGTTTTCACCGATTTCACAAGTTTTCTTCTTTATCATATCGCCTGTGTCGAGTCCGACGTCCATATACATTGCAGTAACGCCTGTTTCACGCTCGCCGTTTAATACGCTCCACTGAATCGGAGCCGCACCTCTGTATTTCGGAAGCAGAGATGCGTGAACATTTATACAGCCGTACTTCGGCAAGTCAAGAATAGCTTTCGGTAATATTTTGCCGTAAGCCACTACAACTATGCACTCGGGCGAAAGCTCAGAAAGAATCGTCAGAGCTTCGCCGTCCTTAAGCGTTTTCGGCTGATACACGGGGATATTATGCTCAAGTGCCGTAACCTTAACAGGCGGCGGCGCAAGGGCATAGCCTCTGCCCTTTGGCTTGTCGGGCTGAGTAAATGCACCGACTACATCATAGCCTGCATTTATCAGTGCTTCAAGGCACGGCACGGCAAAATCGGGCGTACCCATAAATACTACTCTCATTTTATCACTCACTTTCCCGAAAGCTCGGCAGGATTCACCTTTTTGATAATATACTTTGTGAATAATATACCCTCAAGATGGTCACATTCGTGACAAAATGCCTTGGCGAGCAGTCCCTCGCCGTCCATTGTAAACTCGTTGCCGTGTCTGTCCTGCGCCTTTATCGTTGCATACATCGGTCTGTTGGTTATTCCCCATACCTCAGGGCAGGAAAGACAGCCCTCAATCGACTGCTGAACGCCCTTTGTCTTGATTACCTCGGGATTGATAAATTCAACCACCTTTTCGCCCGTGTCAATTACCACGACTCTTTTTAAAACTCCAACCTGCGGAGCCGCCAGACCTACGCCGCCAGACTGAGCGAGTGTTTCCTTCATATCGTCAAGAAGCTCAAAAAGACGGGCGTCAAATTTTTCAACAGGACGGCACTTTTTTGTCAGAACGCTGTCGCCCTGCTTTACGATATTTCTTATTGCCACCAAAACCACATCCTTACAGTATTGATTCGGGATTTACATCTACATATACTGTCACCTTTGAATATTTGCTGATTTTTGCGAAATCAACAAGAAGCTGTGACAGCATTGCGCGGAAATCCCTGCTGTTTTTATATTTTAAAACTGTTTTATATCTGAATTTATTGCTTACCTTTTTTACAGCCGCCGCAGTCGGACCAAGCACGCGAAGCGGAAGCCTCGGGAAATTTTCGGCGGCGCTTTTGCACAAAAGACGTGTGCACTCTCTTGCCGCATTTGCGGTCAGAAGCTCATTATCGCCGACAAAGCCTATCATACAAATATCGGAGAACGGCGGATACAAAAGCCCTCGCCGCATTGCAAGCTCCGTTTGATAAAACGCTGTGTAATCCTGCATAGCCGCAAGGTTAATAACGTGATTATCGGGAGTAAAGGTCTGTATAACGGCTCTGCCCGGGCAATCTCCCCTGCCTGCCCTGCCGACAACCTGAGTGAGAAGCGAAAAGCTCCGTTCAAAGCTTCTGTAATCATCGCTGTATAATATCTGGTCGGCAGACAAAACGCCGACAAGAGTGACATTCGGGAAGTCAAGTCCCTTTGCAACCATCTGAGTGCCGACAAGAATATCATACTCGCCAAGTTTGAACGCGCCGAGCAAGGCTTCGTGCGAATTTTTGCGCATTGTTGCGTCAGCGTCAAGACGAAGTATTCTTGCGCTCGGAAGCAATGCCGCAAGCGTTTCCTCCGCCCTTTGCGTTCCCGTACCCGAAAAACGCAGTCCGTGCTCGTGGCAGGACGGACAGATGTCGGTCATACTCATTGAATAGCCGCAGTAGTGGCACATCAGGCGGTTATTCGCCGAGTGATAGGTAAGAGAAATTGAGCAGTTCGGGCAGCTCACTACCTCCTTGCAGTGACGGCAGGCGACAAAGGTGTTGTAGCCTCTGCGGTTCAAAAGCAGTATCGACTGCTTTCCGTCGGCAAGATTCTCCTGCAGGCTTTGAAGCAACACAGATGAAACAACGGTTTTATTGCCCTGCTCCTGCTCAATGTTCATATCTGCGACAAGCACAGGCGGAAGCTGTGCCTTGCCGTAACGCTTGCTTAAAGTAAAGAGTGAATAAACTCCGCTTTGCGCCTTATAAAAGCTTTCGATGCTCGGAGTTGCCGAGGACAAAAGCAGCATACAGGAATTATCCTTGCACCTGAACTTGGCAACCTCTCTTGCGTGATAGCGAGGTGTACTTTCTGATTTATAAGTATATTCCTGTTCCTCGTCAATAATGATTAATCCGAGGTTCTGAACAGGGGCGAAAACAGCGCTTCTTGTGCCGATGGCTATTTTTGCCTCTCCGCAGCGCACCCTTTTCCATTCGTTTAGTCTTTCACCGAGAGAGAGAGCACTGTGAAAAACCGCAACACTTCCGCCGTACCGAGATTTGAAAATATTGATAATCTGCGGCGTGAGCGCAATTTCGGGCACCATAACAATTATGCCCCTGCCGTCCCTTGAAACTCTGTCAATAAGCTTCATAAAAACGGAGGTTTTGCCCGAGCCTGTAACGCCGTAAAGCAGCGACACACAAGGCTGTGCGCTCTCATATTTTTCACACAGTCCGATATAAGCTCTGTTCTGCTCCTCGGTAAGGCATATTTCCTTTACCGTGTCGCTTTGATTTGCCTTCTCTGCGTGCTTGATAACCTCACGGTCAAAGTATCTGACAACACCCTTTTTTACAAGCGCGTCAACAACCGCTTTAGTGTAGCCCGTGAAATAGGTTATTTCTCTGAGGGAAATTTCACCTGCCATTCTGACAAGCTCCAGAACCTCATTCTGCTTCTGCGTGAGCGCTTCACAATCACAGTCAGCGCACAGCTCAACCATTTTTTCGCTCAGGTCACCAACACGCCTGACTGCGCTCTCGCTTGATATAATCACGCCTCTTGAGCAAAGCTCATCAAGCAGCTTTGTGTTGTAATCAAGCTCTAAAGCTGAGCATATTTCCTGTCTTGAAACAGGGTGATTGACAGCGCCTAAAAATGAAGTAATTGCTTTTTCAGCTTCATCAAGAAGTCCGATGCCGCTAAATTCAGCGTTCAGGCTGTACATTTCCTTGATTTTATAATTGAAGCCTGCAGGCAGCATAGCCTTCGCCGCTTCATAATATGTGCAGAAATACTGCGATTTCATAAAGCAGGCAAGCCTGAGCATTTCCTTTGACAAAAGCGGCTCTCTGTCTAATACAACGGAAATTTTCTTAAGCCGCTTTGTGGTTTCATCGCCGCTTATCACATCAAAGACAATACCCTGCCGCTGTTTTTTTGATTTGCCGAAAGGTATCATAACACGGCAGCCGACAAGGGTTTGCGCGTTCATTTCCTCGCCTGCTTCGTAATCAAAGAGCTTATCAAAGCCAAAGGCGGCGTTTTCAACCGCCACCCTGCAAATAGTTTTATTCTTATCAGTCATTTACATCAGGTTCAAGAATGCTGTAACGGTGCTGCTTAAAATCCTCAATAGCCATCAGAACAGGCTTTTTGTCGGTTACAATACCCTCGGCTTCAAACTCTGAGGCAATCTCTCTCGCTCTTTTCGCTACGCCTACTACCAAAGCATATCTTGTCGTTCTGTTTGCCAGCATATCGTCGATTGACGGTCTAACCATATTCATATCAAAAATTCTCCTTTATATAATCCTGCATTAATTCGCTTTTCAGCTTTTCGCTGTCTATAATATTTAAAATATCGCTTACGCATTTGCTCATTTCGCCGCATACGACAACATAATCATATTTTTCGGCACACTTAAGCTCCTCATACGACTGAGCAAGGCGCTCGCGTATAACCTCCTCGGTTTCCGTACCTCTGCCCCTCAGACGCTTTTCAAGCGACTGTCTGTTCGGCGGAATCAGGAAAATTGAGATTGCATCACGCATTTTTGCCATTACCTGCATACCGCCCTGCACCTCAATTTCAAGGATAACATCCTCTCCGTTTGACACGCACTGCTCAATGTATTCCCTCGGCGTACCGTAAATATTCTCGCAGAACTCGGCATATTCGAGCATATCACCGTTTTCTATCTTTTTCTGAAATTCCTCACGGGAAACGAAAAAGTAGTTTACGCCGTTTTCCTCTCCCGGTCTTGGCAAGCGTGTTGTAGCCGAAATTGAAAGCTTAAGCTCTGGTCTTGCCTCAAGCAGGGCTTTAACTGTTGTTCCCTTGCCCGAGCCTGACGGACCCGAAATAATAACGGCTCTTCCTTTACTGTTCATTTTCATCCACCATCCTTGCACTTTTGTTTTCAAAGCTCTCGGCAGTTTTCGCAGAGAGAACAATCATATCGCAGTCGGTTATAATGACAGACTTCGTTTTTCTGCCGTAGGTTGCGTCTACAAGCGTTCCCTGCTCCTTTGCATCCTGCACCATTCGTTTTATCGGGGCGGAATCGGGAGAAACAATGGCTACGATTTTATCGGCAGACACAAGGTTGCCGAAGCCGATATTAATTAATCTCATACACTCACCCCGAATTATTCAATATTCTGGAGCTGCTCTCTTATTTTTTCAAGCTCGCCCTTTATTTCAACAACGGTGTGGGCAAGCTCAGCATCCTGAACCTTTGAGCCTATCGTGTTGGTTTCACGGTTCATTTCCTGAAGAATAAAGTCGAGCTTTCTGCCGATTACCTCGCCGCTTTCAAACATTTTGAACATCTGGTCAAAATGACTGCGCAGCCTTACCGTTTCCTCTGCAACTGCTACCTTATCGGCAAAAATAGCCGCCTCGGTCAGTATTCTCTGCTCGTCTATATTCACACCGCTCAATACCTCTCTCAGCTTCTCTTCAAGCCTTTGACGGTATTTTGTTACGGTTTCAGGCGATTTTTCCTCAACGCGCGCTACAAGCGACAGAATAACCTCGCTTCGGCTGAGAATATCCTCCTTCATCTTTTCGCCCTCACGCTCACGCATTGAAACAAAGCTTTCAAGCGCGCTGTCAAGAACGGTTTTTACGCTCTGCCATACGGCTTCTTCGTCCTCGGGCGTTTTATGCACTGTAAAAATATCGTTAAAGCGCATAATATCGCTTACGGATATATCTCCCGACAGACCGTAGGTTTCCTTAAGCTCCTTAAGCGCGGCAACATAGCCTGAGGCAAGCGAATGATTGACAGAAACATTAGCCTGCTTTTCATCGCAATCGGTTACAGACACATAAACGTCTATTTTACCTCTTGCAACAGTCTTTTGAATATGCGCCTTTAGTTTTTCCTCTAAAAAAGCATAACCTCTCGACACACGGCAGCCGAATTCAAAATAACGGTGATTAACGGACTTTATTTCAACCGTGATTTCCCGTCCGTCAAGCTTCTGCTCGCTTCTGCCGAAGCCCGTCATACTTCTTACCATTTTATCATCCCATTCGCTATGGCGCAGTACACCAATTTATATGGTATTATAATACCATTTTTCACTGTTAATTGCAAGGGTGCGCACGGTAAAAGTTGAGTTACTTCGAGAATTTGCGGTTGATTTTAATAAACACATAAGCCGCACAGAAAAACAGAGCCGTGAATTTATCGTGTTCACGGCTCTGCTGTGATTCTGTTTTTATCTTATATCCTGCACTCTTGTTATAAATCCGAAAACCTCGATAAAAAGCCAGATTACGAAAAAAACAATGCCGAATGCTCCGACCCACTCATATTTTTTCGGCAGCTTATATTCAACCGCCTCTGTTACGGCTTTGAAATCGTTTAGCAGGGAAAGCGAAACAAGCACTATGCCCAAAGCCGACAAGCCTATGCTTACAAGCGGATTTGACATAACAAACACAGCCGCCTGATTAAGCCCCGGAATAAAATACGCCGCACAAAGCAGCAGAGTGCTTATTACAAACGTTGCAAACAACACTCTGATAACGGACGAAAATTTCTTGTTAATGTTTATTTTGCCGCTGACATAGACAAGCATAAGCGCGGCGAAAAGAGCGATTGTAATTATAAGCGCAAGGAAAATCTGCCCTCTTACCTCGGTCAGCACACTTCCGAGAAACGCGTAAATATAACCCACACTCGCACAGAACAGCGTTCCGCAGACAGGGATTGTGCATTTTGCGATTAAAGCCACAAGCGGAGCAATTATGAAAATTCCTGCCGCCGCTATGGTTTCCGCACAGGTTAATGCTGTCCCTTCATAAAAAGCAAAGCCGTCTGACGGCAAAGAGTGAAGTAAAAGAGCGAGAGCCGCTCCTGCCATTACCGCAACAACAAAAAACAGACATTTGAGCGCAACACCCTTGTACGTTGTAACACCACCGCTGCTTATTTCCTGTATTCTGTCAAATTTTTTCATTATCGGATTTTTAAAAATTTCGCTGCCTGCACCGGCAGCCACTGTTGAAAATGTATTCATAATCTGCCTCCGTGTGAATTGATTTATCTGATTGATTGACCTTATTCTACAACACAGACTATGACAAAACAGGGACAAAAAAAGCTTGAAAACAAAAAAGATGAAATAAATTTTCTTGTTACTTGTTAGAGATAAATATGTATGATATATTTAAAAAAAGAACTGTGCAGGAATATTGCATCAGTCAGATTTACCATTACAGCCGAAAGAGGTGTTTAAATGAAGAAAAAAAGTGCAAGTCCTTTTATAATAACGGGAATTATAGATATGTTGATTCTTTTGGCAATTATGTTCATATGGACCGCCGCAAATTTCCACGGTACGAGCGACAGAAGTCTGCCTGAGAAGGTATCAATTATCGGAGAGTACAGTGCTGACGGTCAGGAATGGACCTCTATGCAGCTGTCGGAGGATTACAAAAGCGGCAGGCATAGCAATGTAATAATCAAAGGAAAGCTTACGCAGGACGTACCGAAGGATCAGTTCCTTATCATTTCAATGTGCAATGTCTGGACGGAGGTCAAAGCAAACGGAAAGACAGTCGCTTCAAATCTTGACGGTCCCGGCGCAAAAACTGACACGCCCGGCAACTCCATTGCTTACATACCGTCATCCGACATTCCGAGTAACGCCGAGATTGAGCTGACGCTTAAAAATCCCTACCCCGAATTCAGCGGCTTATCGCCTGTTGAAAGTACGCTGGAGAAGCTCAGTATCGGCAGCAGGGACGCAATGTATAACGACTTGATTCAGAACAATACGATGGCTATTTTTTTAAGCCTTGCGATTTTCTTCCTCGGCTTATTTGCTTTTACGCTTGCAGGAATGCTGTGGAAAAATGTTATGCACAAAAACATTGCGCTTGCCCTTTTTGCAATCACAGGCGGTCTTTTTGTTCTGACAGACTCAATCTACACATATCTGCCGCTATGGATGAGCAATCCCGTTTTGTGTATGATATTTGACGAATTCACCTCATACCTGTTGCCCATTGCCGCTTTTCTTTATATAAGAGTCAATATGGAAAACAGGCGGTCAAAGGCGCTTATGTCGGTTGTTTTGCTTGTATGCATAACGATGACAATCACTGCATTTTTGCTCCAGCTTTTCGGCGTAATGGATATTCTGAAATTCCAGATTTTTATATACCCTGTTATTATTGCAGGAGTTATTGCAAGCAATATCGTCCTTATTTACGAGGCATTCAGGCTGAAAATTGCAAACTCAAGGTCAGTGCTTCTTTCACTCTGCCCGATAATCGTTTCAAGCCTTATTGACGCCGTAAACTCCCTGACGGGCTTTGCTCCGGACAGAGTGTTTATGCGACTGGGTCTGCTGCTCACCGTGCTTATTCAGCTTTATCTGCTCTTCCGAGAAACAAGACAGCACCAAAAAGAGCTGCTGCGTTACCACGAAATGCAAAACGAGCTTTTGCAGATGAGGGTATCAATTATGGTTTCACAGATACACCCTCATTTTCTTTACAACTCGCTTACCTCGATTGCACAGCTTTGTGAGAAAGACCCGTCAAGAGCAAAAAAAGCGACAATAGAATTTTCAGAGTATCTCAGAAGAAATATGAACTCGCTCAAGGAGCAGGCGCCCGTTCCCTTTGCAAACGAGCTGAAACACCTTGAAACATACCTTTCTCTTGAAAAAATGCGTTTCGGCGACGAGCTTAATATAGAATACGATATAGAAACAACAGACTTTTTAATTCCGTCTCTTACTGTTCAGCCGCTTGTAGAAAACGCGGTTAAGCACGGCGTCGGTATGCTGGAGGACGGCGGAACGGTAACAATCGCAACACGCGAATATCCTGACCGCTATGAGGTTATTGTTTCCGATAACGGCGTTGGCTTTGACCCCGAAAAGAAACCAAACGACGGCAGAAGTCACGTAGGAATGGAAAACGTTAGAAACAGGCTTAAAACAATGTGCAACGCAACGCTTGACATTAAAAGCAAAATCGGCGAAGGCACAACGGCAACTATAACTATCCCAAAGGAGGAATAACGCTATGAAAATCTTAGCAGCAGACGATGAAACACTTGCCCGTGAAATGCTAACGGACGCAATAAGAGAGGCAGTACCGGACGCTGACATTTTTGACTTTGCAAAGCCGTCTGAGCTTCTTGCCTTTGCCGGCGAAAACACCTGCGACATTGCTTTTCTTGACATACATATGCGCGGAATGAACGGAGTTGAGCTTGCCAAAAAGCTGAAGGATTTAAACCCTAAGCTCAACATAATTTTCGTTACAGGCTTTGACCAGTACACAGGAGAGGCGATGGCTCTGCACACAAGCGGCTATATTATGAAGCCGGTTACAAAGGAAAAGGTTGAGCTTGAATTATCGGAGCTTCGCCACCCCATCACACCGAAATCAGATGTATTGCTTCGTGTTCAGTGCTTCGGCAACTTTGATGTATTTACTCCGGACGGTCAGCCCGTACACTTTGAGCGAAGCAGGTCAAAGGAGGTTTTCGCTTACCTCGTACACCGTCACGGAAGCTCCTGCTCTATCAAGGAAATAGCGGCGGCACTTTTTGAGGACGAGCCTTACGACCTGAAGCAGCAGGCATATATTCAGAAAATAATTTCAGCGATGATGAAGAGCCTGAAAAAATGCGGTGCCGCCGCCGCTGTGTTCAAGAAATACAACAGTCTGTCGGTTGATGTCAGCAAGCTGGACTGCGATTATTACCGCTTTGCGGAGCTTGACGCAGGCGCGGTCAACGCCTACTCAAGCGAATATATGTCGCAGTATTACTGGGCAGACTTTATGCTTGACGATTATTGATATATTACTTTTTGCGTTCCCGATAAGGGTTTACTTCACAAAAAAAACCGATGCTTTCGCATCGGTTTTTTTGTGCCTAAGAACTACCAAACGGTGCGTCAGGCGAGGTAAAAAACGCAAAAAGTTGCGTGATTATTCAAAATATTGCTTATACTCGGGTTCTTCTTTCATTTCTTTCAACAATTCTTCTTCGTTTTCAAAAAAAGATTTCCCGGCAACACCTCTGAAAGGTTCCCACATTGCCGGCAACGCATCATTTTGTGAGCAAATATACTTCCATTCTTCCTCGTCAAATTGATAAATGGCTTCCAGTTGATATGTAAAAAGTCCTTTTTCATCTTTCAAAACAACATATCGCATTGTATTATCAGCAGAATAGACAACGCGTACTACTTCATCGGCAAAAGCATCAAGGTACTTATCATACATCATTTCAACAATTTCGAACCATGGCGGCATAGCCGGAATTTCTTTCGGCTTTTCCTTTTGAAACAACCTTTTGAGAAAATTAATTACACGGTCTCCTTTGCCGTTTTGCAAGAAGCAATTAGCAATCTACGGATATTTCCGCATAGTTTCTCTGCGTTTTGATCGGTCGGTGTATCTATACGGTTTGTTTCGTGCATTAACTTCAACCAATAGCTTGTTTCATTTGACTCCTTTAAGGCGATCTCTAACTTTGCAATAAAGTCTTTCTTGCTTTGTGCGTACTGTGCTTCATGGATATTAGCACCAACAGATGTGCCTGAGCGCGCAAGCTGATCGGTCATGTAGGACTC
Source organism: Ruminococcaceae bacterium UBA7067 (assembly GCA_002493755.1). Lineage (GTDB taxonomy): Bacteria > Bacillota > Clostridia > Oscillospirales > Acutalibacteraceae > UBA7067. The sequence goes on from DKZT01000050.1 coordinate 19,543, forward strand.
ATCGGTACAGTTACGCCATCAACAAGGTTTACGATAGCAACAGCAAACTTAAAGGATAGATCAAGTAATTTGTTTTCTGCCATTATCACACCTACGTTTCGCCAAGTATATTACAATATGGACTACTTCTCAATGATATATCGCTTGCGCAATATGATATAATATCCGTTCCTTCATATGCAGCAGGCATATATCATCCACCTAAGATGGATATCATATCGAAGATATATCACCCGTTCCGCAAGGAACGGATATCATTGTAAAAAAACTCCGTTTCGTCTGCCATTTCCGCACTTTCCAATTTTGACGGGAATTTTGAATTTTGGAGGGACATCGGAGGGATGTAACCCCAAAACGGAGCACAACAACACACGCAATAGATTCATAAATCACAAACAATATTATAGCGTATTCCTCTGCCATTGACAACACATTTTCCGAAAAAGAGGTACTGCTATGAAAACACGCGCACACTATGAAAAACTTTTTGCACCCTATCCCGATGTTGTGACTTTGCCTGAGTTTTGTAATATGCTTGGTGGTATCGGTGACAGCACCGCCCGAAAAATAATGCGGGCAAACAAGGTCAAGCACTTTTACATAAGATGTACATACCTTATACCCAAGGCCTGCGTGATTGATTATGTGTTGAGCGAAGATTATGCAAAGTACAGTAAAACGCTCAAAGCAAGGGTTTAACCTTTAAGCCGTTTGCAGAAATGCAGACGGCTTTTTCATACCCATACATAGCCGCCTGCGCATCACCGCAAGTTCCGCAGCATTCGCTGCGGTTCCTTTTCCCAAAAAGTCTTACGACTTTTCGGGAGCCCTGTGACTCAGGCGGCTAAATCTATGTAAAGGAGGAAACCCCAAATGGCGAATTGCAAAGTGATCGCGGTGACGAGTCATGACCACCGGTTCAACCGGTGGCTT
>DKZT01000016.1:0-18450 GCA_002493755.1 Ruminococcaceae bacterium UBA7067
AATTCAGCTAATATAATTCTAAACTATCGAACTTTTCAAGTCAATAAGAATATATGTTTTTTTATTTCAAATATTGTGTTATAATATCAATAAAATTTAAAGAGGTGTAAAAAAAGTGTTAAATAAGATAATAGATATAGTAAAACAGGCAGGAGAAATTTATAAAACTGCAAATGATGATTTAGGCATTGAGGATAAGGGCTCTGCTGTAAATCTTGTTACAAAATACGATAAAATGATACAGGATTTTTTATTCAGCGAGCTTGAAAAGGTTGTACCCGGCTGCAGCTTTCTCGGTGAAGAGGGCGACGGCAACAAAAAACTTACTGACGGCTATTGCTTTATCATTGACCCTATTGACGGAACAACAAATTTTATTAAAGGCTTTCAGCACAGTGCAATAAGTGTTGGACTTGCAAAGAATAAAGAAATGATAATCGGAGTTGTGCTTGACCCTGATTTAAATAATCTGTTTTATGCAGAGAAAGGCAAAGGGGCTTTTTTGAACGGTAAACTAATTCACTGCTCTGACTGTAATTTAGAGCAAAGTCTTGTGCTGTTCGGAACATGCCCTTACGAGCACGAGCTGGCACACAAAACATTTGAGCTTACTGAAAAGATATTCTATAAAGCTATAGAAGTCAGACGAGGCGGCTCAGCCGCACTGGACATATGCTATGTTGCAAGCGGCAAGGCTGATTTATATTATGAAATGATACTCCGTCCATGGGACTGGGCAGGCGCATCCGTCATTTTAAGTGAAGCAGGCGGATATGCTGCAACCTTTGAAAAAGAAGAATTAGATGCTGACAAAATCACTTCACTTGTATGCGGAAACCAAAAGGTGCTTGAGAAATTTTATGGAATACTTGAGTCTTAATAAATATTTAAGAGATACTTTCGGTGATAAAGTATATAAAATAAGCCTTGATGCAGGCTTTACCTGCCCCAACCGTGACGGCAAAATTGACACAAGAGGATGCATTTTCTGTTCAAGGGGTGGCAGCGGTGATTTTGCGGAAAGTGCCGAATCAATCACTGAGCAAATTGAACTGGGTAAAAAAAGAGTTGCAAATAAAATAAAAAGCGGAAAATACATAGCATATTTTCAGGCATTCACCAATACCTACGCACCAACAGATGTGCTCAGAAAAAAGTTTTATGAGGCTGTTAATCACAAAGATATTGTTGCTGTTTCAATTGCAACAAGACCCGACTGCCTTGGCAGTGATGTAATACAGCTGCTTGATGAGTTAAATAAAATCAAACCTGTTTTTATTGAGCTTGGCTTGCAGAGTGTTCACAAAGAAAGTGCAGAATATATCAGACGCGGCTATGATTTAAGTGTTTATGACAATGCTGTTGTCAGGCTGAAAGAAATCGGTGTCAACATAGTTGTTCATATCATTCTGGGTTTGCCCGGTGAAAGCAAAGAAGATATGCTTGAAAGTGTAAAATATGTATGTGACAGTGGAATAAACGGCATTAAGCTTCAGCTTCTGCACATTTTGAAAAACACTGACCTTGCTGATGAATATGCTCAGGGAAAAGTAACACCGCTTGAATTTGAAGAATACCTTGATATTATAAAGGCATGTGTTGAAATCATACCTAAAGACATTGTAATTCATCGTCTTACAGGTGACGGCGCAAAAAAGGATTTGATTGCACCGCTCTGGTCGGCTGACAAAAAAAGGGTTATTAATGCCATAAATAAATTATAATTTGCAAAACGGAGATGAGCTGAATTGGATTTAATACAATACATTGACGAATACGGGGAATACACATTTGGTGAAAAGGAATTCAATTATATAGACAATCTTATTTTTTCTCAGCTGTGTTATACTGATTTTGAGGGTATTGTGAGCTTGGACAATGAGATAAGCCTTGAAAATGCCGCCAAACATTTCTATTCCCTTTACAATGCCGATGACATTGAAAAACTTATAGGCATAAGCCGGAAATCGGCAGAGCTGCTTAAACACTGCTCAATGAAAGCCCGATATAAAAATATAAAACTGTGCCATTACATAAACAATGTAAACAGTCAGATTGACAAACAGTTTTCGGCAATTCATTTTTTGCTTGATAACGGTGATGATGTGATTGCCTACCGCGGAACTGACATTACGGTTACAGGTGTCAAGGAATCTGCAATGCTTTCATATATGTTCCCTATTCCTGCTCAGATTGAAGCACTTTACTATTTTCAGGAAACAGCAATGAGACATCAGGGTGATATTATTGTATGCGGTCATTCAAAGGGCGGAAATCTTGCAGTATTCGCAGCAGTAAACTGCTCCAACTCGCTGAAAAAGCGGCTTAAAACTGTTTATGAAAATGATGCTCCCGGCTTTCCGAAGCATTTTTTTGAAAGATATGACTATCAGCAGATTAAAGATAAAATTGTATTTATAACACCACAGGGCTCACTGATTGGCAGAATGCTTTACCATGATGTCAAGCCGAAAATTGTTCACAGCACAAACAGCGGACTTAAGCAGCACCAGGTATCATCCTGGGAAATAAATAATGATTATGAGCTTGTGCAGGAGGACAAATACGACTACTTTTCGGATTTTGCAGGAGACTATATAAATAATCTGATAGACTATATAAATGATGATGAGCTTGATATCTTTTTTGATGTGCTTGAATATGTTGCAGAGCATATGGGAATAGAAGATTTTTATGACACAAAAGAGCTTGATATTAAAAAAGCCCTTTATTTTGTTGATTCAATAACAACGATTGATGAGTCTCAGAAAATCAGATTTAAACAGATTCTGAAAAAAGCATCAACTGATTTTGCTAAATTTTATTTTCAAAGCAAAAAAGATGAATATATGCAGGTGCTGGAGCATTTCAAAAGCATTGGCAAAGCTGTAAAAAAGCCCGAACAGCCTGAACAGTAAAAAAAAGTGAGCATATCCTGCCTGAGGATATGCTCACTTTTATTTTATTTCTATTATCGAATTAAAAACAGCAGTCATTTTTTTGCTTATATTAAGATCAATATGAAGTGAACCGAAATACCAATGTATATACTCAACATTTTTCATAAGCTCCTGAAGATATGTATTAAGCGGAGTAATACTGATATTCTGATTTGTTCTTTGCTTAAGAATATCCTTCGCAATTGTAGGGGCCTCATAGGTTAAAATAAAATTTATGCTTTTATCCGAGTCAAGAAGATTTGTAACACCGTTTTTCAGCTCTTCGGCGCTCGGCAGTTCACTCTCCCACCAGCTGACACCATCGGTTCTCATATCAGCATCATCGCTTTCACCGCCGCCCATAACAAAAAAACTTTTTCCGTCAAAGGTGAAAACCTCACCACGCATAAGGTGATAAATATTATCAGCTATTTTATGCGCATTTCCGCCTTTCCATCGGTACGGTGAATATGAATTGAGCACATCAAAATTTTCATGTGCACCGTCAACAAAGCAAATTGTATACTTTCTCTTTTTCAGAAACTCCATATTCTTTTTTTCTGTTTCATTTTTTGGATCCCAGATAAATCCGAAATCACCGCACACTATAAGATAATCCTTTTCCGTAAGTCTGTTGAGCCTTGGATTTTTAAAAAAAGAAATATCCCCGTGAGTGTCACCAGTAATATAAATCATAAAATTCTCCGAAAATTTAAAATTTGTTCTTTAAATACCGATAAAAAAATGGTACACTATATAATATAATTTTACAGTAAAGGTGTCAAGTGATGAAAAAAACACTTTCAATATTATTAACATTTGCAATATTCATATGTTCATTAAGCCTTTTTGCATTTTCGGCTGAGGCAGCAACCTACGAGCCTGACAGAACAATTTATGCAGACTCTTATATGCTTATTAATCTTGACGACGACAGTTATCCCGTTGTTGCAGAAAAAAATCCCGACAAAAGGCAGTATCCTGCATCGCTTACAAAAATAGTCACTGCCATAGTCGTTCTTAACAATGTTTCGGATTTAAGCCAAAAAACAACAATGAGTCAGACTGCTTATGAAAGTATTCTCGGCAGCGGTGCGCAGGTTGCAGGCATAGAAATCGGCGAAGAGCTTTCTGTTGAAGAACTGCTTTATTTAACAATGGTGCACTCGGCGTGTGATGCCAGCCAGATGCTTGCTGAATTTGTCAGCGGAAATTCGGCTGAATTCGTTAATCTGATGAATGAATGGGTTAACTCTATCGGCTGCACCGATACTCATTTTGTCAATCCCGACGGTCTGCACGATACCAACCATTATACTACTGCAAGAGATATGGCAAAAATAACCATAGAGGCAATGAAAAACCCCGATTTTGTCAGAATATCGGAAACAACTCAGATAAGCTTTCACGGAATTAATTTAAACCACACAAATCTTATGCTCGTTCCTGGCTATGTAACATATTATTATGAATATGCCAGCGGAATTAAAACAGGCTCTACGGAAGAGGCAGAATACTGTGTTGTTACGAAGGCATCTAAGGATGGATACAATTATCTTGCTGTTGTTCTTAAGTCACCGAGACAGGCAATCAATGGTGAAAACTATGAAACGAAATGCTCGTTTGTCGATGCAAAAGAGCTGTTCAAATGGGCATTTGACAGCCTTAAATATACTACTCTTGTTTCGGCAGACGAGGTAATCGGAGAGGTTGCTGTTGAGGACGGCAAGGACGCCGATACCGTTCAGCTCGTTGCAAAGCAGGATATCAATGTTATTGTTCCTGCAGGGCTCGATAAATCTGCTGTTATTTATGAAACAGTGGACAAGCCTGAAAGTATTTCTGCACCTGTTGTTAAAGGTCAGGATGTATGCAAGGCCAATATAATTTACGGCGATGAAGTAATTGCAACTGTGGATTTGGTTGCAGCAGAAACAATAGAGCTTTCCACCTTTTTAAAAATAATAAATGCAATAAAAACATTTTTCGGCTTCACGGCAGTAAAAATAATTTTAGTCATAATAGTTATTGTTATTTTAAGTTATATCGGAGTAGTTATAAGCAACAATAAAAAAAGAAAAAAACGCCGTCAAAAGCGCCTTGACAGAAATGAAAATGAAGACAGAAATGAAAATGAAGACAGAAATGACGATTTTCTTCCTCCGCCTCAGCCTCCTTTAAGATAAAGGCATTTCCCGGAAATAGTATATTTTTTCATTACGGATAAGCCATTATACGCAAAATGCATAAATATTCATAAATTTATTGACATATCAATATAATGGTTGTATAATTCTGCTAAAGCATAAATCCAATGCTTTTTTTAACAGAATTGTCTGTTCTGTTTATGTTATTACAAACTATATTTCGGGAGGAAATCATTATGACTTATTCACAAAAAGTTTTACATGATCTTAAAATCAAAAATCCAAACGAGCCTGAATTTATTCAGGCTGCAGAAGAAGTTCTTGAATCTTTAGCTCCTGTAGTTGACAATGATCCAAGATACGAAAAAACAGGTCTGCTCGAAAGACTTGTTGAGCCTGAAAGACAGGTTATGTTCCGTATTCCGTGGGTTGACGATAACGGAGAAGTGCATGTTAACCGCGGCTACCGTGTGCAGTTTAACTCCGCAATCGGTCCTTTCAAAGGCGGTTTAAGACTTCATCCGAGTGTTAACCTCAGCATTATTAAATTTCTCGGCTTTGAGCAAATTTTCAAGAACAGCTTAACAGGTCTTCCAATCGGCGGCGCTAAGGGCGGTTCTGACTTTGATCCCAAGGGCAAAAGCGATATGGAAATTATGCGCTTCTGTCAGGCATTTATGAATGAGCTTTATAAATACATCGGTGCTGACGAGGATGTTCCTGCCGGTGATATCGGAACAGGCGCACGCGAAGTAGGTTATCTCTATGGTCAGTATAAAAAGCTGACTAACCGTTCAGAAGGCTGTCTTACAGGTAAGGGAATCAGCTTCGGCGGTTCACTTGCAAGAACCGAGGCTACAGGTTACGGTCTTGTTTATATTACAGAGGAGCTTCTCAAAGACCACGGCAAAAACCTTAACGGCACAAGAGTTGCCGTTTCAGGCTCAGGTAATGTTGCTATCTATGCAATGGAAAAGGCTACTCAGCTTGGTGCAAAAGTTATATCATGCTCAGATTCATCAGGATATATTATTGATGAAAACGGTATTGATGTTGAGGCTGTTAAGCAGATTAAAGAGGTTGACAGAAAGAGAATTAAAACTTATCTTGATATTCATCCCGATGCAACCTATGGTGAAGGCTCTGTATGGGACAATGTAATATGCGAAGTTGGTCTTCCCTGCGCAACTCAGAATGAAATTAATGAGGCTCAGGCAATCAGACTTGCAGAAACAGGATGTTATGCAGTTTGTGAGGGTGCAAATATGCCTACAAACACAGAGGCTACTCAGGTATTCCTTGACAGAAATGTTCTCTTTATCCCGGGCAAGGCTTCCAATGCAGGCGGTGTTGCTACATCTGCTCTTGAAATGGGTCAAAACTCAATCCGTTCAAGCTGGACCTTTGATGAGGTTGATGCAAAGCTTAAGGGCATTATGATTAACATTTATTATCATATGAAAGAGGCTTGTGAGCAGTTTGATGCTAAGGACAATTTTGTTGTAGGTGCAAACATTGCCGGCTTTATGAAGGTTGCTGATGCTATGATGGCTCAGGGTATTGTATAATTTAATATTAAATATATCAGGAACCCATTCACAAATCTGAGGTGCAATAGCCTAAATAATTTTATCGTTTCAGCTATAATCGCGCTAAAAAATACCATAAGGTGTCAGCCTTATGGTATTTTTATGCCTTATTCTAACTGAAAATCTAACAAATTTAAGTGCTTCGCAATTTTGCAGCTTGAAAATTCGCCTGTAAATACAGCTTAAAAACGCAGCAAGACCGGCGTCTTGCGAGGCTTTTGGGCTTAATTTCAGGCAATTTGGGCGAAAAACCAATACTTCGTTACCGCACCTCAGCTAATGAACGGGTTCATTTTAATAATAAACTATATTGCTAAAGCTCAAATCTATTCTTAATGAGAAGGGCTGCCTGCTCCGCCGATATAGCTGAATTATCTATTCTCAGATAATTCTCATATGGTATTTCGCCTTCATTGCTCACAAGGCGGTTTTCCAAATCAGACTCAATTATCATTTTATCTGACCATTCAAGATTCCTTTTTGACGGCTTGTGTTTCAATCTGTTTTCAGTAGTATTCCTCTGCAGTCGTATTTCCTGCGGTGCAACAAGCTCAACATAATAAATATCGGCATCCTTAAAAATATCCCGCAGATGCTCCATATAGTCCCAATCGGATTGACTGTCAAACGCCCATATGTAAGTAAATATCAAGCCGTATTTATCTTTTTTGGCAAATTCCGTAAATACAAGCTCTCTGAATTTTCTTACGATATCACCGTTATATTCACCGAAAATATCTATAATCGGTTCAATGGACATATGATTGTGAAACAGCCTCAGACCTGTAATTTTTGCAAGTTCCTGCCCTACTGTCATTTTGCCGACAGCACCATCACCGATAATAATTACCAATTTCATTTTCTCATTCCCTCCTATATAGCTCCTCAATAGGTTTAAATTCATTGTCAATTATGCTTTCACAAATATATCTGCCGTTTTTCCAATAATATTTATCGGCAGCTGCAGTATCGTCTATAGTTAAAATTCTGTACTTATTGTCAACAATTTCCAATGCTCCCATATCCAATGCAATTGCAGGAATTTTGTATGTGGTTTTCATCATTCTTTTTAAATCATCAGCCCTGTGCGGCTCAGTATTTATATGTGGGCAGAAAAGAATATTAACCAACCCAAGACCTTTGACTCTAATCAATTTATCACTTTGAGAGGTAAAGCGTCTTGAGTCACTGTTGCCATAGTCACACCAGCAAATGCCGCCTGCACTGACACCGCATAGCACCTTGTCATTCTTGTATGCTTCAATAAGCAGCTTATCAATACCGTACTTGCGCCACACTGTCATCAGCTTCAAGGTATTTCCTCCGCCCACATAAATAATATCTGCCCACTCAAATTTTGACTTAGCAATGTCAATATTTTTATGCTCATCGTTTGTTAAATAATCTGTATTACAGTCATACATATTTCCATATATGTTTTTCATTACATCATAATATCTGTCTGAATAGAGATTAGCCAGTCCGATAAATAAAAAATTCGGATTGCTTTTCCCTGTAAGTCTTATGATTTCTTTATCAATTACGGCAGTTTCATATTGTGTTTTGCCGTGTCCGTTCTCTCCTCCGCCGATTGCTACAATCTTTCCCATAATTCTATCCTTTCTTATTTATTTCCAAGTGTATATGTGTGTTATCCTCATTATAAACCTTGAAACCCAGTCGTTTATACAGATTTTGTGCCGGGTTATCTTTATATGTTTTTATAATGATTCTTTTATTATCTTTCCCGGCAAGATTTATGTAACCCCGAATAACATCGCTTCCGATACCTTTATTCTGATAATCGGGATGTATCATCGTAAGTCCTACACGATAACAGTTATCATCTTCAAAAAATGCGGTAACACCCACAGCCATATCATCAAAGGTACATTTTCTTAAATAATATTTCATAATCTATAACTCCTTTAACAGCTTATAAAACCTGCCGTATTCATCCTCGTCTTCTTTAATCAATGTGTTAAAGCCTTTCTTTTGATATAAATGAACCGCGCTGTAATTATCAATATCAACACCGAGTGCCATTTCACGATACCCCATTGATTTTGCCTGTTCAATAAGATAATCAAGGATAATTCCTCCAATTCCCTGATTTCGGTATTCCTTCTTCACAATCATTCGCGATACATAAATTCGCTGTTTTTTTATATAATAATCAGCATCATCAACATTAATTACCAAATCACCCTCACCGACAAATTCTTCATTGATTTTATAAATATAAACAAACCTATCTCCATTAATAATCTGTTGCCGAAACATATCAGTAAAAGGGCATTTTTTCATATCCCATATATTACTGCATTTTGAAAATTCGTTGATTCCGATTAGCGTAATCTCATGCTCTGACATATAAGCACCCCCAAAATAAAAATACCACTGATGTGAACATCAGTGGTTAAAGATAATAATATAATATAATCCAAACACTACCATAGATGAACACAGCAAATTAAATCCATACGATAATCTCGCATAGACTGATTTGCTCTATTCATCTGTGTGTTGAGCTTTGTCATAATAATTACCTCTTTTTCACAGTGTAACACAAAGGGTCATGCTTGTCAAACAATAATTCAGGTTATAATAAATGAATATTCACTTGATATTTCAAGAATGATATAATAACGATGCCAAATGAGCTTAATTTTTTTCAAACAATAAGTATGTTTTTATTTTTCGGCTGCGCTTTTTTAGTTTTTATAATAAAAACTAAATGAAGCAAAAAGATCTGTCATAAAATGCGATTAGCTGCAAGTATATTAAGCATAGCTTGGAGCATACAAAAATGTAAAAAGGATACTGAATAGATTAAATTATTGTTTAGAGTGCGATAAATCACCCACAACCGCACACGATAAAAACAAAAACGAATGTGTTTTAGAAAACACTGTAGAACAGGGACTTGCTTCTGCCGCCATAAACATATAAAAGCCTTGCAAACATCGAATTTGCAAGACTTTTGTGCATTTTTCGTCTTTTGCTCGGGGGAGTGAATTGCACAAAGTGCAAGAGACCGTTGCTCCAAATCTGCGATTTGGGAAAAACAGTCCAGTGGACTGTTTTGTAGCAACTTGATATAAAGCTCCCACTCGCAAAATACAAAATTCTGGGCAATTTCTCACCCTCTAAACACGCATTTCTTTACCACAGCGTTACTACGATAAACGATAATTTATCTTATGAAAAAAAGGACTTGGTAAAATCCAAGTCCTTTAAATCTATTAAGTTATTATCTTAAACAAGCTCAATTATGCACATCTCTGCTGCGTCGCCGCGGCGAGGGCCCGTTTTGATAATACGGCAGTAACCGCCGTTTCTATCAGCATATTTAGGAGCAATTTCATCAAAAAGTTTTTTAACAACATCTTCCTTAGTTACATAAGCAAGTGCCTGTCTTTTTGAATGAAGAGTATCGTTTTTGCCAAGAGTAATCATTTTCTCGGTCATTGCACGAACTTCCTTTGCTCTTGTTACGGTTGTTTCAATTTTACCGTTTTCTAAAAGATAAGTAACCATACCTCTGAGCATAGCCTTTCTGTGATCAGTAGGCCTGCCCAGCTTTCTGCTACCTGGCATTGAAATTCCCTCCTTTAGTCCTCTTCTTGACTAAGCTCAAAACCTAATGAGCCGAGCTTTGCTACAACCTCATCAAGAGACTTGCGTCCCAGGTTTCTAACTTTCATCATATCTTCTTCTGTTTTTCCGATTAAGTCTTCTACTGTATTAATGCCTGCTCTCTTGAGGCAGTTGAATGAACGAACTGAAAGATCAAGCTCTTCAATAGTCATTTCAAGAACCTTTTCCTTGCTGTCGTCATCCTTCTCAACCATAATATCCTGATTGCCGATTTCCTCAGAGAGGTCAACAAAGAGCATTAAATGGTCATTGAGAATCTTAGCAGCGAGAGATGCTGCCTCATCAGCCGGAATAGTACCGTCTGTTTCAATATCGAGAATAAGCTTATCAAGGTCAGTCTGCTGACCGACTCTGGTATTTTCTACAGTGTAGTTAACCTTTAATACCGGTGTATAAATAGAATCAATAGCAATGGTACCGATTGGCAAATCCATAAGCTGCTTGTTTCTGTCGCAGGGAACATATCCTCTGCCGTTGTCGGCAGTGAGCTCCATTGTTACACTGGCACCTGCATCAAGATAAGCAATGTGAAGATCGGGGTTAAGAATTTCAACATCTGCATCGTGCTTAATATCACCGGCAGTAATTTCGCCCTCACCCGAAACCTCAATATATAAGGTTTTTGGCTGATCATCATGGATTTTAAGAATAACACCCTTAAGATTAAGAACGATTTCTGTAACATCCTCTTTAACATGAGGGATAGTTGAAAACTCGTGTAAAACACCATCAATCTTTACGGAAGTCAAAGCATAGCCCGGAAGTGATGATAAAAGAACGCGTCTCATACCATTACCGAGAGTTGTACCGAAACCTCTTTCGAGCGGCTCAACGATAAATCTGCCTGTGCTTCTGCTTCCAACAGTAGAAACATCTACAATCTCGATTTTAGGCTTATCAATTTCGATCATTTAAAAGCCTCCTAAAATTTGTATTTTGTTTTCGCTAAATAATAGCTGACAAAGCAAACTATTACTTAGAGTAGAACTCAACGATTAAATGCTCTTCAACAGGAGTTGCAATCTCGTCTCTTTCAGGGAGCTTAACAACCTTTGCTTCCATAGCATCCTTATTTACATCAACCCACTGCGGAACCGGACGGGTAGAATTAGACTCAACTAAGTTCTTGAACTCATCTGTAGTCTTGCTTGTTTCTTTAACAGCAACTACATCGCCGGCCTTAAGGAGATATGAAGGAATATCAACCTTTGTGCCGTTAACAGTGAAATGAGCATGGTTAACAAGCTGACGAGCCTGAGCTCTTGAGCTTGCAAAACCTGCAGTGTAAACAACATTATCTAAACGGCTTTCGCAAAGCTGAAGCAGGTTTGAACCTGTAACGCCTGCCTTACGCTCAGCCATAAGAAAATATTTGTGGAACTGTCCCTCGTTGATACCATAGTAACGACGAGCTGACTGCTTTGCACGAAGCTGAAGACCATATTCTGAAGTCTTCTTTCTATTCTGGCCATGCTGACCAGGAGCGTATGAACGACGCTCAATTGCACATTTGCTTGTATAACATCTGTCACCCTTTAAAAAGAGCTTTTTGCCCTCACGGCGGCAGAGCTTACAAGCAGGTCCTGTATATCTTGCCATATCAAGTAACCTCCGATTATACTATACGCGACGTCTTTTTGGCGGACGGCAGCCATTGTGTGGGATAGGAGTAACATCTTTAATAAGACTTACATCCAGACCGGCTGTCTGTAAAGCTCTGATAGCTGATTCACGACCTGAGCCAGGTCCCTTTACATAAACCTCAACAGTTTTCATTCCACAGTCAACTGCAGTCTTAGCAGCTGTTTCAGCAGCAGTTGCAGCAGCAAAAGGAGTAGATTTTCTTGAGCCTCTGAAGCCCATTTCGCCTGCTGATGCCCAAGAAACTGCATTACCGTTTAAATCGGTAATTGTAACGATTGTATTGTTGAAGGTTGATTGGATATGGGCAGCACCACGCTCAATGTTTTTCTTCTCACGGCGCTTGCGTGAGCCTGTGGTCTTTTTAGTAGCCATACTTGATTCCTCCTACTATTTCTTCTTATTTGCTATAGTCTTTTTCGGACCCTTGCGTGTACGAGCATTGTTCTTTGAAGTCTGACCTCTTACAGGAAGACCCTTTCTGTGTCTTACACCACGATAGCAACCAATTTCAATAAGTCTTTTAATGTCAAAAGCTGTATCTCTGCGAAGGTCACCCTCTACATTAAGATTATTAGTGATATAATCACTGAGCTTTTTAACATCATCTTCTGATAAATCTCTGCAACGGGTATCAGCATTAATACCTGTTTCAGCAATAATTTTTCTGGAAGTAGTAAGACCGATACCATAAATGTAGGTAAGGCCGATTTCTACTCTTTTGTCATTAGGTAAGTCAACACCTGAAATGCGTGCCATTTTACAATTTACCTCCGATTATTAGTTCAGGCTTAGCCCTGACGCTGTTTGTGCTTTGGATTTTCACAGATAACCATTACTTTTCCATTGCGCTTAATAACTTTGCACTTATCGCAAATTTTCTTTACAGAAGGTCTAACTTTCATTTTGAATATCCTCCTAAATATTTACTTTGAGCGCCAAATAATACGACCCTTTGTAAGGTCATACGGGGACATCTCAATTGTTACCTTGTCACCGGGAAGAATGCGGATGTTGTTCATCCTCAGCTTTCCGCTGATATGGGCAATAATAATGTGGCCATTCTGAAGAGTTACCTTGAAAGTAGTGTTAGGTAAAACCTCAACCACTGTACCCTCAACTTCTATCATATCTGACTTTGACATCTTATACCTCGCTAATAATATTAAATTACGATTGATGTTATTGATTTAACTGGAATCACATTACGGCGTAATCGCCAGCAATTGATTTAAACTTTCGTTAAGATTACCGGACCGTTTGCAGTAATGGCAACAGTGTGCTCAAAATGAGCAGAAAGCTTGCCGTCAGCTGTTTTAACTGTCCAGCCGTCTGAAAGCTGTTTAACCCTATAGGTTCCCAGATTTATCATTGGTTCAATTGCCAATGTCATTCCGGGTAACAGTCTGATACCACGACCTGCGTGACCGAAGTTTGGTACGCTTGGTTCTTCATGAAGCTTGGTGCCGACTCCGTGACCGACATAGTCACGGACAACACCGAATCCGCGTTCTTCACAATATGTCTGAACTGCATTTGATATATCACCGATTCTGTTGCCGGGAACTGCCTGCTCAATGCCCTTATAAAGGCTTTCACGGGTAGTATCCATCAGCCGCTTTGCCTCGGGAGAGCAAGTCCCTGCAGCAAATGTGGCAGCATTATCGCCATTGTATCCGTTTTTTGCAGCACCCAAATCAATGCTGACTATATCACCATCACGGATGATACGGTTAGCCTTGGGTATACCGTGGATTACTTCATCATTTATAGATATACATGCGGTAGCAGGAAATCCGCCATAGTTAAGAAAGTTTGGTGTAGCACCGTGCTTTCTGATAAATTTATAAGCAATTTCGTCAATTTCTTTTGTGGATACACCGGGCTTAACAGCCTCGCCTGCTACCATTAATGCTTCAGCCGAAATCTGACATGCTTCTTTCATAAGCTCCAGCTCACGGCTGCTTTTAAGCACTACCATGTTAATCCTCCAATGCCTTAAAGACGAGAGCGGTTGTATCAGCAACCTCCTCCTGTCCCTCAACGACAACAAGCTTACCAAGAGTCTGATAGAAATCCTTTAAAGGCTCTGTCATCTCGTGATACTCAGCAAGTCTTGCAAGCACTGTTTCGGGAGCATCGTCTTTACGCTGAATAAGTTCACCGCCGCAGGCATCGCAAACACCCTCAACCTGAGGCTTTTTATACTCAAGGTGATAAGAATTTGCACACTTAGAGCATACACGGCGGCCGCTCATTCTCTTTGTGATTTTCTCATCAGGAACCTCAATATCAACAACCTTGTCAATTTCAATTCCTGCATCCTCAAGAGCCTGAGCCTGAGGAATTGTTCTTGGAAAACCGTCGAGAATAAAGCCGTTTTCACAATCTTTTTCTTTAAGTCGGTCCTTGATAATACCGATTACAACCTCGTCAGGAACAAGCTGACCTGCATCCATAAAGGATTTAGCCTTAATGCCCATCTCAGTGCCGTCCTTAACGGCTGCACGGAGAATATTTCCTGTAGAAATTGCAGGGATACCAAATTTATCAACAATCTTTTCTGCCTGAGTACCTTTGCCGGCACCCGGAGCACCGAGAAGAATAAGTTTCATAATTAATACTCCTTTATATTAGTCAAGGAAGCCCTTATAATGACGCATCATCATCTGAGACTCAAGCTGACGAACAGTTTCGAGAGCAACACCGCACATAATGATAAGTGAAGTACCGCCGAGAGAAATTGTCATACCACCGTCTGTTCCACCCTCAGTAAGCGGAGGAATAGCAAGGTCACAGATAAGTGAATAAAGAATCGGGAACAATGCAATTACAGAAAGCATCAATGCTCCGATAAGCGTTAATCTTGATAATACCCTTAAAATATAATCAGATGTAGGCTTACCGGGACGGATACCCGGAATTGCGCCATTATTTTTACGAAGATTATTTGCCATTTCAATCGGGTTGTACTGAATTGTACTGTAGAAATAAGCAAAGAATATGATAAGCAGGAAGTACATTAATGCATACCACCAGGAATCACCCTGAAATGCATTAAAGAATTTTTCCCAGAAAGTGCCTTCATACTTATCTGCTGAAAGGAACATCTGAACTGTTCCGGGAAGAGAAAGAATTGATGATGCAAATATTACAGGAAGTACGCCTGACATATTAACCTTCATAGGCATATGTGTTGACTGACCGCCCATCATCTTTCTTCCGACAACTCTCTTAGCGTAGCTGATTGGAAGTCTTCTCTCTGAATTATCCATAAATACTATATATGCAATCATAAGCAGGAAGCATACAATTACAACAGGAACAAGTATTCTGTAAACAAGTCTACCTGTATCAATATACTGGAATAACTGCTTGATAAGGGTTGGGAATCTTGAAACAATACCTGCGAAAAGGATAATTGAAATACCATTACCGATACCGCTGATTGTAATCTGCTCACCAAGCCACATAATAACCGCTGTTCCTGCGGTGAGAACCAATATGATAACAAGTGCCTGGAATACAGCATCAAAGCCTGTAAATGGTTTACCGGCACCATCCATCATCAAATAGTTGTTTGCACGAAGATAGAAGAAATAAGCGAGTGACTGGAGAATACCCAAACCAACTGTAACAAAACGGGTGATTGAAGCAATCTTCTTTCTGCCCTCTTCGCCTTCTTTCTGCAATCTTTCAAGTGCAGGAATTGCAACTGCAAGCAATTGCATAATAATTGATGCATTGATATAAGGTGTGATTGACATAGCAAAAATTGTTCCGTATGTGAAAGCACTACCTGTCATCAAGCTTAAATATGTGAGGATTGTATTTCCTTTACCAACACTAATTTCATCAACGATGTTGAGGAAAGGTACTGGAATGACTGAACCGATTCTGAAAACAAGAATGATAAATGCTGTAAATAACAGTTTCTTACGAATTTCTGGTACTTTCCAAGCATTTACAATGGTTTTAATCATTTAAAGCACCTCCACCTTGCCACCTGCAGCTTCAATTTTAGCTTTAGCTGACTCACTGATTGCAGTAACCTTAACGGTTAATGCCTTTGTGATTTCGCCCTTGCCAAGAACCTTAACGCCATCGAGTGTCTTTTTGATAACACCGGCTTCAACAAGGCTCTGAGCATCTACTGTTGCGCCAGCTTCAAATCTGTCATTTAATGTTGAAACATTTACAACTGCATATTCAGTAGCGAAGATGTTGTTAAAACCTCTCTTAGGAACTCTTCTTTGAAGAGGCATCTGACCGCCCTCAAAGCCTGCACGCCTGCTGTAGCCTGAACGGGATTTCTGACCCTTCTGACCCTTACCGGCAGTCTTGCCCTGACCTGAAGCAGTACCTCTGCCTATTCTCTTTACGCTCTTCTTTGAGCCCTCTGCAGGAGAAAGTTCATGTAATTTCATATCTGCACCTCCCCTTATTCTTCTACAACAGTTACAAGGTGAGCAATCTTAGCGATTTTACCCTGTGTCTGTGCATTATCCGGCTGAACTGTAACGCTGCCGATTTTACGAAGACCAAGTGAGTGGGCGGTGGCAATCTGGTCAGCTTTGCTACCAATTAAACTCTTAGTGAGCTTGATTTTAATATCTGCCATTGTTCCACCCTCCTTAACCTAAAATTTCCTTGGTTGACTTGCCGCGGATTGCAGCAACCTCATCAGCTGTACGAAGCTGACTCAAACCGTTAATAGCTGCTCTTACAACATTGCAAGGATTGTTTGAACGGATAGCCTTTGTTCTGATATCCTTAATGCCGACTGTCTCAACAACAGCACGAACAGGACCGCCGGCGATAACACCGGTACCCTTTGGAGCAGGCATAAGTAAAACTTCACCGGCACCAAACTTGCCCTTGATTTCGTGAGGGATTGTTGTACCCTTAAGAGCAACCTTAATTACATTTTTCTTTGCGTCTTCGATTCCCTTACGGATAGCATCAGGAACTTCGCCTGATTTACCGATTCCGAAACCTATAAGACCATTGCCGTCACCAACAACCACAAGAGCTGAAAACTTAAAAATTCTGCCGCCCTTTACAGTCTTTGATACACGGTTGATAGCTACTACTCTTTCTTCAAGTTCCATTGAAGATACGTCAATCTTTGCCATAAAAATTACCCTCCTTCGTTAGAACTTCAGTCCGCCTTCACGAGCGCCGTCAGCAACAGCTGCCACACGACCGTGATATACGTAACCGCCGCGGTCAAATACGCACTCTTCAATGCCCTTTGCCTTGGCTCTGTCTGCTAATGTTTTACCAACAGCCTTAGCTGCCTCAATATTACCACCGTACTGATTAAAGTCCTTCTCAACGGTTGAAGCTGATGCAATTGTTACACCTGCAACATCGTCGATTAACTGCGCGTAAATATTGCTGAGAGAGCGATATACGTTAAGTCTTGGACATTCAGCAGTACCGCTGATTTTACCACGAACTCTTGTGTGGCGCTTCTGTCTTGCCTTATTGGCATCCTGTCTTGAAACCATTGTATTTCACTCCTTCCCTTATTTCTTACCTGCTTTTCCTTCTTTACGGCGGATATGCTCTTCAGCATACTTGATGCCCTTGCCCTTGTAAGGCTCCGGCGGTCTCTTTTCGCGAACCTGAGCTGCGAACTGACCAACCTTCTGCTTATCAGCACCGCTGATTACAATAGCGTTTGCTGACGGACATTCAATCTTAATGCCTTCAGGAGCTTCCATAATAACCTGATGTGAGAAACCTAAGTTCATAACAAGGCTGTTACCCTGAAGCTGAACTCTGTAACCAACACCGTTAACCTCTAAGTTCTTCTTAAAGCCTTCTGTTACACCTGTTACCATATTAGCAATAAGTGAACGAGTTAAGCCGTGAAGAGATCTGTTTTCTTTCTGATCGTTAGGTCTGCTAACGATAATCTCGCTGCCTTCAACACTGATAGCCATGTTTGGATGAGCATCCATTGAAAGAGTTCCGTTTGGACCCTTAACGGTAACAGTGTTATTGTCGATATTTACATCAACACCAGCAGGAATTGTAATAGGCTTTAAACCAATTCTTGACATCCTGACTGTACCTCCTTACCAAATGAATGCTAAAACTTCGCCGCCAACATTCTGCTTGCGAGCTTCTCTGTCTGTCATAATGCCTTTGGAAGTTGAAACGATTGCAACACCGAGTCCCTTCATTACCTTAGGCATATCCTCAACATTTGAATAAATACGAAGACCCGGCTTTGATACACGGCGGAGACCGGTGATAACCTGACTCTTACCCTCGCCGTACTTAAGTGTTACACGAATAACACCCTGCTTGCCGTCTTCTATAACTTTGAAATTTTTGATATATCCTTCATCAACAAGAATCTGAGCGATTGCCTTCTTCATATTTGATGCCGGTACTTTTACGGTGTCATGCTTTGCAGAATTCGCATTGCGGATTCTTGTGAGCATATCGCCGATGGAATCA
>DKZT01000016.1:18724-20316 GCA_002493755.1 Ruminococcaceae bacterium UBA7067
GCATTACGGATTCTTGTAAGCATATCAGCGATTGGATCTGTAATATGCATTGATATTTCCTCCTTATTAGATTAGCAATTCTCAATTCTTACCAAGATGATTTTTTAACACCAGGGATTTCGCCCTTATGAGCAAGCTCTCTGAAGCAAATTCTGCATACGCCATACTTGCGAAGGTAAGCATGAGGTCTACCGCAGATTTTGCATCTGTTATATGCTCTTGTTGAATACTTAGCAGGCTTAGCTGCCTTAACTTTCATAGATGTTTTTGCCACGATAATCCCTCCTTACTCTGCGAATGGAGCACCCATAAGCTTAAGCAGCTCACGAGCCTCTTCGTCAGTATTTGCTGTTGTTACCATTATGATGTCCATACCGCGTACAGCATCAATTTTATCATATTCGATTTCAGGGAAGATTAACTGCTCTTTAACACCCATAGCATAGTTGCCACGGCCGTCAAATGAGTTAGGGTTAATACCTCTGAAGTCACGAACTCTTGGAAGTGCGAGATTGAAAAATCTCTCAAGGAATTCATACATTCTGTCACCGCGAAGTGTAACCTTAACACCGATTGGCATACCCTCACGGAGTTTGAAGTTAGCTACTGACTTCTTAGCACGACAGATAACTGGACGCTGACCGGTGATTGTCTGAAGATCTCTGATAATAGCGTCAACAATTTTTGAATTTTCACGAGCTTCGCCGCAACCAACATTGATTACAATCTTGTCAAGCTTTGGGATTTGCATAACAGATTTGTATCCGAATTTCTTCATCAATGCAGGAGCAATATCGCTCTTATATGTTTCTTTTAAAGCTGCTGCCATTTGTTATGTCCTCCCTTTCTTAAAACTCGTTTCCGCATTTCTTACAAACGCGCTTGCCGTCCTTGCGACCAACACGGGTTGCCTCGCCGCACTTAGGACAAACTAATTGAACTTTTGAAGCATAAAGAGCTGACTCAACCTCAATAAGTCCGCCGGGCTCACCCATCTTACGAGGCTTAACATGCTTTGTAACAATGTTAACCTTCTTAACGATAACCTTACCCTCTTTTGGACTTACAGCGATAACCTCGCCCTTAACGCCCTTTGACTTGCCGCTGAGAACCATAACGGTATCACCGGTCTTAACAAACATTTTGCTCATATTTCGCACCTCCATTAAAGCACTTCCGGAGCAAGAGAAAGTATTTTCATATAATCCTTCTCACGAAGCTCACGGGCAACAGGTCCAAAAATACGAGTACCACGAGGAGTTTTATCCTCTTTAATAATTACGGCAGCGTTTTCGTCAAAACGAATATACTGACCGTCGTCACGACGTACACCTTTAGTTGTACGAACGATGACTGCTTTAACAACTTCGCCCTTTTTAACGATACCGCCAGGAGCTGCTTTCTTAACTGAAGCAACGATTACATCACCGATATTTGCATATCTTCTGCCTGAACCGCCAAGAACTCTAATGCAAAGAAGCTCTTTAGCACCTGTGTTGTCAGCTACTTTAAGACGACTTTCTTGTTGTAACACAGCAATTTCCTCCTTCGTACTGCAAAATAACACTTTGCTAAGTTGCAGTTATTATTTT
>DKZT01000032.1 GCA_002493755.1 Ruminococcaceae bacterium UBA7067
TTCGAGCCCTATTGTTCCCACCAAAACACGCTTTTGTCTTATGACAGAGGCGTGTTTTTTGTATTTTTTTGAAGAAATGCATATAATCATATAATATTGTAAAGCGTTTACTCGACTTTAGCTTTACAATGTACTATACTAAACATAAGAAAGGGTGATTTTAATGGCACAAACTATGGTAAACTTTCGTATGGACTCCGATTTAAAGGCAAGTATGGAAAAAGTTTGCAAGGAAATGGGTATGAGTATGACTACGGCTTTCACAATCTTTGCAACAAAAGTAAGCAGAGAAAAAAGAATACCGTTTGAGATTACTGCCGATCCGTTTTACAGCAAAGAGAATACAGAGAGCCTTAAAGCTTCAGCTAAACAACTTGACAGTGGAAAAGTTGTAACAAAAACATTCGAGGACTTAGGAGCTTTAATCAATGAGTAAATTGACATTTTCAGAACAGGCATGGGATGACTTCACCTACTGGCAGGATCAAGACAAGAAAACACTTAAGCGTATTTTCAAGTTGTTATAAGACATAGATCGTAATGGAAATAACGGAATCGGAAAACCCGAACCACTCAAAAATGAACTCAGCGGTTATTGGAGCAGAAGAATTGACGAAGTCAATCGAATCGTGTATAAAATCTCGAACGGTCAAATCGAAATCATCCAGTGCAAAGGTCATTATGACGATTAATTTATGAAAAAAGCCTCGTTTCAGTGTGAAGCGAGGCTCAAATTTTTTATTCTATTTTTCCTGCAAAAGCTTGTTAAGCTCTTCCATAAAAGTATTTATATCCTTGAACTGGCGATATACAGAGGCGAAGCGAACGTATGACACCTCGTCAACATTTTTCAGATGCTCCATAACATACTCGCCGATAGCCTTTGAGGTTACCTCTCTGTCGAGGGAATTCTGAAGCTTGGTTTCAATGTCGGATACAATCTGCTCTATTGAGTCAAGCGAAACAGGCCGCTTTTCACACGCTCTGAGGATACCTGCCGTCAGCTTGTTCCTGTCGAAGGTTTCTCTTGATTTGTCACGCTTAACTACAATAATCGGAACGGTTTCGATAACCTCGTGTGTTGTAAAGCGTTTATTGCAGCCAAGGCACTCCCTGCGCCTGCGTATTCTTTCGCCGTCGTCGGCAGGTCTTGAGTCGATAACCTTGCTCTCTTCATAACCGCAATATGGACATTTCATAAAAATTCCTCCGTGAGAATATTCTTTACGGTAATTATAACATATGTTGAAGATTAATTGCAAGAAAATACTACATATTGATTTTACACAAGCTTTCACAGGATTTTTTATTCATTTTAACAAGAGCTTTTCCCTGCTGTTTTTTTAACATACTCATACGCTTCAAGAAGCTCCGAAAGCTGAGAATAATTTGAGCGGTAAACCTCAATTATAAAATCCCCGTCATAGCCGTTCGATTTCAAGACCTCAAGAATCTCATTATAATCTGTTTTACCTCTGCCGGGTAATAGACAATCGTGAGAGGTATCATTATCGTTTATATGGACGTGCACAAGCCTGTCACCCATAGCCTTACACATCTCAACAGGGTCACAGCCTGCGCGCACAGCCTGTTTTATATCGAAAACGAAGCTTGCCTCATCGCCAAGGTATTCCTTCATCTTTCTGATAAAATCGGGTCGCTGACTTCTGAACATATTTACGTTTTCCTGCGCAAGGGTTGCTCCGTATTCCCTGCCGATTTTTGCAAGCTCCGAAAAGCGTTCAAAGTAAAGCTCGTCGCTTATTCCGTTCACATATGTTTTTCTGTCACCGTGAAGAACGACTATCTCGGCGCCTAAATATGCCGCGCACTCAAAATACTGTCTGTAAAACTCACGGGTTTCCCTGTATCTTTTTTCATAATCAGAAAAAATGAGATACGGCTCATATCCCGATGTGAACGGATGTATTGACTTAACCCTTGCCCCGTATTCATTTAAAATACTGCGGAGCTGTGTGGAATACGGCTTTTGAATTTCGCTCAGGGTATTGAAAAATATCTCAACGCATTCAACACCGTTTTTCACAAGCATTATCAGGGCGTCCGTTGTTTCCATAGGATACAAGCACGCTGTTGATACTCCGACTGTCATTCTATCACCGCTTCAGGCTTTTTATTGATAAAATTGATACCTTTGATTTTCCCGATTATAACGTAAATCAATGCAACGCTGAAAATAACCAGACTTATCCACTGCGAGGTCGAAAACGGCCCCCAGAAGCCTCTGATTGCGTCGCCTCTGAAAAACTCATCAATAAAGCGAACAATCGGATAAGTAAAGCAATAAACCAGAATCAGGTGTCCCTTTTTTATCTTATGTTTATTATAGCAAGCTACCAACAAAATAAAGATTAAAATATTGAAAAATGCTTCAATAAGCGGTAAAGGCAATCTGCAAACGCCGTTTGCCTCGGCTACTATGGAATCAGTGTAGGTAAAGCCTATCGGGAATTCCATACCGTAGCAGCAGCCGCCGAGAAAGCACCCTATTCTGCCGAAGAAATGAAACAGCGGTATGCACGGCACGAGGAAATCGCAGTAAAGAGCCACGTCTTTCTTTGTCAATTTCAAGTATAAAACAGCAGCTATTGCGCCGCCGATAAGTCCGCCGTAGAATACCATTCCGCCAATGAGTGTTCCCAATATGGATATGCCAACAGAGAAATCAGCGAAATAACGGGGTATATCCGAAAGAACCTGAATGATTTTTGATATGTTAGTTATACCGTACAGTATGTGTGAACCTACAAATATGCCCAGCCCAATCCAAAGGGTGCAGAATATCAAAGCATAATCCTTTACCTCGCTTTGCTTTCTGTATTGTATGAACGCATAGATTACACAGGTAATTACGCCTAATGCCACCATCAATCCGTATGACGAGAGCGGATAACCAAAAAAATTAATATATGAACACATTTTATACCTCAAATAATAAACCTTAAAAATTAAGGGCGTTCTGATTTTCAGAACACCCGAAAATTATTTAATTTCGCGGCTTCAGCTTAACGAAGGTTTTCAAGAAGCGATGAGTATGCTGAAGAAGAAGCTGACGAAGCGGCTGATCCGCAAATGCAGGTGCAAGCGCACGCAATAAACATAATAAAGGTTAACGAAGCACCGATGATTGACAGAGTCAAGCCTGCTGTCAAGATAGAATCTTTGCTTGTCTTCTTGCCCAGTGCAGCAAAAATAATGCCCACGATAGCCGCTGCCAATGCTACGAAAATAAGTATTCCGCTTATGAGAGTACCGTTTCTCAGATTTTCTGCATATTTAAATATGTTGTTGCCGACATTGCAAACGCATCCGCAGAAAACAATCATAGAAATAAGGTTCAGTAAAATACTTGCAGCACCGCATATTGTTGAAATAATACCCTTCAGATGTGCTGCCGGGTCGCTTCCCGGAATGTAATTGTTTGTAGTCATAAACGGGTTATTAGCCTGAGTATTAAAGTGGTGACCGCCGTTATTATCAGCAAAAGGAACACCGTTTTGCGGCTGTGCGTTAAAAGGCTGC
>DKZT01000049.1:0-12439 GCA_002493755.1 Ruminococcaceae bacterium UBA7067
CGGCTGTGCGTTAAAAGGCTGCTGTCCGAACGGCTGCTGCGGCTGTGCGTTAAAAGGCTGCTGTCCGAACGGCTGCTGCGGCTCCTGATTATTATTCTGATTTAAGTTAGGGTCCTGCGGGAAGTTGTTATTATCCATTCCATTACCTCCGAAAATATGTATTTGATTAGTTTAAGTTTACCATTCACATTAATCTTTGTCAAGAAAATGATAAACTTTATTTAACAATTTGTTAAGAAAAAATTAAAATTCTGACAAATATGCAATTTAGTTTAGAGTTTAGAGTTTTGAGTTCAGAGTTCAGAGTTTTGAGCTATGATCTGGGAGTTTAGAGTTGGCATTGCAAGATTTAAGTTTTTTAATAACTCAAAACTCAAAACTGAAAACTCAAAACTCAAAACTCAAAACTAATCACTTGATAATATCGGCAGTCTGAGCGTTTATCAGATTAATTAAGTCCTGCGGTGCAAGCTCAATCTGATAGCCTATTTTCCCTGCGCTGACTATTATCTTGTCAATGCTCAGGCAAGAATCGTGAATTACCGTTTTATACTGCTTTTTCATACCGACAGGCGAACAACCGCCCCTGATATATCCCGTAACCTTGTTTATATCCTTGACGTGAATCATCTCAACCGATTTTTCCGAAACGGCTTTTGCCGCCTTTTTCAAATCAAGCTCCTCAGCCACAGGAACAACAAACACAAAATAGCCGCCGTTTCCGTGTGTGACGAGCGTTTTAAATACGCACTCGGGGTCTTGGTTCAAAAGCTTTGCAACGCTTACTCCGTCTACTGCGTCTTTTCCGTGAGGATATTCATAATGGTTATACTCAACCTTTGCTTTGTCGAGAATCCGCATTACGTTTGTTTTATAATCAGCCATTCTATCACCCTCAAATATCAATATCCAGCTCAACAGGACAATGGTCGGACCCGAAAATATCCGTGTGGATTTTAGCGTCAACCAGCTTTTCGTCAAGCGACTTTGATGTGCAAAAATAGTCAATACGCCAGCCTGCATTCTTTTCTCTCGCTTTAAATCTGTATGACCACCACGAATACACGCCCTCTGTATCGGGATAGAAGTGACGGTAGGTATCGGTGAAGCCTGAATCAAGCAGAGCCGTCATTTTCGCTCTTTCAGCGTCTGTAAAGCCTGCATTATTGCGGTTTGTTTTAGGATTTTTAAGGTCAATTTCGTTATGAGCAACATTCAGGTCGCCGCAGAAAATGACAGGCTTTGTCTTTTCAAGATTTTTCAGATATTTAAGGAAATCGTCCTCCCATTCCATACGGTAGTCAAGCCTTTTAAGCTCATTTTGAGAATTAGGAGTATATACGGTTACAAAATAAAAGCTGTCGTATTCAAGGGTAATTACTCTGCCCTCTTTATCGTGCTGTTCAATGCCCAGTCCATAGCTTACGGACAAAGGCTCTTTTTTTGTAAAAACCGCAGTTCCCGAATATCCCTTTTTCTCGGCGTAATTCCAGTACTGATGATAGCCGTCAATCGGCAAATCTATCTGACCGCTTTGTAATTTAGTTTCCTGAACACAGAAAATATCAGCGTCAATTTCTTTAAAAAAATCAAGAAAGCCCTTTTGTACGCAGGCTCTCAATCCGTTTACATTCCACGATATAAGCTTCATTTCATCACTTCCGTTTTTATATTAATTGCAGTTTAATTGCTGTTTTTCATTATCTCAAGCTGAGAGCATATTAATTCAGCCAGCCTGATACACTTTTCATACTGCTTAGAGCCGATTTGAACCGCACCGCCGACAGGTATATTGACATACGGTCTTTTTTTGTCTTTGACGAGTACAGTAACAAAAATCCGTTCAAAGGTTCTGTTGCCGTCTGCTGTAAGTTCAGCCGCATCACAGCCTGCACGCAGATATTCGGATTTCATTTTCAGCGAAACGCCGTCGAGCTGAATATCATAGCTTTCTATCTCGGAGAAATCATAAAGCCTGTCGGCAGATATAAAGCTCCATTTGCGGTGCTTTTCGTCAATCCACAGTGAGCCTGTTTTCCTTGTCGGAGAGCATTTAAACAGGCTGAAAAGCCGAGCGAGCCTTATGCCTGCCGCAATATCGCCGAATGATATTACCGCAAGCAGAATCAAAAGTATGACTGCCGCTATTAATACAACCGTAAAAAAACTGTGGAAAGGCACAGCTATCACCTAATCCTTTTTTATGCGAACATCGAGCTGATTAAACGGAATATTAATTCCGTTCTTGTCAAACTCAAGCTTTACCTGCTCCTGCAAATAGAAATAAAGGTCCCAATACTCCTCTGTTTTGCACCATACTCTGAATGCAATGCCGATTGAGCTGTTGCCGTGTTCACATACTCCGATTAACGGCTCGGGTGATTTTATAATTCTCTCTTCCCTTTCGGCAATATCGGAGAGTATTCGTTTAGCCAGCTTAATATCATCTGAGTAGTCAATATTGAATACGAGGTCAATTCTGCGCATATTCTGAGCGGTGTAGTTTACGAGGTTATTGCTTGTTATGCGCGAATTAGGAATAATAACTTCCTTGTTGTCAAGGGTAAGCAGATATGTATTTGTTATCATAATCTTTTCAACAGTACCCTGCAAGCCCTCAAGCTCAATAAATTCACCTGCCTTGAACGGCTTATTTATAATAATCATAACACCGCTCGCTATATTTTTCATAGTGTCCTGAAGAGCAAGACCTATTGTTACGGTTGCGGCGCCGATTGCAGTAAGCAGGGCGGTTACATTGACACCGAGCTGGGCAATCGCCGAGATGATAATAAAAATACGAAGCGCACAAAGAGTAACCGAATAAATAAATGAAATTGCCGCAGGGTCAATCTTGCTCTTACTAAGAGCCTTTTTCATCAGCTTGCACACCAAACGTGCTCCCCACCAGCCGATTATGAAAATAACTAAAGCTAATATAAGACGAGGCAGAAAAGCCAACAAGGAATCGACCAGACCGTCAAACCATTTATCTACTTCGCTTAAGGATATAATTTCCTCTGTTGTTTCAAGCAGTAAAGAATTCATCATTCGTCATCACCGTCCTTGAGATAGTAAACGGAATCCGCAAATTCTATCAATTTTGCGTCCTCGGACGGCTTATCAAGAAATTCGCCCTTAAGCTCCTTGCCGTCTCCGAAGTATAAAATTCCGTCACCGCAGGGCTTGCCGTTTTTAAAGCTGCCCGTGTATCGGTGGTCGGTATAAAGCATTGTTCCGCTGCCGTTCGGCTTTGATTTTTCAACCGAACCAGAATATATACCCTTGCCGATTAGCTGCTCGGAAACGAAAACAGGCGGCTTTTTATAATTATGATATGCCGTATCCTTGAGCTTTTCACAGAAATCAAGCTCCGAAAGCTTTTTCGGTATCACGCGCATAGCCTTATACGGCTCGCCAAACTTGAAAATGCCCTCAAACTGCTTTTCTCCGTATGCGGTATACGAACAGCCCATACCCTCTCTTACTCCGTTTACTGCACTGCCCTCATACAGCACACAGCCGTTATTATCGTACTCGCGCATATAGGTGCATTTGCCGTTTTCGTACAGGCACTCCTTAGCAAGACGCTCGTTTTTGATTACATTTATTCTGCCGTTCATTGCGCCGTTTTCAAACGCTCCTGCATAATCACAGCGATCATCAGAATTATGAAGCACGCCCTGTCCGTTGTATTTTCCGCCTAGCCAGAAGCCTGTGTATACGGCTTCATTGTTTTTATAGCTTATGCCAAAGCCGCTTTTTTCGTCGGAGTCAAAGCTTCCCATATAAAGGCAGAGACTATCGCTGAACAATCTGCCCATACCGCTTTTTTTACCGCCTGCAAAGCCGCCCTCGTACACCTTTTCACTGTTTGAATAGAGCGTACCCTTGCCGTTGTATTCGCCGTTTTTAAGTCCGCCCTTATATAACAGCTCTCCGTCCCTTGAATAAACGGATATTGCGCCCTTTTCTCTGCCGTTTTCAAAGCTTGCGGAATAATACGAGCCGTCCTTTTTGAATATCGTACCCTTGCCGTCATATTCGCCGTCCTTAAAGCCGCCCTTATATATTAATGTGCCGTCCTGAAGTCTGTGTACGGCTTCGCCCTTAATCCTGCCGTTTAAAAATTCACCGCTTACTGAGGAGCGGTCGTCAAGATACAGCACTCCTGCGCCGTTTTGAAGTCCGTCTTTAAATTCACCCGAATATTTCAAATCCCCGTTTTTGTCAAACAGCTTGCCGGCACCGTTATATTTGCCGTCGAGCATTTCACCGTTATAAATAATATTGCCCGATAAATCAAGCACTGTTGCAGGATTCTTCATTTTGCCGTTATCGCATTTCTGAAGCACTAAGCTGTCATTTTCAGCGTTTACCGTTATGGCTGCACCGTGAGGCTCGCCGTTTTTGTAGCAGACCGCCGATGACAGCATACCGTCAGGCGAAAAGCGTGCGGCTGTGCCTTTTTTCTTGTCGTTTTCAAAGCCGCCTACGCTTATAGTTCCGTCATTTAAAAAAGATATGCCTAAACCGCTTTTTTTATCGTCTTCCCATTTGCCGACAAAGCTGATTTTACCGTTTTTATAAAACTGCGCGCCATATCCGCTGCGCAGGTCATCTGCGTAACCGCCTGCATATATTACCGAGCCTTTTGATGTTGCGGTAACTCCGCTGCCGCTTCTCTCTCCGTTTTTGCCGAGTGAGCCGAAATAGCAGTATTTTTCTTTGCCGGAATTGTCAACAAGCTTATCGGGCGAGATTGAATAATTGGCTTTGTCCTCTGCGCTGTCGGCAAGTGAATTTTCCGCTTCAGGCTCGATATTATTTTCCTCATCTGCCTCGGCATTACTGTCAGCCGTTTCTTCTGTATCACTGTCAGCATCGGGTATCTCAGCTTCGGTTTCGGGTTTTGCTTCGGCTTTTGTTTCGCCTTTTTTGATGTTTAAGGTTGTGAAGTCGCCGTATATAAGTGACGTATCAAAGAAAAAGCCTTTTCTCTGAATTTCCTCTTCATCTGCGCTTTTCTTCTGCTCTACGCTTTCGTCCGAGGAGGCGAAAAAGTAAAACTCGCCGTCCGAGGTCTTTGCCGTAGCAATAATATCGGATTTGGCTTCACCTTTATCGGTACAGGGTGATAATATCCTCGCAGGCTCGCCGGGATACTGCAAAGCAAGCGTAAGACCGCTGTCATCGCGGCAAGCCGTTACAGTTGCCGTAACCGTTCCGTTTGAGTAATACTCGCTCTTCTGCCATAGATTTATTCTGGAAAAAAAGAGCTTTTTTGTAATGCTGCCGCTTAAATCCGAGCATATAACCGTGTAGCTGCCCGATGAGTCGGCGACAGAAAGCTGAGCCGTTTTTCCGTTTATCTCCTTATGCCATTTCATAGGCTTTGAAACGTCCAGCTGATAGCGACAGCGAACACTGTCAATTCCGGAGGTAAAGAAAACCTTGTCTTTTATTCTTTTATGAGCGGCAAAAAATCTGCTGCGAACATCACATAGAATATCGCCGTTTATTTCGCCGTCATCCCTGCCGCTTAAATACACCGCAAAAATAACTGCATTTTCAGAAAGGCTTGTTTGTCTATCCAATTCCTTTACTCCTTCTTTGACAAAATAACACGCAAGTGCGGCAGTTTAATCTGCCGCACAAATTATTTATTAGTTCGTTTTTCGTTGTTTACAACATTTATTCTTTCGTATTCCTTAACAAAGGTAGCCGCTTCAAACTTCTGACATATGCTTGAAATATACTCGGCGATTATCGCTGCAATTATCAGGAAAACACCGCCTAACAGCAATACAATCGGAATTGCCGCAGTGAAGCTCTCCCACATAACAAGCTTCATTATCAGCGTAACAATACCTGCAATTAAAGAAGCAGCGCCGCCGTAAAAGCCGAGCATCGAAGCCAGTCTGATTGCGCCCTTCGGATATGTAGTCATTGAAGCCATTGCACTGTCATATTTTTGCGAAAAGCTGCTGATGGGAGCAGCCTTTGAGGGGATATACGGAAGCACCATATAGCTTAAGCCGAGAGTGTTGATAACGCTTCTTATCTGCATATTCTTATACGCCTTGCTTGTAATTGTTTTCACAAAGCTCCTGTCATACAGGCAAAAATTTGTAAACTGCTTCATCGTTTTTGTGCCCGTAGCAGAATAGATTATACCGCAGAACATATTGCGAAGTCCGTTGAATATCGGGTTTGTACCGCCCTTGGCTTTTGCTCCGATAATAATTCTGCTGCCCTCCTCCCAAAGCTCAACAAGCCTTGGAACAGCGGCGATAGGATGAGAACGGTCAGGCTTCATTGTAATAACGCAGTCGCCGTCAGCAACAGTCATACCGTATTTTGCGGAAAGCTCAAAGCCGTAATCGGCAACGGTATATACGCATTTTGCCTTTTGCGTAACCTCGCACAAACGGGAGAGATATGACTTTGTCTGATCGCTTGAATTATTATCAACAAATATAATCTCGTAATCGTGCTGTGTGATTGTTGTTTCACAAACGTCAATAAGCTCTTTTGCAAAGCCCAGCACAGTTTCCTGATTATTACGGGTCGGAACAATAATGCTTATTTTACTCATAGTCCTACTCCTTTATCTGTCAGTATATGTGTTTTTCGTATTCTCAATTTTATGAATATATATCTTAGTTTATTATAACCTAAAATGAGATTTATTGCAATCTATTGCGCAAACTTTGAAGAAAAAATATCAATTTTACCGCTAAATATACAAATACTGCCTGCCGAAAAGTCATCGACAGGCAGATAAAAAATTATTTTTCAGTCAAAATTTTATAGCATTCGGGTCTGCGGTCACGGAACACTCCCCAGCCCAGACGATTTTCATACACAGCGTCCAAATCAAATTCAGCGATAATTACAGCTTCCTCATCACGTGAAGCCTCAGCTATAATCTCGCCCGTTTCATCTGTGATAAATGAGCTGCCGTAAAACACGAGAGATGAGCTTTGATTTCCATTATCCTCGCACGGCGTTACATCCTCTTTGCCGATTCTGTTGGCGGCTATTACGGGGATAACATTTGCAACAGAGTGACCCTGCATACACCTTTGCCAGCGGCGCATACTGTCGCACTCTAAAATCGGCTCTGAGCCTATGGCTGTCGGATAGAAAATAAGCTCGGCTCCGTTTAATGTGAGCGCTCTTGCCGTTTCGGGGAACCATTGATCCCAGCAGATGCCGACCCCGATTGTCGCATACTTCGTTTTAAATGTAACAAAGCCTGTGTCACCGGGAATGAAATAGAACTTTTCCTGATAATAGTGGTCATCGGGAATATGAGTTTTGCGGTAAACACCCAACACCTCGCCGTCCGCGTCTATTACGGCAACGGAGTTGAAAAGCCTGTTTCCGTCACGCTCATAAAAGCTTATGATTATAACGGCAGAAAGCTCTGCCGCAACGCTTTTGAAATGAATAACCGCATCGTTTTCATTCAGCGGTTTTGCAAAAGCGTAATAATCGTATCTCCGCTCCTGACAGAAATACTGCCGCTCAAAAAGCTCGGGCAGTAAAATTATATTTGCGCCGTCCTGTGCGGCTTTGCGCACAAGTAATTCGGCTTTATTTATATTCTCTTTTACATCGGTTGTACATTGCATCTGCACAGCCGAAGCCTTAACCTTTCTCATTTACAACAATATCCCCTTTCTTTGATTGCCGTTAATATCATCAACTTACGCACGGAATTGATAACGAAGTTGTAGGGAACTGGCTTGCCTGTTCCGGCTCGAGCCACAGAGTGTTATACTCTATTCTGATTTTATAGAGCATTGCAGTAACTGCGACTATCCCGGAACGGTCAAGACCGTTCCCTACGAACATTTTCGGACTACAATTTCTTAAGTTAACAGCATTGGTCTGCCAGCGGAATCTGCTGAGTTATACAGTGAATATTTCCGCCGCCGAGAATTATATCTCTTGCATAAATCGGAACGATTTCACGGTCTGGACAAACAGACCTTAGAATTCCGACTGCCTCTCGGTCGCTGTCAATATTTTCTCCGCCAAACTGCGGAAGTATAACCGCATTATTGCAGAAATAGAAATTCACATACGAAGCCGCTAATCGCTCGCCTGCTTCACGCACATCCTCGCCCGGCTCAAAATCATAGCCGAGCAAATCTTCCTCAGCTACGCAAACAGGCTTCTTCGGAACAGGCAGCTTGTGAACCTTTATCTTTCTGCCCTTAGCGTCAACCGAGCTTTCCAGTACATCAAGGCAAGCCTTTGATATTTCATACTGAGGGTCATCTTTATCGTCACACCACGCAAGCACAACCTCTGAGGGTGCGACAAAGGCGCATATATTGTCGATATGTCCGTTTGTTTCGTCATTGTAAATCCCCTTAGGCAGCCAGATGATTTTTGAAACACCGAGATACGCTCTGAGCTTTTCCTCAATTTCACTTTTGGAAAGCTGAGGATTTCTGCCCTGACTGAGCAGACATTCCTCGGTAGTGATGAGCGTACCCTCTCCGTCCGTATGGATAGAGCCGCCCTCAAGCACAAAGGGATGTGCGTTGTAAAGGTCAATGCCCTTTATTTTACAAAGCTGATATGGAATTTCATCGTCATTCTCCCAAGAGGCATATAGTCCGTCATATTCTCCGCCCCAAGCGTTGAATTGCCAGTCAACCGCCCTTAATGCTCCTTTGCCGTTTACCAAAAATGTCGGCGCGGTATCCCTTGCCCACGCGTCATCGGAAGCTATATTGAGAATTTCAACATTATTAAGGTGCAAAAGTGCTTTTTGAGCCGACTGAAGCTGGTTATCACCTGCAAGGACTAACACCTTTTCGTGCTTTGAAATTGCGCTTATGATTTCCGTAAAAACACGCTGTGCGGCTTTTGCGCCGTAGCACCACGAGCCTGTTCTGTACGGCCAAATCATTATAGTTGCGCTGTGTTTTGAAAATTCGGCAGGCATATAAAAGCCGTCGTTTACAGGAAGATGATTTTTGTCAAAATTATTGAATTGAGCCATTATGATAATCTCTCTTTAAAATCATTATAGGAAAACTGTTTGACAATCTCGCAGTTGTCGTTATCGTGCATAAGAATAATTGACGGAAGCGGCATACCGTTAAAGGTGTTGTTCTTGACCATTGAATAAATCGCCATATCCTCAAAAATCAGCCTATCGCCGATTTTTATTTCTTCATCAAAGCTGTAATCTCCTATAACATCGCCTGCAAGACAGGTGCACGAGGACAGACGGTAGGTGTGCTTTTTTTCATTCGGCTTACCGCTGTTTCTGAGCGGCGGTCTGTACGGCATTTCAAGTACATCGGGCATATGACAGGCGGCCGAGGTATCAAGAATTAAAATGTCAAGACCGTTATGGACTATATCCATTACCTCGGTAACAAGATAGCCTGCATTGAGCGCAACAGCCTCGCCGGGTTCAAGGTAAACCTCGACATCGTATTTCTGCTTGATATATATAATCAGCTCTTCAAGTGCCTTTATATCATAATCATCTCTTGTTATATGATGACCGCCGCCGAGGTTCAGCCACTTAGCGTTGTAAAAATACTCGCCGAAGCTTTTCTCAACCGCTTCAAAGGTTTTTACCAAATCATCAGAGTTCTGCTCGCACAGAGTATGAAAATGAAAGCCGTCAACATTTTTGAGAAGTTCGGGTCTGAAATTCGCCTTAGTAACGCCGAGTCGTGAACCATAGGCGCACGGGTCGTAAATTTCGTGACCCTCCTGAGTTGAAAACTCGGGATTCAGACGGATTCCAACGCTCAGTTTATTCTTCTCCCAGACTGGTCTGAATTTTTCAAGCTGAGAAAATGAATTGAATACTATATGCTTGCATATTTTTGCAAGCTCCTGAAATTCGCTGTCCTTAAACGCAGGAGCGAAAACATGGGTTTCCTTGCCAAAGCACTCATACCCGAGCCTTGCTTCATACAGTCCGCTTGCGGTAGTGCCGCTTAAATATCTGCTTATCAGCGGATAGGTGCAGAATGCCGAAAAAGCCTTTTGCGCAAGCAGGATTTTACAGCCTGTCCTGTCCTGAACGCCCTTTAGGATTTCAAGATTATTTATAAGTTGCTGTTCGTCAATAACATAGCACGGTGTCGGTAATTCTGAAAATTTCATAGTATCACTCTACCGTTACGGGATTTTCGTCCACTACCCAAGGAAGTCCGAATTTATTAAGCGCCTCCATATACGGATCGGGGTCGAACTCCTCTACGTTATAAACTCCAGGCTTTTTCCACTGTCCTGTAAGCACAAGCGATGCGCCTATCATAGCAGGAACGCCTGTTGTATAGGAAACAGCCTGTGAGCCTACCTCCTTGTAGCACTCCTGATGGTCGCACATATTGTAGATATAGATTGTCTTTTCCTTGCCGTCTTTAATTCCCGTAAAGATACAGCCTATATTCGTTTTGCCCTTTGTTCTCGGTCCAAGAGATGCAGGGTCGGGCAGGAGCTGCTTTAAGAACTGAATCGGCACTATCTCCCTGCCCTCATACATAACAGGCTCGGTTGAGAGCATACCGACATTTTCAAGGCACTGCATATGTGTGAGATAGCTCTGCCCGAAGGTCATAAAGAAGCGGATACGCTTTACATTCGGGATATTCTTTGCAAGGGATTCAATCTCCTCGTGGTGGAGCAGGTACATATCTTTCTTGCCTACACCGTCAAAGTTGTATTCTCTTTTAATCTCCATCGGCTTTGTTTCAACCCACTTGCCGTTTTCCCAGTATGAGCCGTTGGCTGATACCTCACGCAGATTGATTTCGGGGTTGAAGTTTGTGGCGAAAGGATAGCCGTGGTCGCCGCCGTTACAGTCTAAAATATCAATATAATGAATTTCATCAAAGTAGTGCTTCAGAGCGTAGGCTGTGAATACGCTTGTAACACCCGGGTCAAAGCCTGTGCCGAGAAGTGCGGTTATTCCTGCTTTTTCAAACTTCTCTTTATATGCCCACTGATATGAGTAGTCAAAGTAAGCGGTAAAGCCAAGCTCCTTACAGCGCTTTTTATAATTCTCTCTCCACTGCGGCTCGGTAATATCCTCAGGCTCGTAATTTGCGGTGTCGATATAATCAACCTTTGTTTCAAGGCAGGCGTCCATTATTGTGAGATCCTGATAAGGAAGCGCAAGGTTCAATACAGCCTGCGGCTTGTAATCATTTATGAGCTTAACAAGCTCTTCCTTGTTGTCTGCGTCAACCTGTGCGGTTGTTATAACAGTCTTTGTTGTACCCTTAAGCTTTTCCTTAAGCGCGTCGCACTTTGATTTTGTTCTGCTCGCAATACATATCTCAGTGAACACCTCACTGTTCTGACAGCATTTGTGAATTGCAACGCCTGCAACGCCGCCGCAGCCGATAATTAAAAGTCTGCTCATATTATATCAGTCCTTTCTGTTTTCCTTTCCCTCTTCCTGCTCAAGCAGGTCTTCGACATACTTTGGAAGCATAAATGCGCCGAGGTGAAGGTTTGTTGAATAATACCAGGTTTCTATATTTCTTTTATTCCACCGCTTTGCGTTAAAATCCTTAAGCGGATGATATTTTTTTGAAGCAAAGCCAAACAGCCAGTAGCCAGCCGCACAGGTCGGGATATGCGCCTGATAGACACGGCTTATCGGGAAGCTACGGAACACTCGCTTATGCATTGCTCGGCAAGCCTCCTCGTCCTCGTCATAGAACGGACTGCCGTGCTGATAAACCATTATTCCGTCATCCTTAAGAGCCTTGTAGCAGCTGCCGTAAAATTCCTTTGTGAAAAGTCCCTCGGTGTGACCGAACGGGTCGGTAGCATCGTTTATTATAAGGTCATATTCACCGTGACAACCTCGCAGAAAGCGCAAGCCATCCTGATAGTAGATATTTACGCGCTCATCATCAAGACCCTTTGAGTTATCGGGGAAATATTTTTTGCATACCTCGACAAACATTTCATCAGGCTCGACAACATCTATAACCTCGATTTCCTCATAGTGAGAAAGCTCTCTTGCAACGCCGCCGTCACCGCCGCCGATTACAAGCACCTTTTTCACATCGGGGTGAACAGCCATAGGAACGTGGACTATCATTTCATCGTATGTGAACTCGTCCTTTTCGGAGAAAATCACGTTGCCGTCGGAAGTCAGAAACCGCCCGAGCTCCTCGGACTCGAAAACATCTATTCTTTGGAAATCGCTTTTACCGCTGAAAAGCTGTTTGTCAACTCTGATTGAAAGCTCCACATTATCAGTGTGTCTTTCAGAAAACCAAAATTCCATAATATCACCGGCTTAATTATTTTTTAGTTTAGAGTTTAGAGTTGAGATTGAAGATGAATTTCGTAACGAAGTCGTAGGGAACCGGCTTGCTTGTTCCGGCTCACACCGCAGAATATTATTCTCTATTCTGATTTTGTAAAGCGT
>DKZT01000049.1:12730-16057 GCA_002493755.1 Ruminococcaceae bacterium UBA7067
TATTCTGATTTTGTAAAGCGTTGCAGTTAATACGCCTATCCCGGAACGGTCAAGACCGTTCCCTACGAACATTTTCCGTCCACAAATCCTTAAGTTGATGACATTGCCCTATGACCCCGCATATATTTCTGTCCACATAACCCAAAACTCAAAACTCAAAACTGAAAACTCAAAACTCAAAACTGAAAACTCAAAACTCAATTTATTTTAATACATTCAGATGTTCAATATACGGATCCTCTGTACCCTGCATTGAACAGCCTTTTTCCTTTGCATAGTTAATATACTCTATAATTTCATCTGTTATCATCTCGCCGGGAGAGAGAATCGGTATTCCCGGAGGATAGCACATTACAAATTCACTGCAAATTCTGCCTGATGTCTGCGCAATAGGCAGGGATTCCTTTTCGGCATAGAAAGCGTCCCTCGGTGTTGCGGCGACTATCGGCGCAATGTACTCCATACTCAGCATTTTTTCGTTGCTCTTGGAATACAGCCGCTTAATATCCGCAAGCGCACCCACAAGCCGCTCAATATCCTGTATTCTGTCGCCTATTGAGATGTAAGCAAGAATGTTGCCTATATCGCCGAACTCAATCTGAATATCGTATTCGTCACGCAGGAGATCATAAACCTCAATGCCTGCAAGACCGATGTCACGTGTATAGACAGACAGCTTTGTAACATCAAAGGCATAAACGCTCTTGCCGTTTGTAAGCTCCTGACCGTAGGCATAATATCCGCCGATTGCATTTATTTCATTTCTGGCGTACTGCGCCATTCTGATAACCTTTTCAAAAGACTCC
Source organism: Ruminococcaceae bacterium UBA7067 (assembly GCA_002493755.1). Taxonomy (GTDB): domain Bacteria; phylum Bacillota; class Clostridia; order Oscillospirales; family Acutalibacteraceae; genus UBA7067. The sequence continues at coordinate 13,537 of DKZT01000049.1, forward strand.
TTACCCTTTAGGGCGAGGTTACGGCGGGAAATATCAAGGCTTGAAAGCAGAAGATACGATGCACTGGTAGTCTGAGTGAGATTAATTATCTGCGACACATACTCCCATTTCATACCTGTATTTGTGAGCAGAAACGAGCTTTGAGTAAGGCTTCCACCTGATTTGTGCATTGAAACAGCCGCCATATCTGCGCCTGCCTCCATTGCCGACACGGGAAGCTCGTCCGAGAAATAGAAGTGCGTTCCGTGCGCTTCATCGACAAGAACCTTCATACCGTGTTCGTGGGCGACCTTTACAATCGCCCTTAAATCAGAGCAGATGCCGTAATATGTCGGGTTATTGACGAAAACAGCAACGGCATCGGGGTTTTCCCTTATCGCCTGCTCAATCTGGGATATATCCATTCCGAGGGAAATTCCGATTCTTGAATCAACATCGGGATTGACATACGCAGGAACACCGCCGCAAAGCACAAGCGCATTGATAACGCTTTTATGAACATTTCGTGGCAGAATTATCTTGTCGCCTGCCTTGCAGACAGACCATATCATACTCTGAACAGACGAGGTTGTACCGCCTACCATAAAAAAGGCGTGAGCCGCACCGAACGCATCGGCGGCAAGCTCCTCCGCCTCCATAATTACGGAAACAGGGTGGCAGAGATTGTCAAGCGGCTTCATTGAATTGACATCAAGACCTACGCACTTTTCGCCGAGAAGCTCGACAAGCTCACGGTTTCCCCTGCCCCGCTTATGACCGGGTACATCAAACGGAACTACACGCTGTTTCCTGAATTTTTGCAAAGCCTCGTATATAGGGGCTTTTCTTTGAGCATCTATATTCATTAGTATTCCTTTCAGCTTCACATACACTCGCCTTTATACAAGAAAAGGCGGTGCAATGCACCGCCTGTGAGTCGTTAAATCAAAACGCTCTGCATTTATACCGCCGAGCTTATAATTATGAGGTTTCCGTTTTCAGCCTTTGGGCAAATATACGTTACTACTCTTATTGACCGTTTCACAAGTGATGTGTGCAAAGCACTGATTATAAAGTAATCAACTTATAAAATTTGAGCTTTTAACTCAATCAATAATGTGGCTTTCGCCACCCTCGGCAGCTGACCCGCCCGAGCCGCTGGGCTTGACTTGCAAGGCAAGTGGTCATATATTTGCATGAAAACAGAAAGACTATTTGTCACGCTATGTCACCGAAATTAATCGGCTACCTTTGTAATAATATAACAAACGCGGCATTTTGTCAAGATAAAGCACAGATGTTTAAACGCTTATTGTGATATTTTACATTAAATCACCCGAATACCAATTCAACCTTTTTACCATCGTGGGTTATACGGCGAAGAACGCAGTCCTCATCGGTAAAATAAATCCATTCATTATCAAGGATATGTATTGATGATACAGCACCGTCATATATCTTTTTCGGATTATCAGGGTTATTCAAATCAACCGCCAATATTCCTTTTTCAGAATTATAATTGCCGTCAGAAGCTATATAAAAATAACCATCAAGTACTGCAATACTTTCAGACATATAGCTCAAATTATGTTCTTTCAGGATTTCAGTCGGCTCTTCATCAGATTCCGTATCTATCAAATAAAGACGAGGCTTTGAGTCTGTAGCTGAAAAATTATAAGTATCAACAACAGCCTTTCCGTCCGTAATGAATAAGTTGAACACATCATCTGCCGAATAATTAAGCTTTGCTATTTCGGTTTCTTTTTTGTCAGGTATATTATAGCGGCATACAGTTGTTGTGTCCTCAAGCGATTTGGCATAGTATAATTCATCCTTGGAAACATAGCAGAAGTTATTTAAATTTATCGTTTCACGAAGAATATTTCCATTAACGCTGAATGTATTCGGTCCTGCTTCGCCGTGATAACCTGTGTCAAACAGCTTTTCAAGCTTGCCGTCTTTCTCCATATATAAGGAATTCAAAGATTCATAAAAATATACACCGTCAATATATTCAAAGTTTCTCGGCTCTTCGCCGTAGGCTGTTTCAAGCTTACGATATGTTTCTAAGCGTTTAGTAAACAGGTTATATTTCTGAATTTCGACTGTATTGTTTTCATCGTAGAGCAAGGTTGTTCCGTCGGCTATTATTTCTCCTTCGATAGCTTTCAGAGAAAACAAGTTAGAGCTTGGACAAGGGTGAAACTGCGGTCCTTTCCAATATACACGGCTCGAACCTAAGGAAGAAATTTCATATATGCCGTGGGTCAGCAAATCGTCAAGACTGTCAGTCGGCTCATAATTGTAATACAGCTTATCCCCGATTTTTATTAAGTCGCCGCTGTTGTACTGCGTATTGAAAATCGTATCGGCTGATATCTCAACCCTGTGAGATTTCCCGAAAAATACACCTCTGAAAAACAAAACCACAAGCAAAACCAGCAGCAGAATTACTCCGGATATTATTGATATAGCAATTAAAGCTTTTTTAGATTTAGGCTTAGTATTCATTTGTACCACCTCGTATAATAAAGTAGTAGTT
>DKZT01000058.1 GCA_002493755.1 Ruminococcaceae bacterium UBA7067
ATAAGATTCTTAATTTTCACAATTAAACCTCCAATAATAACTAATATATTTTGATAATAATAGTATAGTGCTCTAATTTAGTTGTGTCAAGTTTGCTATTGCATTTGTTGCTAATTCAGAAAATATTTGTTTTTAGAATATAAAGTAAACGGATTTAGTGTATAATTGAAATGACAGTTGCTTTGGACGGCAGCATTTTTAATATATTAAACGGGTGAAGTATATGATTGATTTGCATTTGCACCTTGACGGTTCTCTGCCGATTGGTACGGTTATTAAGCTTGCAAGACTGCAGAATATCCCTCTGCCGAGCGAGAGTGATAAAACGCTTAAGAAATACCTTGCGGTAAGCCCGGCGGCTCAGAGCTTAAACGATTATCTCAAATGCTTTGATTTGCCGATTACGCTTCTGCAAAGCCGTGAAGCGGTTGAGCTTTCAGTGTATGAGCTTATAGAGGAGCTGACAGGGCAGGGGATAGTTTACAGCGAAATCCGCTTTGCACCTCAGCTTCACACAAAAAACGGCTGTAAGCAGAATGAGATAATTGAGGCGGCGATAAGAGGACTAAAAAAAGCCGAAAAGAATTTCAGCACAAAATCAAATCTCATACTCTGCACAATGCGCGGCGGCAGTGAGTGCGATAACCTCGAAACCGTTCGCCTTGCCGCAGAGTATTTGAACAGCGGAGTGTGCGCTGTTGACCTTGCAGGAGCAGAGGCTATATATAAAACCGAGATATACAGAAATGTATTTGAGCTTGCGGTAAAGCTTCAGGTTCCGTTCACAATACACGCAGGCGAAGCGGACGGCGCACAGAGCGTAAGGACTGCCGTTAATTTCGGCGCAAGGCGAATCGGTCACGGCGTTGCGGCTGTTAATGATATTGATTTATTAAGCGAGATAAAACGGAAAAATATTGCGATAGAATGCTGTCTGACAAGCAACCTGCAAACGAGAGCAGTTGCGGATATATCAACCCACCCGATTAAGGAATTTCTGCGTATGGGCATTAACGCTTCAATCAATACAGACAATATGACTGTGTCTGATACAACGATAGAAAAGGAGCTTTCTCTGCTTGAAAGGATTGCGCCCGACGTTTCAAGGGAAAGACTGTTTAAAAACGCAGTAAACGCCGCTTTTTTGAGCGAAGAGGAAAAGGCGGATATACTTAAGGAAACACTGAATAAATCACGCTGACAGCTGTTTGCGCATCTCAATAAGCTTTTAAAAGGACGGTGATATTATGAGCTTAGAAGCTGTTTTACTGATTATACTTATTATTATGGTGCTGTGCTTCGGCATCGGTTTTTACTTCACGCAAAAAAAGCGGAGCGGCGACAGCGGCTCGGACGAGGTGATAAATTCTCTTTCAAGGCTTGAAAACAGGCTTAATATGCTGGACAGTGCTAATGGCGCACTGCGGCAGGAGCTTTCGTCAATCGTGCAGATAAGCGTAAAAAATATGGGCGATATTATGTCGCAAAGCCAGAGCGAACGGCTCTTACAGCTTGAAAACAGGCTTAAGACCTTTTCGCTTGAGAGCGAGCAGAAGCTTGAAAATATCAGAGCGACAATGGAAACACGCCTGAGCGACATTAAAAACGAAAACACACGCTCGCTTGAGCAGATGAGAAAAACGGTTGACGAGAATCTGCAAAAAACGCTTGAGGAAAAAATGAGCCGTTCCTTTGCGCTTGTCAACGAAAGACTTGAGCAGGTTTACAAGGGTTTGGGCGAAATGCAGACTCTCGCAAACGGTGTCGGCGACCTCAAAAAGGTGCTGTCGAATGTAAAGACGAGGGGAATAATCGGCGAGCTTCAGCTCGGAGCAATTTTAAAGGAGGTTCTCTCGCCCGAGCAGTACGAGGAAAATGCCGTTACAAAAAAGGGAAGCAAGAATTATGTTGAGTTTGCCGTTAAGCTGCCGCAGGAAAACGGAGATTTTATCTATCTGCCGATAGATTCAAAGTTCCCGGGCGACACATACAGTGCCTTATGTGATGCCTACGAAAGCGGCGACAAGCAGAGAATTGACGAGGCCAGAAAGCGGCTTGAAGCTACCTTGAAATCAGAGGCAAAGGACATAAGCGAGAAGTACATTGACCCGCCGAACACAACCGACTTTGCAATAATGTTCCTGCCGTTTGAGGGACTTTATGCCGAGGCTGTCAACAGCGGAATCGTTGAGCAGCTTCAGAGAAGCTATAAGGTGAACATAGCAGGACCCAGCACAATGGCGGCTCTTTTAAACAGCCTGCAAATGGGCTTTAAAACTTTAGCCGTGCAAAAGCAAAGCACAGAGGTGTGGAGGGTTCTCGGCAGTGTTAAGAGCGAATTTGACAAGTTCAACGATATTCTTGTGCTTACTCAGCAGCGCATTGAGCAGGCAAACGCCGAGCTTGACAAGCTTGTTGGCGTGCGCACAAGGCAGATAAGAAAGCGGCTTTCACAGCTTGATAATATTGATATGCCGCAGCTTGACCGTCCGCAGGAAAAAAACATATAAAGTGTATTTAACCCCTTTGTTAAGGCAATACTTGAAGTAAGAGTATTATGAAGCCTTAACAAGGGGGATTTTTGTGCAGTACAAAAAGGTTGAAATCTGCGGCGTCAACACAAGCAAAATCAAGGTGCTTAAGGAAAAGGAAAAACGTGAGCTTTTAAAGATTATCAACAGCGGTTCAAAATCCGAACGAGCCAAGGCGAGAGATGAAATGATAAACGGCAATCTGCGCCTTGTGCTGAGTGTTATTCAGCGTTTCACAAACAGAGGAGAAAATTTAGACGACTTGTTTCAGGTCGGCTGTATCGGTCTTATAAAGGCGATAGATAATTTTGACATTAATTTACAGGTAAGATTTTCCACTTATGCAGTACCTATGATTATCGGGGAGGTGCGCCGTTATCTGCGTGACCATAACTTCATAAGGGTGAGCCGCAGTATCCGTGACACAGCCTACCGTGCAATGCAGGTTAAGGAACAGCTTACAAACAAAAATAACCGTGAGCCGACTATTGAGGAAATAGCAAAGGAGCTTGACACAACAAAGGAAAATGTCGTGCTTGCGCTTGAGGCTGTGGTTGAGCCTGTGTCGCTTTATGAGCCTGTATTCTCGGACGGCAGTGACACCGTCTGCGTTATGGATCAGATCGGCGACAACAACGATGACCGCAACTGGCTTGACGAGCTTTCGATAAAGCAGGCTATGCTCGATTTGAACGATCGTGAAAAGACGATAATAGGCCTTAGGTTCTTCAAGGGCAAAACGCAGATGGAGGTTGCCTCCGAAATCGGAATATCACAGGCTCAGGTCAGCCGCATTGAAAAGGGTGCGCTGAAAAAAATCAAGGATTCTACGGCGTGATACGGCTATATTAATTCGGCGGCATTAATGCAAAAAGCGGAGGACTGAACCCTCCGCTTTCAGCGATTATGTGAAATGTGTTTTGGAAAAGGCTGGTTAACCTGCGTAGAAAAATGTATATCTTTTACCGTTTGCAGTTCCTATTGAGTTTATGTTTACGCACGGTGTTGAATTTTGCTCGCAGACATTGACAGGCATAGTGTAAAGCTTTTCGTCATCGCTGTACGCCTGAATCACAAACGGATAATAAACCTTGTCGCTGTCGTTTTTGTCACGCAGATACGGCAGTGCCATTTCGTAGTCATACCTATTATCGAAATCCTTGCTTGTCGATTCCTTGCTTAAGTAATACAGGTTGCCGTCATTGTCTGAGTATACAACCTTGAATTTAAGCTTGCTTCTGTCGATTATCTTTTCCTCGGTGTATTCGCCTTCTTCATTTGGATAATCACTGTATAAGGTCATATCGTATGCGACTGCCGGGCAGGAGTTGTCGCTTTCCTTTGTTGTTCTGTCCTCAAGGTAATCATTGCTTATGTTGTCGGGCAGAGTGAAGAATTGCTCAACAGCTTCTTTGCTTAACTCACCTGTTTTTTTGTCGGTAAAACGACTGCTCAAATCACCCAAAGCGACGGTTGGACCGTCCATAAACAGATTCAGAGTAGAAGTGTAGCCGTACTGCGACAGAAGCTTAACACTGTTTTTGTAGGAATAGGGGATAGAAATGTTTTTCTGCAATTCATCGGAACTGCCGTTTTCGCGGCAGCCTTACTATTATCTTACAGAAAATACTGTCGCTGTCGCTGTTTTCACTGCTCTTCATATCGTCAAGCAGAGCTTTTTTCATTTCCGACACAAGGTTCTTGCTGTTGAATACAGAATCATTTCCGCCGTACCAGTCTGCAATAATTTTGAACGAGGTTATCTCGCCGCTTTCTTCGCTTAACAGTGAAATGAGATTAGCCGTGTTTTCTTTTGCGGAAAGCGTTTCAATATTATCAAGCTTTGAAATTATATCGATGTTGAAGTAATAACCCTCGGAATAAATTCTCTCAACAGTTGTGCCGTCCTTCATATGATAAAGAAATTTGAGAACAGGCGGGTTGCTGTCAATGGTTTCGAATTCACTGTAATCCGAGGTTGAAGCTCCCGAAAACGGATAAGGCTCGCCGAAGGTGTTAATATAATACGGCGTTGGGTTAAGATTGTTGAGATTGCTGATAATCTCCCGGTGCAGTTCGGTCGCCGCATTTATGCTTCCCTCACCGGTGCAGATTATATCACTGTCATAATCAAAAGAGCTTGGAGGTATCTGCGGCATCAGTAACGGGAACAGACTGCCGATAGACCTATTAAACCAGTAGCCTGAATAGCTTGTGGTTGCGATTTCAACCGAGCTTACCTTGTCAGCCTGCGGTACATATTTGTCTGCGCCGAAGCCGCCGAAGGCTAGGCTTGTGTAGAGCAGGCAAACGCACAAAACAACAGCTGCAAAGCTGATAAGCGACTTTGCAAAGCCCTTGAAGCCTTTGCTGAATATAACGATGGCGATAAGATGTGTGAGAAATGCCGCAATGACAAATGCAATAAGGAATATTGCAAACATAGTCCAGGCACTATTCTGAATTACCTGTCCGATATTTTCATTTCTCGCAAAATCGGAAAAAATATTTAAGCACGTAAAGAATGTAAATATCAAGCCGAAAAGCAAGCCGACAGCCGCCGTTGCAATAGCACGAATAATAACAGACGGAGCCTTGAATGCGAACGAATTCTGAGCCGCTTCCGTTTTTCTCTTCTTCGTGAGGAAAAAACAGCCGACAAAGCTTGCCGCAATCAGGATTGCCCAGGCAACAAGCTGCTGCCAGTTGTCGCCGAGAAAATCGACTGCGTTGCTGTCCATTTTTATCATTGACAGTGTGAGGCTGAAAATACCGCCTGCGGAAGAGCCGTAGGGTGAAAGCAGGTTTGAAATAAGCGGAATTTCGTCAATATGCAGGTTCACACCGGGAATCATACTTGAGCCGAGGGTTGAAAGCATTGATATTGCAATCGGATAGGCGAAGCTGATAAGCAGAGTTGATAAAACCGTGTTTGCGGTTGTGCCGCAGCATACAGCCATAAACGCCGTAAAGGAGTATGAAGCGATAACAGAAAGCACCACAAGCGTGCCAACCTGAAGAATATACGGTATATAGACTGTGAAAATGTCACTGCCTGCTTTTAAGCCTAAGGACATCAATACAACGATAAGCATATTGATTATATACGGAACAATAATCATTGCAAGACCTGTTGTAAAGCGGGAGAAGAAGAGAGTTCGTCTTGTGCAGGGCAGAGAGCCGAAAACATCAGCCTGCCGTTTGTTGTGCAGGTAGTCGAACATCATAACCGAGATAATAAAGGTCATTATCATTGTTACAACGGTTGACAGCGATGCAAATGTAAAAGCTGTTACCGGGTTGTTAAGCGTTCCAATAGACAGGCTTGCCAGCAAGCCGATTACGGGACTTGAAAACACCAGGAGAGAAACATAAACAATTCCGAGCGCCTTGTGCTTTTTAAGGCTCCAGATTAAAATATTGCGAAAATCGCTGAGCTTTGTTTTTTTCTTATTTGACAATGTTGCTGACGTCATAGCCTGCCACCTCCATTTCATAAATAAATACCTCTTCAAGGGTCAGAGGTAACGCCTCTACAAACATCGGGCCTAAAGTGCGTATTTTTGCCAGTACCTCGTCCTGACTGCCCCTGATAATGAGGTTGTAAAGCTGACCGTGACTGTTAGCGTTGAGTATTTCAAACTGCTCCATATCCGCATTTGTCGGCGGAGTTGCGAACGCCGCCTGAAGCTTTGTGATGCCCATTTTTGTGTCGTCAAGCTCGTTATGGAATAAAAGCTTACCTTGGTGCAAAAGCGCAACGTGGTCGCATAAATCCTCAAGCTCACGCAGATTGTGCGAGGCTATAACAACGCTCATTCCGTTTGATACGTCCTCAATAATAAGCTTTTTCACAAGCATTCTTACAACGGGGTCGAGTCCGTCAAAAATTTCATCGAGCAGAAGATATTTCGGGCAGCAGCTGAGCGCCAGAATAAGAGCCGCCTGCCTTTGCATACCCTTTGACATATTGATTATCCTTTGGTTTTGATGAATGGGGAAGAGTGAACAAAGATAGCTGTATTTTTCATCACTCCAGCTTGTATAAAGACGCTTGTAAAGGTCGGCCGTGTTTTTCACCGTTGAATCGTTGTAGAAATACGGGTAATCGCTGACGAAAAACACCTTGCCCTTTGCGGCTGTGTTTTCAAAGCTGTCCTCGCCGTCAATCAGAATTTCGCCTTCGTCCGCCTCAAATACTCCCGATATTAACCTGAGCATTGTAGATTTGCCCGAGCCGTTCGAGCCGACAAGCCCTAAAACATTGCCGTTTCCGATTTTAAGGCTGATGCCGTCAAGAGCCGCAAGATTGCCGAACCTTTTTGTTACACTGCAAAGCTCAATCATAATGTGCCTCCTTTTTCAAAATATTCTTTAACAATGGTGTTTATATCGTCCTTCGTTACGCCAAGCTCCAGCGCCTTGTCAAGAGCCTCACCGATAAGCCTTGCCGCCGTAAGTGTTTTAAGCGAGTCGGGCGAAGCATTCGGCGCAATAAACGAGCCTTTGCCGACCACCGAATAGGTAATTTTGTCACGCTCAAGCATCTGATATACCTTTGCAACGGTGTTTGGGTTTACTCCGACATCCTTGGCGAGCGCCCGGACAGTCGGCAGCTGCTCGTCGGGCTTCAATACTCCGAGAGCAACAAGCTTAACCACGTTGTTGTAAAGCTGCTCGTATATAGGCTCTCGGCTGTCATAATTTAACGAGAACATAATATCACCCCTTTCCGAGAATATTGTATTACCGTTGTACCATTTGTATTACAATGTTCTATTACTAATGGTACAATTAGTATATTCCATATTCTGCCGAATGTCAATAGGATTTTTGAAATAGCTGTATGCTTTTACAAAAAAATAGCTGTACGCTAAGCTGCGTACAGCTATGGTGATATTATTAAATATGGTTATTCCCTTCAACTCAAAACTGCTTATCATATTTTCTCTTTTTTGTTCACTCCGAAAATTCCCCCGATTGCTCCGCTTAGTATCATAGCGGCGGCTTTAATTATTATCATAACCGTAGGGGATAGCTCGCCCGATATAAGCGATATTAAAAGCTGGATAAACAGCAGAATAAAACCGGTAGCCGCGCCTGTGAGCATACCCGAGCTTTTGACAAGCCTTCCGGTTATAAATCCGCCGATAAGACAGCTTGCCGCGCTTAAGACCGTTGTGAGAGTTGATATTATGCTGTCGGGAATATATCCGGCTTTTGTAAGAGCAAACGCTGTTAAGAGGAAAAGCAGAATACAGGCGATTATTTCCGCCACGCCTCCGATGATTATACCCTTTATATTCTTGTTCATCTCCATAATTTTTCCTCCAACAAAAAATACCTATGAATTGCTTTCTACAATTCATAGGTATTCATATTATCGGGAAATTATTACAATTACTTATCTTTCTTTTCGTTCTTGCTTCTGCCGAAAATACCCTTTGACTTTGTTTCTGTTCCTGTCTTCGGAGTGTCCTTAACGGTGTCTATTGTTGAGAGCGCCCAGCGCTTGAACTGCATCTTAACTCTGTCGGAGCCTGTTTCGATAACGAATGAGTCCGTCTCTTCCTTAATGCTTACAACTCTGCCCATAATACCGCCGATTGTTGTAATCTCATCGCCGATTTCAAGGTTATCTCTCATAGCCTGCTCTTGCTTTTTTCTCTTTGAGTTCGGGCGAATCATAAAGAAATACAAAGCGGCAAAAATAGCAACATAGATTAAAATTATAAACCACATATTATTCATACCGCCTGCGTTGTTAGCGCCGTTAGCGCCTGTGCCTGCCGGTGCGCAGGAGCAGAAAGTGAGCATTGCCGCTGCCGCAACAGATAAAAATGCTATAATCTTTTTCAAATTTTATCATCCTTTCGTTTGTGAAAACACTGTCGCAAATCATTATACCAATTTGTGAAAAATCTTGCAATAGCAAAAGGGAAAGTTTATAAAATAAATTTGAGTTTAGAGTTTAGAGTTTAGAGTTTAGAGTTTAGAGTTTGGAGTTTAGAGTTTAGAGTTT